>NZ_CP108494.1:7585836-7903614 GCF_041435435.1 Streptomyces sp. NBC_01241 | reverse complement strand
AGGTTGGTGATCTCGCCGCGTGAGCAGGACGCGGACCATACGGAGGGGCCAATCATGTGCGTAGCCACATCTACGAACACACGGACCGCGGTTGAGGAGTTACTGCGCAGGATTGGTGAGGGCGACCCCGAGCGCATCGCCGAGCTGTACGCCGAGCGGGGCGATTGGAAGCTGAACTGGCCGGAGGCCGAGCACGGTCGTACTGCCACGCCCTGGATCCGTCATCGGTCCACCCGGGCCGACGCGGCCGCCCACTATCGCGAACTTGCCGAGCACCACGTGCCGGAGCAGGTGGCGACTGAGGTTGAGCGCATCCTCATCGACGGAAACGACGCAGTCGTGATCGGCGAGATTCGCCAGACCGCTCGGTCCACCGGACGTGCGTATCGCGCGCGGTTTGCTATGCACCTCACCTTCGAAGACGGCTTGGTCACCCGGCACCATATCTACGAGGACAGCCTCGCCGTGGCCCAGGCATTCGACACCGAAGACCAGTGAAAGCCACCAGGACGAGCATGAGGATGCTGGTCACAGCCACTCGTTGATAGCTGCGACCAGAACGGTCGCTTCGTAGCGGACGGCGAGCTTGTCGTATCTCGTGGCGACCGCGCGGTGCCGCTTGAGGCGGTTGATTCCGCACTCCACCGCGTGGCGCTCTTTGTAGTCGGCCTTGTCGAACTTCGGCGGCCGACCGCCGTGAGGGCCGCGTTTCTTGCGGTTGGCGATCTGGTCACGCTTCTCCGGGATCGTGCAGCGGATACCGCGCTTGCGCAGGTAGGCGCGGTTCGCGCGGGAGCCGTACGCCTTGTCGGCACGAACCTTGTCCGGCCGGGTGCGAGGCCGGCCCGGCCCGAGCCTGGGCACCCGGATACGGTCCAGGACCACCTGGAACTGCGGGGAGTCACCGCGCTGCCCGGCCGTGATCACCAGTGACATCGGCTTCTGCGCCTGCTCGACCGCCAGGTGGAGCTTGGTCGTCAGGCCGCCCCGGGAACGTCCGAGCCCATGGTCGTCAGGCTCGGTGAAGACGCCACCCGGCGGCTCGACCTGCAGATCCCCTTTTTGCGGGCACCCGCCGCATGCTGGTGGGCACGGGCGATAGTCGAGTCCACCGAGACGTCCCAGGTGATCAGCCCCTCGGCGTCGGCCCGGGCCTGCAGTTGCTCGAAGATGCGATGCCAGGTGCCGTCCCGCTGCCAACGCCGGAACAGTCCGTACACCGTCTCCCACGGGCCATACCGCTCAGGCACGTCCCGCCAGGGAGCACCGGCGCGAGTGCGCCAGCGTATGCCGTCTATCAACTGTCGCTTGGTGCGGACCGGCGGCCGTCCAGGCTTGCTTCCGACCGGGAGCAGCGGCTCCAGCTTCGCCCACTGTGCATTCGTCAGATCATGCCTCCCCATGAAGTGGATCTTGACACATCGAGATCCACTTCTGAAACGCACCCTAGTCAGGAAGATCTCGGATCTGTCGGACGGGCGGCATACTCTGAGCCCTGTCCGCACTATCTGGGAGAGTCATGACAAGTAGGTTCACCGAGTTGGCCGTTGACTGCCACGATCCGGAGAGGCTCGCGGCCTTTTGGTGCGAGGTCCTGGACTTCAAGGTGATCGACCGGAGCGAGGGCAAGGTCGAGATCGGCTCCTGGGTGCCGACCGTCGAGGATGTTCGGGCCCGCCAGATGCCGCCCACCCTGCTGTTCATCCAGGTGCCCGAGGGCAAGACCGTGAAGAACCGGCTTCACCTCGACGTCAGCCCGATCGACGGTAGCACCGAGGACGAGGTGACCAGATTGCTCGGCCTCGGCGCCACCAAGACTGATGTGGGCCAGGGCTCAGACCGAAACTGGGTGGTCATGGCAGACCCCGAGGGCAACGAGTTCGACGTCCTGCGCACCCTGGCACCGCAGAACTAGGCCGCGAGCGGGCACCCGCACCCCGTCACACTCCGCAACTGTCACGTTGCCGAGAAGACCTCACTGACCGCAGTCAGTGCCCACGGAATGGCGAAAGTGCCCAATCGCTGTCCATCTTGCATGGACAGTGTCCATCAGAACGCGGAACCTACACGTCGGGATCAGACCCGCGGGACCGGGTAGGTCGGGTACTCCACGCCGGACACGTGCTGGACGACCCGGATGACCTGGCAGGAGTAGCCGAACTCGTTGTCGTACCAGAGGTAGAGGATCGCGTTGTCGCCCTCGACCTTGGTGGCACCGGCATCGACGATCGAGGCGTGTCGCGAGCCGATGAAGTCGCTCGACACCGCGTCGGGGGCGGTGGTGAAGTCGATCTGGCGCTTGAGCGGCGAGGTCAGCGACACATCGCGGAGGTAGTCGAGGACCTCTTCGCGGGTGGCCTCACGGCCCAGCCGCAGGCTGAGGATCGCGATCGAGACGTCCGGCACCGGGACGCGGATCGAGCTGCCGGTGATCGGCGCCTTGAGGTCGGGCAGCGCCTTGGCGACGGCGGACGCTGCACCGGTCTCGGTGATGACCATGTTGAGCGGCGCCGAGCGGCCGCGCCGGTCGGCCTTGTGGTAATTGTCCAGCAGGTTCTGGTCGTTGGTGAACGAGTGGACGGTCTCCACGTGGCCGCGGAGCACGCCGTACTCGTCCGCCATCGCCTTCAGCGGCGGGACGATCGCGTTGGTGGTGCAGGAGGCGCAGGACAGGATCTGCTCGTCCGGCTTGATCGCATCGTGGTTGACGCCGTGCACGATGTTGGGGACGTCGCCCTTGCCCGGAGCGGTCAGGACGACCTTGTCGATGCCGGGGCGCAGGTGCTGCGACAGGCCCTCGCGGTCGCGCCACTTGCCGGTGTTGTCAATGAGGATGGCGTCCTTGATGCCGTACGCCGTGTAGTCGACCTCCGACGGGTCGTTGGCGTAGATCACCTTGATCTCGTTGCCGTTGGCGACGATGGTGCTGGTCGCCTCGTCGACGGTGATCGTGCCCTGGAACTGGCCGTGGATCGAGTCGCGGCGCAGCAGCGAGGCACGCTTGACGAGGTCCTCGTCGGCCCGGCCGCCGCCCCCGCGGACGACGATGGCGCGCAGCCGCAGCCCGTTGCCGGAGCCGGCCTTCTCGATGAGCAGGCGGGCGACGAGGCGGCCGATGCGGCCGAAGCCGTAGAGGACGACGTCGCGGCCCTGGGGACGCTCGATCTTGTTGGCACCCGTGGCGCCGGCGACGGCCTTGGCGGTGAACTCCTCGACCGAGAGACCGCGGTCGTCGCTCTTGAAGGTCGCGGCGAGCATGCCGATGTCGATCTGGGAGGGGCCGAGATCCAGCGTGGTGAGGGCCTGCAGGAAGGGCATGGTCTCGGTGACCGAGAGCTCCTCACCGGCGATCTGCCGGGCGAACCGGTGGGTCTTGAGGATGCTGACCACCGACTTGTTCACCAAGGAGCGGCTGTGCAGCAGGACCGTCACGTCCCGCTCCCGGTGCATCTTCCCGATGATCGGGATCATCGACTCCGCAATCTCCTCGCGGTTGTTCCAATTGGTGAACGAGTCGTCATTGACAGTCACAGATTTATCTTTCGAGCTAGGCGGCGCTCATATGCTAACCCGCCGCCTTTTTGATCAATCAAACGGTGCCGTCCGAGCCGGAAACGGTAGGGATGTGTGACGTATTGCTTTTGTTTGTCTCGATACCGGGTCGTCAGGTGACCGGCCCCTCCTGGACCCGCGCCGCCGGCCAGGGCGCGGCCTGTTCCAGTTGCGCGGCCAGGGAGAGCAGCAGCCCCTCGCCCCCGAGATCGGCGGCGAACTGGACGCCCAGCGGCAGCCCGTCGCCGTCCCGGCCGAGCGGGACGGACATCGCCGGCATGCCGGTGACGTTGTGGACGCTGGTGAACGCGGAGTAGACCGAGGCGTGTTCGTAGATCGATTCCGGCCGGTTGGTGTCGAGCGTGCCGAGCCGGGGCGTCGGCCGGGCGAGCGTCGGGCTCAGCAGCACGTCGTACGTCGAGAACGCCGCGCCGACTGCCCAGCCGATCTCCTGCATGCGTCCGAGGGCCCGGCTGACGTCCGCGGCGGTGAGGGCCCGGTAGCTGTCGTAGAGCACCCGTGTGAACGGTTCGAGGTCGTCGTCGGCCAGCGGCCGGCCGAGCTGTTCGAGGCGGGCGTCGATCTGGGCGACCAGGCCGCTGCCCATCAGCACGGCCGAGGCACCGGCGACATCCGCCGGCCGGTAGGCGGCCGTCGCCTCCTCGACCTCGTGTCCGAGGCTCTCGCACAGCCGGGCCGCCGCGATCGCTGCGGCGGCCGGCTCCGGATGCACCTCGGGGCCGTCCGGCAGGGCGGTGATCAGTCCGATCCGCAGACGTCCGGGCTCCCGCCGTGCGAGGGCGGCGAAGGAGTCGGCGGGCGTGGGGGCGGCATAGGCGTCCCCCGGGAGCGGTCCCGCGGCGATGTCGAGGAGCAGGGCGCTGTCCCGCACCGTGGTGGTGACGGCGTGGTGCACGGAGACCAGCCCCGACAGCGTGGTGGGCCGCGGCGCGGGGGACACCCGGCCACGGCTGGGCTTGAGACCGAACAGACCGCAGGCCGCCGACGGGATGCGGATGGACCCTCCGCCGTCGCTGGCGTGCGCGACCGGGACCATCCCCGAGGCCACCGCGACGGCCGAACCGCCGCTGGAGCCGCCCGGCGAGTGGGCGGTGCTCCACGGATTGCGGGTCGGGCCGAACAACGCGGGCTCGGTACTGGCGTTGAGCCCCAGTTCGGGGGTGTTGGTGGAGCCGAGCACGACCATCCCGGCGCGCCGGTACCGGGTCACGAGCTCGCTGTCGCGGGCGGCGAGGCCCTCGGCGAAGAGGCGGCTGCCGCCGGTCGACGGCAGGCCGGCGACGTCCGTGCCGAGATCCTTGATCAGGACCGGCACGCCGCGCAGCGGCCCGTCGGGCAATCCCGCGTCCACTTCCTCCAGGGCCCGGTCGAACCGGGTGTGGATCACCGCGTTGTACTCGGGGTTGAGCCGCTCGATGCACGCGATCGCGTCCTCCACCACGGCGCGGGCGTCCACCTCACCGCTCCTGACCGCCGCTGCGGTCCCCACGGCGTCCCGACTGCCGGTCATCGGCCTCTCCTCAGCTGTTGTTCGTCCGAGCCCTCGCGCTCGCCGGTCAAGGCGCCCGTCCCCGGGCGGCGCGCCTTACGACACGTAACCGGCGGGCCGGCCCCAGTCCTGACGCCGGGTGGTGCTGCGGTCGACCAGGACGCAGCGGGTGCCCGTGAAGTTGGTCGGCATGCACTTGTTGCAGTGGATGCACAGGGACGGGGTGGTGGCGTCGGCCTGGATGCGGTTCACCAGGTCGGGCTCCCGCAGCAGTGCCCGGGCCATCGCCACGAACTCGAAGCCCTCCCGCATCGCGAGGTCCATGACCGGCTTGCCGGTGATCCCGCCGAGCAGGATCATCGGCAGTTTCACCGCGGCCCGGATCTAGCGGGCGTCCTCCAGCAGATACGCGTCGGTGTAGGGGTAACTGCGCAGCTTCTGCTTGCCGACCAGCTTGACACCGAGCTTGATCGGCTGCGGCATGACGTCGGCGAACTCCTTGAGCGGTGCGTCTCCCTTGAAGAGGTACATCGGGTTGAGCAGCGAGCTGCCGGCGGTCATCTCCAGGGCGTCGACGGTGCCGTCCTGTTCGAGCCACTGGGCCACCGGGATCGCCTCGTCGAGCCAGAATCCGCCGGGCACGCCGTCGTCCATGTTCATCTTGGCGATGATCGCGATGCGGTCGCCGACCGCGTCGCGGACCGCCCGCATGATCTCCCGGGCGAACCGGGCACGGTTCTCCAGGTTGCCGCCGTAGGTGTCCGTGCGCTTGTTGATCCGGGGGCTGAGGAACGAACTGGCCAGGTAGTTGTGGCCCAGGTGCACCTCGACGGCGTCGAAGCCGGCCTGGATGGCGCGGCGGGCGGCCTCGGCGTGGGCCTCGGTGATGCGCGCGATGTCGTCGAGCGTCGTCTCCTTGGCCCAGCTCAGCGTCGTGGCGTGGAAGTGCTTCGTCGGTGCCAGGGCCGGCAGCCCGTTCCCCTTGGGGCTGGCAACGGGACCGCCGTGGCCGATCTGGGCCGACACCGCGGCGCCCTCGGCGTGCACCGCGTCGGTGAGCTTGCGCAGGCCGGGCATCGCCTCGTCGGTCCAGTGGATCTGGTGCCGGTCGGTGCGTCCCTCCCGGGCGACCGCGCAGTAGGCCACGGTGGTCATGCCGACGCCGCCGCGGGCGTAAGCGACATGGAAGTCCACCAGGTCCCGCGTGACCAGGGACTTGTGGCTGAGACCTTCGTACGTCGCGGCCTTGATGATCCGGTTGCGCAGCTGGATGGGCCCCAGAGTGGCAGGGGCGAGAACCTCGGGGGCCTCGGGGGCCTCGGCCCCGGTGGTCTCGGTGTTCGTCACTTGGTGTTCCTCCTTGACTCGACGTGGTGGCAGGCGACCCGGTGCCCGGTCCCGATCTCCCGCAGCCGGGGCACCTCGTCCGCGCACTGCCCGGTGGCGAGCGGACACCGGGTACGGAACCGACAACCCGATGGCGGGTCGAGCGGCGAGGGCAGCTCGGCCGCCCCCTTCACCTCGACCGCGTCGCCAGTGTGGGCGCTGCGCTGTGCCTCGGGAAGGGACGCGAGCAGAAGGCGGGTGTAGGGATGGACGGCTTCCAGGTGCATCCCGTCCGACGGCAGGACCTCGCACGTCCTGCCGAGGTACATCACCATCACCCGGTCACTGATGTTCTTCACGACGGAGACGTCGTGGGCGATGAACACCATGCTCAGACCGTGGCGTCGGGTGGTTGTTTCCAGCAGGTTGAGGATCTGGGCCTGCACGGAGACGTCCAGGCTGGAGACGGGTTCGTCGCAGATCAGGACCTCCGGGTCCAGCATCAGCGCGCGGGCGATGCACACCCGCTGGCACTGTCCGCCGGAGAGCTCGTGGGGCCGGCGGTCCCGCACGGTCTCCGGATCCAGTCCGACGGCCCGCAGCGCCTCGTCGACCCTGGCGTCCTTGTCGGAGCCGTCGTGTCCCCAGATGGCGGGGCCCTCCCACACCAGGTCCTTCACCTTCCGGCGCGGGTTCAGCGCGGAAACCGGGTCCTGCATGATGATCTGCATCCGGGCCCGTGCCTTGCGCAGCTCCTCCGGCCGGAGCCCGCCGAGCCGGACGTCCCCGAGGCTGACGGTGCCCGAATCGGGGGGCGGGAGCTGGATCAGGGCGCGGCCGACGGTGGATTTGCCGCAGCCGGACTCGCCGAGGATCCCGAGCGTCTCCCCCGCCGCCAGTTCGAGGCTGACCCCGGAGACGGCGTGCACCTTCTGACCGCCGCCGACCGGGAACTCCACGACCAGGTTCTCGGCGGTGAGCGCGCGCCGCCGCGGCGTCTCCACGACGGCACCGTTCGCGGTCATACCGTGGCCTCCTCGGCAGTGGCGACACCCAGCGGGTAATGGCAGGCGACGACGCCGACGCCGTCGGTGCTTTTGTGCGGGACGAGTTCGGGGGCCTCGTTTGCGCACCGGTCGGTGGCGAAGCCGCACCGGGCGGCGAAGCGGCAGCCGGCCGGCGGACTCAACAGGTTCGGGGGCCGGCCCTCGATGGTCGGCAACAGGGTGTGCGGGGGCGTGTCCAGCTGCGGGATCGAGGCGATCAGGGCCTGGCTGTACGGGTGTCGGGGGCTCTCGAACACCGACGCGGTGCCGGAGTGCTCGACGATGCGGCCGGCGTACATCACCGCGACCCGGTCCGCCCGTCCGGCGACGGTGCCGAGGTCGTGGCTGATCAGGATCGTCGCCATGCGCAGCTGCTCGCCGAGCGCCTGCAGCAGGTCGAGGATCTGCTTCTGGACCGTGACGTCGAGTGCCGTGGTCGGCTCGTCGGCGATGAGCAGGCGCGGACCGCAGGCCAGCGCCATCGCGATGACGACCCGCTGCCGCATGCCGCCCGAGAGTTCGTGCGGGTACTGCCCGGCACGCCGGGAGGGTTCGGGGATGCCGACCTGCCGGAGCAGGTCGACGGCCCGGTCCCGGGCGTAGGCGCGGCTCAGGCCGAGGTGCAGGCGCACGCTCTCGGACAGATGCGTACCGACCTTCTTCACCGGGTTCAGCGATGTCATCGGGTCCTGGAAGACCATGGCCACCTCGGTGCCCCACAGCTCACGCCGCCGCTGCGGCGTGAGCGCGTGGACGTCCTTGCCGCCGATGAGCACGGATCCGGAGACCGAGGTGGCGGGCCCGTTGCTGATCAGGCCCATGACGGTGCGTCCGAGGACGGACTTGCCCGATCCGGACTCCCCGATGATGCCGAGGGTCTCCCCCGGGGACAGGGACAGGGAGACGCCGTCGACGGCCCGCATCTCTCCGTGCGGGGTGTGGAAGACCGTGCGCAGGTCGGTGACGTCGAGCAGGGGTGGGGTGGTCACAGCTTCACGCTCCGGGGGTCCCACCGCCGGCGAGCCTTCTCACCGACGATGTTGAAGGCGAAAACGGTGAGGAACAGGAAGACCCCGGGCACCAGCACGATGTGCGGATGATCTTCGAAGACGTGCCCCTCACCCTCGGCGATCATGTTTCCCCAGGTCGGCTCGGGCGGCTGGATGCCCAGCCCGAGGAAGCTGAGGGATGCCTCGGCGACGATCAGGACCGAGATCATCACGATGGCCAGGGACATGATCGGCAGCAGTACGTTGGGCAGCAGCTCGCGCACCATGATCCGCGAATGCTTCGCGCCCATCGCGCGTGCCGCGATCACGAACTCCCTGTTGGTGTAGGCCACCGTGGTGGCGCGGCTGAGCCGCACCATGCCCGGCACGGTGAGCAGGGCCAGGGAGAGCGCGACGTTGCGCAGGCTCGGTTCCAGCACGGTCGCCAGCGCGATGAGCAGGATGAGCGGGGGCACGGCGAGCAGCGAGTTGGTCGCGATGGCGACCACCCGGTCCACCGTCTTCTGGAAGTATCCGGCCACCAGCCCGATCACGGCGCCGACGACGGTACCGACGAGGACCGCGGACAGGGAGATCAGCAGCGAGGACCGGGCGCCGTAGAGGGACCGGGCGAGCAGGTCGAGCCCGAAACCGTTGGTGCCGAGCGGGTGGGGTCCGGTGAACGCCGGGGTCGCGAAGGTCGGTTCGGCGACGGTGGCCGCCACGTCCCGGTTCTCGGCGAGCGGCAGCCAGGGGGTGAGGAGGATCGCCAGGCCGAGCAGTACGAGCCAGCTCGCGGCGGACCAGAACACCACGTCGAATTGCGGCCCGGCCCAGGCCTTGCCCAGGCGTGAGACACCGTTCAGCAGGAGGCCGACGCCTGCCAGCGCCAGCACCGCCTTCACGGGTGCGATCAGTGTGGTGGTCGTGGCGCCGAACACCGTCAGGCCGAGGCCGATGACGACGAGCGCCACCGCGGGCAGCAGGGGCAGCGGGAAGGCGGTCCGCGTGCGCGGAACGATGTCAGACATGGACACGTCGCGTCCTCGGGTCGAGATAGCCGTAGGAGAAGTCGATGCCGGCGTTGATCACCACGTAGATGGCGGCGATGACGAGTACGGCACCCTGCACCATCGGGTAGTCGCCCTGGTTCGCGGCGTTGACCACGAGGGACCCCATGCCGGGCAGGGAGAAGAGGTACTCCACGATCACGGTGCTGCCGATCAGCCGGCCCAGGCTCAGGCCGAGCAGGGTCACCAGGGAGAACGACGAGGGGCGCAGGGCGTCGGAGACCAGGATGCGCAGCGGCGCCATCCCCTTGGCCCGGGCCGCGAGGATGTACTCCTCGCGCAGGGTGACGATCAGGTCCCCGCGCAGGACCCGGGTGAACATCGCGAGCTCCGCCAGGGCGACGGTCAGTGCCGGGAGGAAGGCGTGGTGCAGATTACCGAGGAGGTCCCCGTCGCCCAGCCGCACCCATTCGGACCGCGGGAACCAGCCGAGCGAGGTGACCATCACCAGGACCAGCAGGAGTCCGGCCAGGAAGCTGGGCACCGACAGCACACCGAACGTACCGGCGCTGATGATCCGGTCGGCCCGGCCGCCTTCGCGGTAGGCCGACCACATGGCCAGCGGGACGGCGACGACAAGCGCGATCAGCAGCCCCAGCACCGCGATCTCGACGCTCACGGGCAGCGCGGAGATCACCCGGGAGGCCACCTCGCTCTGCGGCGGTACGACCGACCGGCCCAGGTCTCCGTGGAGGACACCGCCCAGCCAGTCGAAGTAGCGGGTGAGGAGCGGCTGGTCGAGGCCGAGGTCGTGGCGAAGCTCGGCGTAGGCCGAGGGCGGGTGCCCGGCTCCGAGGATGTCGACCGCGGGGTCACCGGGCAGCAGGGTCACCAGGGAGAAGACCCCGATGCTCACGATGAGCAGTACGCCCACCAGCTCGGCGGCCCTCACGGCCAGCCTGCACACCGCGGCGAGACTCATACTTCCTCCTGATCTGCGTGGTGCCTGCGGCCCGGCCGATGAGAGCCGCACCACATCAAGGTGACGCTAGGGGCGCGGTGGCCGGCGGATCGGGGCGCGTCCCGGTGACCGGGATCCTGTGGCCGTCGCCCGGTCAGGGACCGTCCGCCGGGCCCGGTCCGGCCGTCGTCGACGGGTGCGTCGGTGGTACGGGCGGGCCGGGAGGCCGTCGTGGCCCCGCGGCCCGCCCACTGGCGTGGCGCGGGGATCACTTGCTGATCCAGGCCTCGCCGAACAGCGCCATGTACTCCTCGGTGGGCACGATGCCGTGCACCTTCTTGCCCCAGGCGGTGAACCCGGCGCTGGCGCCCAGATTCGCCAGCGGCACCGTCTCGTTGACGAGGGTCTGGATGCCGTCGAGGGCCTTCTGCGTCTGCTCGTCGGTCACCGCGGCGTGCAGTTCCGCGAGCAGTGCGTCCATCTTCGGGTCGGCGTAGCTTCCGGGGTTCCCGAAGCTCTTCGAGTTCAGGGCGCTCTGGAGGCGGTGGTACGGGTTGCCCTCGGAGACGCTGAGTGCCCCGCGGCTGAGGTCGAAGTCGTGGTCGACGTAGGTCTTCTTCACCCGGTCCGCGATCGAGGCCTCGAGGTCGAGCTTCACGGTGAACCCGACGCGTTCGAGCATGGCCTTGAGGGTGACCGCCTTGGCCCGGGAGACGGGGTCGGTGCCGTCCATGTAGCTGACGGTGCCGTCGAAGCCGTCCTTCTTCGCCTCCGTCACGAGTTTCTTCGCCTCGTCGAGGTCGACGCCGAGGGGCTTGACCGTCGAGTGCCACTGCGACTCGGGCGGGAACAGCTCCTTGCCCGGAAGGCCCTTGCCGTTGTAGCTCCGCTGGGCGTCGAGTTGCGGGTCGAGGGCCAGGGCGATCGCCTTGCGCACCCGGACGTCGTGCCCGGGGCGGCCCGCGCTGCTGTTGATGTTGATCACGTTGCCCATGGCGGTCAGCGTCAACTCGCCCGGGTGACCCTGCTTGACGGCCTTGTCGACCACGTCGGGGCCGCGCATGTAGGTCACGTCCGCGGTGCCGTCGTTGAGGGCGTCGAGCTTGGCCTCGTCCGACTGCGGCCAGTAGAACCGGAGCGCGTCGAGGTGCGGCCTGCCCTTCCAGTACTTCGTGTTGGCCTTGAGGATCATCTCCTCCTGGGGCGCGTACCGGTCGAGGGTGAAGGGACCGGCGCCGATCGGCTTGAACTCCTTGCCCGCGTAGGCGGCCGGGGCCACGATCATGCCGGCGGCCTGGGCGAGCATCGCGGGGAACTTGGCCCAGGAGGTGCGCATGGTGAAGACCACGGTGAGGTCGTCGGCCGCCTTCATCCCCGCGATGTTCGGCGCGAGCAGCGCGGTGTCCGCGCCCTTGTTCTTCTGGTACCAGGTGATGCTGTCGACGACGGCTTTCGCGTTCAGCGGCGTGCCGTCGGAGAAGTTGACGCCCTTGCGGAGCTTGAGCGTCCAGGTCGTGGCGTCCTTGTTGCTCTCCAGCGACTGGGCGAGCCAGGGCTCGTACTTCCTGGTCTCGGTGTTGTAGCGCACCAGCACGTCGTAGACGGCCGCCATCGCGGAGCCGCCCGAAGCACCCGTGGCGTAGGTGACCGCCGGGCTGAGACTGCGGGCCTCGGCGTAGTCGGCGAAGTTCAGCGTGCCACCGCTGACCGGCTCCCCCGCGTCGGACTGCTTGCCGATGAGCCCGAACTGGTAACGGCCGCGCTCGGCCGCCGTGTTCTTGCCGCTGCCGCTGTCGCTGTCGTCAGCGGACGCGCAGGCCGAAGTGAGCATCGCTCCGGCAATCAGGGCGACCGCGAGGCGGGTGCGAACCCGTGGTGCTCGCTTCATTTCTTCCTCCAGTTTTCGGGTGGAGCGGAGAGCGGGGAGCGGGGAGCGGATCGGGGTGGGGGGAGGCTACGGTTCGCGAAATCCGCCCGACGTGACGCATCCCACTCACCGGGAACCGTCGGAAGCGGCGCCGCCGGCACTCCGGAATCAGGGGTTCCGGTGTGCCGGCTCGCGGGTGTCGCCAGACCTCGGTCCGGCGGGCCAGTGGGCCCGGGTCAGCCGTCGAGTTCGATGCCGACGCGTGCGAGGGTGCCGCCCCGGAACGGGTGGATCACCGGGTAGTCGCCGACCGGGGAACCGGTGTTGAGACCGATGTACGACGACGACGTTCGGGCGGGGGCTCATTCCGCACCTTCAGCGGCACGCACCCAGCGGGCGCTGATTCTGAGGTTCACCTGCGCCATCAGCGAGGGCTCGCTCGCGGCCCGCGCCTCCAGCACCTCGCGGTAGCAGGTCCGGGCGTCCTCGTCGGACCGGTCGGCGAGGAAGGCCTACTCCGCGACGTGGCAGGCCAGTCGCAGGTCCGTGGCGGCCGGCTCCCGGGCCCGCGCCACGAGCGACGGCTTCCGTCCCGGTGCCCGGGTCACCGTGGCCGGGGTGATCGCCGAGGGGCGCAGCGCGGCCGTCTCCTCGGCCGCGTCGGCCCATTCCTCGGCGTACCGCTGGACCTTCTTGGGCACGCCTTGACGTGGTCGACGATCCGTGCCACTCACCGGAGGAGCCCGTGGCAGACCCCAGGGCGCATACCCGCGCCCTTCTCATCGACGTCGCCGAGCGGCTCTTCGCCGAGCGCGGGATCGACGCCGTCTCCCTGCGGACCGTGGGTGCGGAGGCGAGGCAGCGCAACAAGTCGGCGGCGCAGTACCACTTCGATTCCCGGCATGGGCCTTCTCGACGCCATCATCGCGGCGCGCTCGGGGCCGGTGGACGCGCGGCCGGCCGAGCTCGTAGCACGGGCGCAGGGCGCCACGCCCCCCTCCGGACCTGCGGACCCTGGTCACCCTGCTCGGCCGGCCGCTGGCCGAGACCATCGAGGGCGCCGGGGGCAGCGCGTACTATCTGCGTTTCCTGGCGCGGGCCCTCGACGAGCCGTCCGTGCGCGCGGCCTGGCGCTACCGCCACCACCCCCGCCTCGGTCCATCTCGTGCACCGCCGGATCCATGCCCTGCTCGGGGATCTCCCCCGCGACGACGTCGAGCGCCGCCTGGAGTGGTCCGCGATGGTCAGCGTGCGCCTGCTCGCGGAGCACAAGCGCCGTCACCACGACGACGGGTCGCAACCCGGGGCGCTCGCCCGGACCGTCCGGGAACTGGTGGAGATGCAGGTCGCTCTGCTCCGATGCCCGACCGGGCCGTCGTCAGCAGTTCCCGCATAGTCGTGTCGAGGTGTCCCAGTGACCGGAACCACACGGGCAACGGAGGCCGAACTCTGGCCGACACTGGCCCGACCGCGATCCCAGTGGAGTCCCGATGCCCCCGGAGGAGTCCCCGATGACCAGCGACACCGACGCCCGCTCCGACGCCCTCGCCGTGATGGCCGGGCTCACCGCCCCCGGTGGCCGGTTCGAACTCGCCGAGGACGACGTCCTGGGCACCCGTCTCCCGGTCTTCACTCATCGCCGCCGTGCGCTGCACGAGGTGCTCCACGAGTCCGTCCGGTTCGCCGACCGGGAGTACGTCGTCACGGCGGACCGAAGGCTGACGTTCGCCGAGCACGCCGCCCAGGTGGCCTCGCTGGCACGGGTGCTGCGCGAGGAGCACGGCGTCGCCAAGGGCGACCGGGTCGCCATCGCCGCCGCCAACTCGGTCGAGTGGATCCAGACGTTCTGGGCCACCGTGTCGATCGGCGCCGTGGTGGTCGGTTTCAACGCCTGGTGGTCGGCGCGCGAGCTGGAGTACGGCGTCGGGCACGCGGCCCCCTCCCTGGTCGTGGCCGACGCCAAGCGGGCCGCCCTGCTCGCCGGGGTCGAGGTGCCCGTGCTCTCGGTCACCAAGGACATCTCCCGCTTCGCCACCGCGTACGGCGACGAGCCGCTGCCCTCCGTGGACGTCGCCGAGGACGACCCGGCCGTCATCCTCTACACCTCCGGCACGTCCGGCCGTCCCAAGGGCGCGGTCCACACCCACCGCAACCTGCTGTCCGTCGTGGAGTACCACCGGCTGAACGACGCCCTGCTGACGACGTTCGGCGATCCGCTGGACCCGATGGACCGTGTCCACCTTCTCGCGCTGCCGCTTTTCCACATCGCCGGCCTGCACAATCTGGTCGTGCCGCGCCTGGCGACGGGCAGCAAGATCGCCCTGTACGAAGGCGCCTTCGAGGCGGATACCGTGCTGCGCATGGTGGAGCGTGAGCGGATCACGAACTGGGGCGCCGTCCCCACGATGGCCAACCGGCTCCTGGAACACGGCGACGTCAGCGCGTACGACACGTCCTCGCTGACCGCATTCTCGCTGGCCTCCGCACCCTCCTCGACCCGGTTCAAGGAGCAGCTGCGCAAGCAACTGCCGTTCGCGAAGGACTCGCTCGTGGACAGTTACGGCCTGACGGAGTCCTGTACCGCGATCGCCGTGGCCACCTCCCAGGATCTCGTGGAGGCACCCGGATCGCTCGGCCGGCCGGTCACCGGTGTCCAGTTGGAGATCCGCGACCCCCTCGGCGAAGCGCTCCCGGAGGGGGAGGAGGGCGAGGTGTGCGTCCGCAGCGCCTTCAACATGCTGGGGTACTGGGGCGACGCGGAGGCCACCGGGAACGCGATCGGCGAGGACCGCTGGCTGCGCACCGGCGACATCGGCTGCCTGCGGGAGGGGCGGCTGTATCTGACCACGCGCCGATCCGACCTGATCATCCGCGGTGGGGAGAACGTCTACCCCGCCGAGATCGAGGGGGTGCTGAGCGCGTACCCCGACGTCTTGGAGTGCATCGTGCTCGGCGCCCCGCACCCCGACCTGGGCCAGGAAGTGGCGGCCGTCGTGGTGACCAGGGCCGGGTCCGCGGTCACCGAGGAGGCCCTGCGCGCGTACGCCGCCGGCGAGCTGGCCTACTTCAAGGTCCCGACGCGCTGGCGGCTCACCACCGAGAGCCTGCCCCGTAACGCGACGGGCAAGGTGATCCGCGCGTCCGTGCGGCCCTGACCCGGCCGGCTCCGGCGCCGGGGTCTGCCCGCCGTCCCGGTCCCGCACGGTCCGGGGCGGCGCGGGGCCTCGGCGACGTGGGCGCTCAGAACACCGACGGTCCGCGCAGCGTCGCCTCGGCTCCGCCGTCGGTGTAGAGCACCTGTCCGGTGATGTGGGTGTTCTCGGCCGAGGCCAGGAACGCCACCGTCCGGGCCACGGCCTCGGGTTCCATGTAGCCGCCCAGCGGCATCGGGACGGCGGTGTCCATCGCCCGCTTCATCGCCGGATCGTCGAAGAGTCCCGCGCTCATCGGGGTGAGCACCACGCCGGGGGCCACCACGTTCAGCGGGATTCCGGCATCGGCCCACCCTTCGGCGACGGCGGTCCGCCGGGCCCACTGGGCCAGTGCCGACTTCGACGAGGGGTAGAGCTGCCGCTCCCGCCCGTCCGCGATCGCTGCCCGGGCGTGGACCAGGGCGGTCTCCTCGTCGTCGGCGAGGCAGGCCGCCACGACGGCCGGGTCCGCCGGCTGGGTGCCGGAGATGGACCCGATCAGCACCACGCGCGGGGCCGATGATGCGGTGAGGGCGGGCCGCATGGCCGTCACGAACCCGGTGCTGCCGAAGTAGTTCACGGTCACCATGGCCTCGCCGGGCACCGAGGTGCCGGCGCAGGTGACCACGGCGTCCACGACTCCGCCGGCCGCCCGAGCCGCGGCCTCGGCCGCCGCGGCGCGGCCGTCCGGCGTGGCCAGGTCGGCCTCGATCTCCGCACCCCGCAGGTCGACCCCGATCACACGGTCGCCCCGCGCCCGTAGCAGTGCGGCGAGGGCCGCTCCGATCCCGGAGCCGGCTCCGGTCACGACGACGCAGCGGGTCATGGCATCTCCTCACATCGAAAGATCGCAGGGTCGGACGTGCGGACCGCCGTCCGACCGGAGCGGGCCGGACCGGAGGAACCGTTCGTCCGGGACTCGGGTCCGCATCCGACGCTACGGGGAGCGTGCGGGAGCGGGGACACCCGTTCCCGGTGACCGGGAAGCGGGCGGGACGGCGGCGAACGCCTCCCGCCCACCGGGACGAGGCCCGCCCGGTTCCCGCCTCACCGGTTTGGATGTGAGCTCCCGTACCGTACGAAAGAGGTGCCCATGCGACTCGGAATCACCAGTCCCGTCGTCACGGCCGTCCCCGGCGCCCACTCCCCCTGGGAGCGCACCGCCGGCATCGAGGAGCTCGGGGCGATCGCCGAGGCCGCGGACCGCTTCGGCTTTCACCACCTGACCTGTTCCGAGCACGTGGCCGTCCCCACCGGCATCGCCGAGCAGCGCGGGGGGACCTACTGGGACCCGCTCGCCACGTTCGGCTACCTCGCCGCCCGCACCAGCCGCATCCGCTTCGCCACCCAGGTCCTGGTGCTCGGCTACCACCATCCGCTGGCCATCGCGAAGCGCTACGGCACGCTCGACCGGATCTCGGGCGGCCGCCTCGTCCTGGGGCTCGGTGTCGGCAGCCTGGAGGAGGAGTTCGCCCTTCTCGGCGCGGCCTTCGAAGGCCGGGGCGCGATCGCCGACGACGCCATCGCGGCGCTGCGGGCCGGTCTGTCGCATCGCGAACCGGCGTACCACGGCAAGCACTTCGACTTCGAGGGCTTCATGGTGGAGCCGCATGCCGTGCAGGAGCGGGTGCCGCTGTGGATCGGTGGCCGCACACCGCGCTCGCTGCGCCGTGCCACGACGTACGGCGACGGATGGGTCCCCTTCGGTCTCTCGCTGGAGAAGCTGCGGGAGATGGTCGACGCGGCCGATCTGCCCGAGGGCTTCGAGGTCGTCCTCAGCGCCGGCCGTCCGCTCGATCCGGCCGGGGACGGGGAGCGTACGGCGGTGGCACTGCGGAAGGTCGCCGAAGCCGGCGCCACGCTGGTGAGCGTCTCCCTCGCCGCCGGGTCGGCGGCCCATTACGTCGAGCAGGTCGAGGCGCTGGCCGCGATCGCCGCCGATCTCACCTGAACTCCGCGGATCTCCGCCCCCGTTCCGACAGGAGAAACATGATGGATGACCGGATCGCCACGCTCGAGGCACGGCTGCGGCAGCTGGAGGACGAACGGGAGATCGCCCGCCTGATGGCGTCGTACGGGCCGCTCGTCGACAGCGGGGCGGCGGACGAGGTCGCCGCGCTCTGGGAGCCGGACGGCGTGTACGACATCGACGAGGTGTACCTCGCCGGTCAGGAGCAGATCCGGGCGATGGTCCGCTCCGATGCCCACCGGAGCTGGATCCGAGGAGGTTGCGCGCACGTGGTGGGTCCCCCGCACATCACGGTCGACGGCGACGAGGCGGTCGCGGTGTGCCACTCACTGATGGTCGTGCACGAGGAGGGCCGGTACGTCGTCCGCCGGGCCACGGCCAATCACTGGCAGCTGCGGCGCACCGGGACCGGCTGGCGGGTCACCACCCGCACCAACCGCATCCTCGACGGGCGCCCCGACTCCCCCGAACTGCTGAACAACGGCGTGCGGGGCGAGAAGGCACACGGCTGAACGTACGCGTCGATGCCGTCACCGGCTCCGGTGACGGCATCGACGCCTCGTGATCCCGTGATCCGGACGAGCAGCTCCGCGGCGCGGTGCCACCCGTCCGGCCGGACAGGTGGCACCGCGCCGCGGAGCGGACAGTGTGTCAGCGTGCCCCGTACACCGGCTGCGGGGGCTCGGAGTCGGCGAGCAGCTTGAGCGTGGCCTCCCCCGCCTCCGCCGGCGTCCAGCGGGCTCCCTTGTCCGCGGTGGGCCCCGGCCGCCAGCCCTCCATGACGGTGATCCGGCCGGCCTCGGCCTCGAAGACCCGGCCGCTCACCCCGGCGGAGGCGGCGGAGCCCAGCCAGACAACGAGGGGCGAGACGTTCTCCGGGGCCATGGCGTCGAATCCGCTGTCCTCGGGGGCCGCCATGGTTTCGGCGAAGGTCTGTTCGGTCATCCGGGTCCGGGCGGCCGGGGCGATGGCGTTGACCTGGACGCCGTAGCGGCCCATCTCGGCGGCGGCGACCAGGGTCAGACCGATGATCCCTGCCTTGGCGGCGGAGTAGTTGCCCTGCCCGACGCTGCCCAGGAGGCCCGCCCCGGAGCTGGTGTTGACGACCCGCGCCTCGGGCGTACGGCCGGCCTTCGCCTCGGCGCGCCAGTGCGCGGCGGCGTGCTTGAGCGGCAGGAAGTGGCCCTTGAGGTGGACGCGCATCACCGCGTCCCAGTCGTCGTCGTCCAGGTTGACGAGCATGCGGTCGCGCAGGAATCCGGCGTTGTTGACGAGGGTGTCGAGGCGGCCGAAGGCATCGAGGGCGGTGGCGATCAGTGAGGCCGCGCCCTCGGTGGTGGTGATGTCGCCGCCGTGTGCCACCGCCTCGCCGCCGAGTGCGCGGATCTCCTCGACGACCTGCTGGGCGGGCCCGGTGGCCCCTCCGGTGCCGTCGAGGCCCACTCCGAGGTCGTTGACGACGACCTTGGCGCCCTCGGCGGCGTGGGCGAGGGCGTGCGCGCGCCCGAGCCCGCGGCCCGCCCCGGTGATGACGGCGACGCGTCCCGTGCACAGTCCGGTCATGGGTGTGTGTCCTTTCGGTGAGCGAATCGAGGTCTGCGGCCAGAACCCGCCGGCCGTGTCGGAAGCGGCGCATCCGGTCGGTTCGGCGATCGCTGCCCATGGACATCTCCCGCCGCACACCGATCACTGCTAGCTTGCAACCTAACAAACGCTTGGTGGAAAGGTAGCTGATCTGCTCATGGGTGTCTCCACCTCCGCCCCGGAAGAGGGCATCGCCCTCGTCTCCGTGGACTATCCCCCGGTCAACGCCCTCCCCGTGCAGGGCTGGTACGACCTGGCCGCCGCGGTACGCGCCGCGGGGGCCGATCCGTCGGTGCGATGCGTGGTGCTCAGCGCCACGGGCCGCGGCTTCAACGCCGGCGTCGACATCAAGGAGATGCAGCGCACGGCCGGCCACGACGCCCTCATCGGCGCCAACCGCGGCTGCTACGAGGCGTTCGCCGCGGTCTACGACTGCGAGGTCCCGGTGGTCGCCGCCGTGCACGGCTTCTGTCTGGGCGGCGGTATCGGCCTGGTCGGCAACGCGGACGCCATCGTCGCCAGCGACGACGCGACCTTCGGCCTGCCCGAGCTGGACCGCGGCGCGCTCGGCGCGGCCACCCACCTGGCCCGACTGGTCCCCCAGCACCTGATGCGGGCCCTGTACTACACCTCGCGGACCGCCACCGCGCAGGAGCTGCACCAGCACGGCTCCGTGTGGCGGGTCGTACCGCGCGAGCAACTGCCGGACGCGGCGCTGGAGCTGGCCCGCGAGATCGCCGCCAAGGACGGGACGCTGATCCGCCTCGCCAAGGCCGCGATCAACGGCATCGATCCGGTCGACGTACGCCGCAGCTACCGCTTCGAGCAGGGCTTCACCTTCGAGGCCAACCTCAGCGGCGTGGCCGACCGCGTCCGCGACACCTTCGGCACGGAAAAGGAGCAGCAGTCGTGAGCAGGGACAAAACCATGACCGCCGACGAGGTCGTCGGCCGGCTGGAGAGCGGCATGACGATCGGCATCGGCGGCTGGGGCTCCCGGCGCAAGCCGATGGCCCTGGTCCGCGCGCTGCTGCGCTCGGACGTCACCGACCTGACCGTCGTCTCCTACGGCGGTCCCGACGTCGGGCTGCTCGCCGCCGCCGGACGGATCCGCAAGCTGGTCGCGGCCTTCGCCACGCTCGACTCCATCCCCCTCGAACCGCACTTCGGTGCGGCACGGCAGCGGGGCGCGTTCCAGATGGTGGAGCTGGACGAGGCCATGTTCATGTGGGGGCTGACGGCCGCCGGGCAGCGGCTGCCCTTCATGCCGGTGCGGGCGGGGCTCGCCTCGGACGTGATGCGCGTCAACCCGCAGCTGCGGACGGTCACTTCACCGTACGAGGACGGCGAGGAGCTCGTCGCGGTCCCGGCGCTGCGGCTGGACGCCGCGCTCGTCCACCTCAACCGCGCCGATGTGCACGGCAACGCCCAGTACCTCGGCCCCGACCCGTACTTCGACGACCTCTTCTGCGAGGCCGCCGACACCGCGTACGTCTCCTGCGAGCGGATCGTGGACACCGCGGACCTGCTCAAGGAGAACGGACCGCAGACGCTGCTGGTCAAGCGCGCGTTCGTGAACGGTGTCGTCGAGACGCCGAACGGAGCGCACTTCACGTCCTGCGTGCCCGACCACGACCGCGACGAGACGTTCCAACGGGCCTACGCCCAGGCCGCCCGCGACCCCGAGGCGTGGCAGGCGTTCACCGAGCGGTACCTGTCCGGGGACGAGGCCGCGTACCAGGCCGCGGTGGCGGCGTTCCACGAGGAGGAAAAATGAGCGGCAGCACCGGGACGACGACGGCGACGCGGGCCGAATACTGCGTGGTGGCCTGCGCCGAGGCATGGCGGGGCGCGAGCGAGGTCCTGGCCAGCCCGATGGGTACCGTCCCCACCATCGGGGCCCGGCTGGCGAAGCTCAGCTTCTCCCCCGATCTGCTGCTGACCGACGGCGAGGCCCTGCTCATCGGCGACGTGCCGGCGGTCGGTGCGAAGTCCCAGGTGGTGGAGGGATGGCTGCCGTACCGTCAGCATCTGTCCATGACCGCCACGGGACGGCGGCACGTGATGATGGGCGCCACCCAGATCGACCGCCACGGCAATCAGAACATCTCCTGCATCGGTGACTGGGCCGCCCCCAAGCGGCAGCTGCTGGGGGTGCGCGGCGCCCCGAACAACACGCTGAACAACCCGACGAGTTACTGGATCCCCAGGCACTCGGCGCGGGTGTTCGTCGAGCGGGTCGACATGGTCTGCGGCGTCGGCTACGACCGCGCCGCGGCGGCCGGTCCCGCCGCGGCCCGGTACCACCGCATCCCGGACGTCATCAGCAACCTCGGCGTCTTCGACTTCGAGACCCCGGACCGTACGATGCGGCTGCGCTCCCTGCACCCCGGCGTCACGCCCGAAGAGGTCGCCGAGGCCACCGGGTTCGCGCTCCCGATCCCCGACGAGGTGCCGTACACCCGTGAGCCCACCGCCGAGGAGCTGCGGCTGATCCGCGAGGTCATCGACCCGAAGGGCCTGCGCGACCGCGAGGTCCCCGCGTGAGCGGCGTCACGATCGCCACCCCCCTCACCGAGTTGGTCGGAGTCCGCCACCCCATCGTGCAGACCGGCATGGGGTGGGTGGCGGGCCCCCGTCTGGTCACGGCGGCCGCCGACGCGGGCGCGCTCGGCATCCTCGCCTCTGCCACGATGACCGTCGAGCAGCTCCGCTCCGCCGTCCGTGAGGTCACCTCCCGTACGGACGCGCCGTTCGGCGTCAATCTGCGGGCGGACGCGGGGGACGCGGCCGAGCGGGTACGGATCATCATCGACGAGGGCGTCAAGGTCGCCTCGTTCGCGCTGGCGCCCTCCCGCGAGCTGATCGCGCGGCTGAAGGACGCCGGGGTGGTGGTCATCCCGTCCGTCGGCGCCAGAAGGCATGCGGAGAAGGTCGCTGCGTGGGGCGCCGACGCGGTGGTGGTACAGGGCGGCGAGGGGGGCGGCCACACCGGGAACATCGCGACCACCGTCCTGCTCCCCCAGGTCGTCGACGCGGTGGACATCCCGGTCATCGCGGCGGGCGGCTTCCACGACGGTCGCGGTCTGGTCGCCGCGCTGTCCTACGGCGCGGCCGGGATCGCCATGGGCACCCGCTTCCTGCTCACCTCCGACAGCACCGTCCCCGCGGCGGTCAAGGCGAAGTACCTGGCCGCAGCCGTGACGGACGTGACCGTCACCACCGCCGTGGACGGCCTCCCGCACCGGATGCTGCGCACCGAGCTGGTGGACGCGCTGGAGCGGTCGGGCCGGTCCGCCTCGCTGCTGCGGGCGGTCCGGCACGCCGCGGCCTTCAAGAAGGAATCGGGCCTGGGCTGGGCGCGGATGATCCGCGACGGCCTGGCGATGAAGCACGGCAAGGAACTGACGTGGAGCCAGGTCCTGCTGGCCGCCAACACCCCGATGCTGCTCAAGGCCTCGATGGTCGAAGGACGCACCGATCTCGGGGTGATGGCGTCCGGCCAGGTCGCGGGGCTGATCGACGATCTGCCGTCGTGCGCCGAACTCGTCGACCGCGTCATGGCTGAGGCGGACGCCACGCTCCGTGCCCTGCCCCTTCCCCTGGCGCGCTGAGGCGCGCGTACCGAAGCGCGAGTGCCCGCGGCCTTGACGGCCGCGGGCACTCGCGCTTCGGTGCGCCGGACCCCTGGGCGACGCCGTGCGGGGTGCGGCGTCCCGGACCGGGAACCGCACCCCGCACGGATGGTTACCCGGCGATGCGTCAGAGGCGCTCGATGATGGTGACGTTGGCCTGGCCGCCGCCCTCGCACATGGTCTGCAGGCCGTACCGGCCGCCGGTGCGGTCGAGTTCGTGCAGCAGTGTGGTCATCAGCTTCGTGCCGGTGGCGCCCAGGGGGTGGCCGAGGGCGATGGCACCGCCGTTGACATTGACCTTCTCCGGGTCGGCTCCGGTCTCCTTCAGCCAGGCCAGGACGACCGAGGCGAACGCCTCGTTGATCTCGACCAGGTCGATGTCGTCGAGGCAGAGCCCGGTCTTCTTCAGCGCGTACGCCGTCGCCGGGATCGGCGCGGACAGCATCCGGATCGGGTCCTCGCCACGCACCGAGAGGTGGTGGATGCGGGCCCGCGGGGTCAGGCCGTGCTCGCGGACGGCCCGTTCGGAGGCGATGAGCATCGCGGCGGCGCCGTCCGAGACCTGCGAGGAGACGGCGGCGGTCAGCCGGCCGCCCTCGACCAGCGGCTTCAGGCCTGCCATCTTCTCCAGCGAGGTGTCCCGGCGTGGGCCCTCGTCGCACGTCACGTCGCCGTAGGCGACGGTCTCCCGGTCGAAACGGCCCTCGTCGATGGCCCGGATCGCCCGCTGGTGCGAGCGCAGCGCGAACTCCTCCATCTGCTCCCGGGTGATGCCCCACTTCTCGGCGATCAGCTCGGCGCCGTGGAATTGGTTGACCGGCTGGTCGCCGTAGCGCGCCCGCCAGCCCGCGGAGCCGGCGTACGGCCCCTCGGTGAGTCCGAGCGGTTCGGCGGCCTGGCGGCTGGCGAAGGCGATCGGGATCTGCGACATGTTCTGGGTGCCGCCGGCGACGACCAGGTCCTGGGTGCCGGAGAGCACCCCCTGGGCCGCGAAGTGCACGGCCTGCTGGGAGGAACCGCACTGCCGGTCCACGGTGACGCCCGGCACTTCCTCCGGCAGCCCGGCGGCCAGCCAGCAGGTGCGGGCGATGTCCCCGGCCTGCGGGCCGACGGTGTCCAGGCAGCCGAAGACGACGTCCTCGACGGCCGCCGGGTCGATACCCGTGCGCTCGACGAGGGCGGTGAGCACATGCGCCCCCAGGTCGGCCGGGTGTGCGGCGGCGAGCCCGCCGTTGCGCCTGCCCACCGGGGTGCGGACTGCTTCGACGATATAGGCCTCGGCCATGACTGCTCCTTCTCTGTATTCACAGTGACATGTCAGCCCCGCAGGGCGATGCCCTCCAGCACCATGGACAGGTACTGGCGGGCGATCTCCTCGGGGCTGTGCTGTCCGCCCGGCCGGTACCACGACGCGGCGACCCAGACGGTGTCGCGCACGAAGCGGTAGGTGAGCCGGATGTCCAGGTCGGCACGGAAGATCTCGGCGGCGACGCCGCGTTCAAGGGTTGCCAGCCACGCCTTCTCGAATTTCACCTGCGAGTCGGCGAGATAGTGGAACCGGGGCTGGGAGGAGAGGTGCTTGGACTCCTTCTGGTAGATGTCGACCGCGGCGCGGTGCCGGTCGATCTCCCGGAAGGATTCGGTGACGAGGGCCTCGATGGTCTCCCGCGGGCCGAGTCCGGCGGCGAGTACGGCGTCGTACCCGGCCCACAGCTCGTCCAGGAAGGTGGAGAGGATCTCGTCGACCATCGACTCCTTGGAGTCGAAGTGGTAGTAGAGGCTTCCCGCGAGCATTCCGGCGGCGTCGGCGATCTTGCGGACGGTGGTGGCGTTGTATCCCTGTGCGGCGAACACCTCCGCGGCGGTGGCCAGGAGTTCGCTGTGCCGCTCGGGGGACGGGCTCATCGTGGTCTTCTCGCCTTTGCCCGGCGCGCTGCGCTTCGGTATCCGGTCATCACTCGTCACGCCCGCTGGCTGCTGACCGAGACCGTCTCGCCCGTCATGTAGGAGGAGTAGCCACTGGCCAGGAAGACGATCACGTTGGCGACCTCCCAGGGCTCGGCGTACCGGCCGAACGCCTCGCGCTCGGTGAGCTCGGCCAGCAGTTCGGGGGTGGTCACCTTCACCAGGTGCGGGTGCATTGCGAGGCTCGGCGCGACGGCGTTGACGCGCACGCCGTACTCGGCGGCCTCGACGGCCGCGCAGCGGGTGAGCGCCATCACGCCGGCCTTGGCGGCGGCGTAGTGCGCCTGGCCGCGCTGGGCGCGCCAGCCGATCACCGAGGCGTTGTTGACGACGATGCCCCCGCGCTCCCGCTCCTTCATGCGCCGCAGCGCGGCGCGGGTGCAGCGGAAGGTGCCGTTCAGGGTGACGTCGAGAACCGCGGACCACTGCTCGTCGGTCATCTCGACCAGGTCGGCGGTGCCGCCGAGTCCGGCGTTGTTGACGACGATGTCGAGGTGGCCGTGCTGCTCCTGAGCGAGGTCGAAGAGGGCCGCGACCTGCTGTTCGTCCGTGACGTCGCACGGGAGTGCGGCGACCCGGTCGGCGCCGAACTCCTCGGCGAGCGCTTCGGCGCTCTCCTTCAGCCGGCGCGCGTGGGCGTCGCCGATGACGATCCGGGCGCCTTCCTCCAGGAATCGGCGGGCGGTGGCCCCGCCGATGCCCGCACCGGCGGCGGCGGTGATCACGGCGGTGCGTCCGTCGAGCAGGGCGTGACCGGGCACGTAGGGCGGCGGTGTGGTCATGGGCGGGCCTCCTTGGGCAGGCCGAGGACGCGCTCGGCGATGATGTTGCGCTGGATCTCGTTGGAGCCGGCGTAGATGGTGTCGGAGCGGGAGAAGAGGAACAGCCGCTGCCAGTCGGTGAGGTCGTACGGCTGCCCGGCGGCCAGCATTCCGTCGGCGCCGCAGACGTCCATGGCGAGCTCGCCCAGTTCCCGGTGCCAGGTCGCCCAGAAGATCTTGCCGATGGAGGCCTCGGGGCCGGGGGCGCCCGCGGCGACCTGGTCGAGCATCCGCAGGGCGTTGCAGCGGATGGTCTCCAGGCCGACCCAGGCGCGGGCGAGCCGGTCGCGGATCAGCGGGTCGTCGGCGGCGCCGTTGTGCCGGGCCAGTTCGATGAGGGACTCCAGTTCGCGGCGGAAGCCGACCTGCTGGCCGAGGGTGGAGACCCCGCGCTCGAAGCCGAGGGTGGCCATGGCCACCTTCCAGCCCTCTCCGGGGGCGCCGACGACGTGTTCCGCGCGGGTGCGCGCACCGTCGAAGAACACCTCGTTGAACTCCGAGGTGCCGGTCAGCTGGTTGATCGGCCGGATCTCGACGCCGGGCTGGTCCAGCGGCACCAGGAGGTAGGACAGGCCCTGGTGGCGGGTCGATCCGGCTTCGGTGCGGGCGACGACGAAGCACCAGTCGGACTCGTGGGCCAGTGAGGTCCAGATCTTCTGCCCGGTGACGACCCAGTCTCCCCCACTCCCGGCTCCGCTCGAGCGGGAGGTGCCCCCCTCGTCCCGCTCGGCGCGGGTGCGTACGTTCGCCAGGTCGGAACCGGCGTCCGGCTCGCTGTAGCCCTGGCACCACAGCTCCCGGGCCGCCACGATCGGTGGCAGGAACCGCTCCTGCTGCTGGGGCGTGCCGAAGGCGATGAGGGTGGGGCCGAGCAGTTGTTCCCCGATGTGGCCCACCCGGGCGGGGGCGTCGGCCAGGGCGTACTCCTCGTGGAAGGCGACCTGTTGCTCCAGGGTCGCGCCCCGGCCGCCGTACTCCTTCGGCCAGCCCACGCACGTCCAGCCCTCGGCCGCCATGTGCCGTTCCCAGCCGAGCCGTTCGGCGAATGCCTCGTGCTCCCGGCCCGGGCCGCCGCGGCCACGCAGGCTCGCGAACTCTCCCGTGAGGTGGGCGGCCAGCCAGTTACGGAACTCGGTGCGGAACTCCTCGACGCTGCTCATGGCCGTACGGTAGTCTACCAAACACTTGTTAGGGAAGGAGGGGGCTCGATGACCACTGCCCACGACGAACCGGTGCGCTATGAGAGGCAAGGCCCGGTCGCGACCGTCACCATGAACCGGCCCGACTACCGCAACGCCCAGAACTCCGCGATGACCTACGCCCTGGACCGGGCCTTCTACCGCGCCGCCGCCGACGACGAGGTCAAGGTCGTCGTCCTGGCCGGAGCGGGGAAGCACTTCTCCGCGGGCCACGACATCGGCACGCCGGAACGGGACGCCCACCTGCCGTTCGACCGCAAGGCCGGACTGTGGTGGGACCACTCGGACAAGGCCGGAGCCGAAAGCCGCTTCGCCCGCGAGTCCGAGGTCTACCTGGGCATGTGCCGCCGCTGGCGCGAACTGCCCAAGCCCGTCATCGCCTCGGTGCAGGGTGCCTGCGTCGCGGGCGGGCTGATGCTCGCCTGGGTCTGCGACCTGATCATCGCCTCCGACGACGCGTTCTTCGCCGACCCGGTGGTCCGCATGGGCATCCCGGGCGTCGAGTACTTCGCGCACCCCTGGGTGATGCCGCCGCGCATCGCCAAGGAGTTCCTGTACACCGGCGACCGGATGAGCGCCCAGCGGGCGTACGAGGTCGGCATGATCAACCGTATCGTCCCGCGCGCCGAACTGGCCGAACGGGTCACGGAGTTGGCGACCCGGATCGCCGAGATGCCGCGCATGGGGCTCGCCCTGACCAAACGCGCGGTCAACCAGGCCGAGGACCTGCAGGGTCTGCACACCGGCATGGACTCGGTCTTCGGACTGCATCACCTCGCACACGCGCACAACGCCGAGACCGCCCCCGACGCGCTGGGCGGCATGGACATCCGCGCGATGAAGAAGGCGGGATCCTGATGGACCTCGATTTCACCGAGCAGGAGGACGCCTTCCGCGCCGAGGCCAGGGACTGGCTCGCCGCGCACGTCCCCGGCACTCCGCTGCCCTCCCTGGAGACCGCCGAGGGCTTCGCCGCCCACCGGCAGTGGGAACGCACCCTCTTCACGGACCGCTGGTCGGTGGTCTCCTGGCCCGAGGAGTACGGCGGACGCGGCAGTTCGATCCTTCGATGGCTGATCTTCGAGGAGGAGTACTACGCGGCCGGCGCGCCCGGCCGGGTCAGCCAGAACGGCATCAACCTGCTCGCCCCCACCCTCTTCGAGCACGGTACGCAGGAGCAGTGCACCCGCATCCTGCCCCGCATGGCGAGCGGCGAGGTCATCTGGGCCCAGGCCTGGTCGGAGCCGGAGTCCGGCTCCGACCTCGCCTCGCTGAACGCGACGGCCGTGCGCACCGACGGCGGCTGGCTGCTGGGCGGCCAGAAGGCCTGGTCCTCGCGGGCCGCCTTCGCCGACCGGGCCTTCGGCCTCTTCCGCAGCGACCCGGACGCCGGCAGGCCGCACCAGGGCCTGACGTATCTGATGTTCCCGCTGGACGCCGACGGCGTGACCGTACGCCCCATCGGCCGGCTCGACGGCAAGCCCGCCTTCGCCGAACTCTTCCTCGACGACGTGTTCGTGCCCGACGAGGACGTCATCGGCGAGCCCGGACAGGGCTGGCGGGTGGCCATGAGCACCGCAGGCAACGAGCGCGGCCTGACCCTGCGCAGCCCCGGCCGCTTCACCGCGGCCGCCGACCGCCTGACCGCGCTGTGGCGAGAGCGGGCCGACCCGGCCGACACGGCTCTGCGCGACCGGGTCGCCGATGCGGTGATCGGTGCCCGCGCCTACCAGCTGTTCACATACGCGGGCGCCTCGCGCCTGGCCCGCGGCGGCTCGATCGGCGCCGAGTCCAGCCTCAACAAGATCTTCTGGTCCGAGCTCGACATCGCCCTGCACGAGACCGCCCTGGACCTCCTCGGTCCGTACGGCGAGCTGGCCGACGGCGCCGAGGAGGCGCCCGGACACGGCAGTTGGGCCGAGGGCTACACCTTCTCCCTCGCCGGGCCGATCTACGCCGGCACGAACGAGATCCAGCGCGACATCATCGCCGAGCGGCTGCTCGGCCTGCCGAAGGGACGCCGGTGATGCGGTTCCTCCTGGACGACGAACAGCGGGAGTTCGCCCGCACCCTGGACGGCATGCTCGGCTCGTACGACACCACGGGTGCCGTACGGGCCTGGGCGTCCGGCGACCACGGACCCGGGCGCGCGCTGTGGGACCGGCTCGCGCAGGCCGGGGTCTTCGCCCTCGCCGTACCGGAGCAGCACGACGGCCTCGGCCCGCTCCCGCTCGAACTGGCCGTCGCCTTCACGGAACTGGGACGGCACGCCGTCCCCGGACCGCTGGTCGAGACCGTGGCCGCCGCCGCGCTCCTGGACCGGCTCGGCGACGAGGCCGCTGCCGCCGATTGGCTGCCCGTGATCGCCTCCGGCAAGACGGTCGCCTCGCTCTGCCTGCTCTCCCCCGACAGCCCCTACGCCCTGGACGCCGACGCCGCCGACGCCGTCTTCGTCGTGGACGGCGACACCCTGCGCCTGGCGGCGTCGGCGGGCCCCGTCCAGCCGTCCGCCGACCCGGCCCGACGGCCGGCCCGGCCGGTCGGGGGAACCGTGCTGGCGCGGGGGCCCGAGGTGGTCGCCGCAGCCGCGTACGCCGCCGATATCGCGGCGCTGGCCACCGCCGCCCAGGCCCTCGGGCTGGGCCGCGCCCTGCTGGCACGTACGATCGAATACGTCCGGCAGCGCACCCAGTTCGGGGTGGCCATCGGTTCCTTCCAGGCGGTGAAGCACCGCCTGGCGGACACCCTCCTCGCCCTCGAATTCGCCCAGCCGCTGGTCCACTCCGCCGCCCTCGCCCTGGCCTCGGGCCGGGCGTCGGCCCGCGAGACAGCTGCGGCCAAGGTCACGGCGGGCGAGGCCGCGTACGCCGCGTCCCGCACGGCCCTGCAACTGCACGGCGCCCTCGGCTACACCGACGAACTCGACCTCTCGTTGTGGATCCGCAAGGCCCGTCCCCTGCGCGACGCCTGGGGCACCCCCGCGGCATGCCGGGCCCGCGTTCTCCAGGGCGCAGACGTATGAGACTGACGGAGGAACAGGAGGAACTGCGGTCCGCCGTCAGATCGTTGCTGGCACGCCATGAGGGCGCGGCGGCCTGGCGACCGCTGACCGGGCAGATCGGCGTCGCGGGGCTCGCCGTCCCCGAGGAGTACGGCGGCGCGGGCTGCGGAGCGGCGGAAGTCCACGTGGTGATGGAGGAATTGGGGCGGGAGCTGAGCCCGGTCCCCTGTCTCGGTTCCGCGGTGCTCACGGTGCAGGCGCTGCTCGCCTCCGGTGACGGGGCGGCCTGCGCCCGGTTGCTTCCGCGGCTCGCCGAAGGCCGCACGGTGGGGACGCTGGCGTGGGCCGAGCAAGGTTCCTGGGACCCGGCGGCGATCCGCGCCGAGGCCGTCGCCGGGCCCGGAGGCGGTGCCTGGCGGATCACCGGGACCAAAGAGCACGTGCTGGACGGCACCGAGGCGGATGTGCTGCTCGTGGCGGCCCGCACGGCGGCCGGAGTCTCGCTCCTCGAGGTGGCCCCGGACGGTGTGGGAGTACGTCGCGAAGCGGTGGTGACGATGGACCTGACGCGGTCACAGGCGCGCGTGGTCCTCGACGGTGCCGAGGGCCGGCTCATCGGCGCCGACGGCGAGGGCGACCGGGTGCTGCGGCACGTACTGGACCTGGCGTGCGCGGCGCTCGCCGCGGAGCAGGTCGGCGCGGCCGAACGCTGTCTCGAACTCACGGTCGCGTACGCCAAGGACCGCGTCCAGTTCGGCCGGCCCATCGGCTCCTTCCAGGCGGTGAAGCACCGGCTCGCGGACGCGTACGTGCTGGTGGAGTCGGCGCGCTCGGCCGCCCTCGGTGCGGCCCTCGCGGCCGTCGAGGGCTCACCGGAGCTGAGCCGGTCCGCGGCCGTCGCCAAATCCGCCTGCTCGGAGGCGTTCTCCGCGGTGGCGGGCGAGATGATCCAGCTGCACGGCGGTATCGGCATCACCTGGGAACACACCGCCCACCGCTACTTCAAACGCGCGCACGGCTCCGGCCGGCTCTTCGGCCCGCCGTCGTGGCACCGGGGCCGGCTCGCCACCGGCCTGGGGCTGACCGCGGCGTGACCGGCCGGACGGCAGCCCGGTCACCCGGGTCCGTGGTTCCACCCACGGATTCCAGTGAGCCCTACCGGAGCCTGACAGAAGGCGGAAGCATGGACAGCAACAACCCGATGGACTTCACCGGACGAGTCGTGGTGGTCACCGGGGGCACCAAGGGCATCGGTGCGGCGATCGCCGAGGCGTTCCTCGGCGCGGGCGCGGATGTCGTCGTCTGCGGCCGCAACGAACCAGGGGCGCTGCCCGGCGCGAACGGCCGGCACGCCGTGTTCCTCCCGGCCGATGTCCGCGACCCCGCAGCGGCTGCGCGGCTCGTCGACGGCGCCGTGGACCGCTTCGGCCGGCTGGACGTCCTCGTGAACAACGCGGGCGGCTCCCCCGACGCCGAAGCGGCCACGGTCTCCCCGCGGTTCGTCGAGAAGATCGTCGCCCTCAACCTGCTGGCGCCGTTCTACGTGGCGCAGGCCGCCAACCGGGTCATGCGGACCCAGAGCGGTGGTGGCTCGGTCATCAACATCGGCAGTGTCTCCGCCCACGACCCACAGCCCGGCACGGCCGCCTACTCGGCCGCCAAGGCCGGTCTGCTCACCCTGACCAGGGCACTGGCCCTGGAGTGGGCGCCGAAGGTCCGGGTCAACCACATCACCACCGGTCTGATCCGCACCGAGAGCGCCGCGGCCGTCTACGGCGAGGACGGCGGGGCCGCGGTGGCGCGGGTCGTCCCGATGGAGCGGATGGCCCTCCCGGAGGATGTCGCGGGCGCCTGTCTGTATCTCGCCGGTGGCCTCGCCTCCTACGTCAACGGCGCCGACCTGGCGGTGCACGGCGGGGGCGAGTTCCCTTCCCGCTATCTCGCCGCGAAGTCCGGCGGGACCGGGTGAGGCCGGGCGGACGGGCCCGTTGAGGTCTGTGTGCGGGCCCGAGGGGGCCCGCACGGAAACGGCCGCGCGGATGCCGCGCGGCCGTTTCTCATTTCCGAACCGCCGTGACCCGATTTCCGTCACGCCGTGACCGGACCTTCCGTATGCCGTGACCGGACCTTCCGTATGCCGTGAGCGACTTTCCATCGCGTCCTGACGCGACGAGGGGCCACTGCCGGACTCCGGCAGCGGCCCCTCGTCAGCTCAGACCAGATTGTCCTCGACGGTGAGCCCGAATGCGCCGCGGCCGTACATCGCCAGCGCCCGTTCGACGTCGTTGGCCACGTGCACGCTGCCGGCGTGGGCGTCCCGCCAGGCGCGCTCGATGGGGTTGCCCCGGCGCAGCGAGTTGCCGCCCGCCGTCTTGAACAGCAGGTCCATCGCGGCGACGGCCCGCTCGGTGCCCCGCACCTGGTCCCGGCGCGTGCGCAGGCGCAGTTCCATGGGAATCTCGCGCCCCTCCTCCGCCAGGGCCGACAGCTCGCGCAGGTTGCGGTCCATCTGCAGCAGTGTCGCGTCGAGGTCGGAGGCCGCCCGCGCGATCGCGACCTGGGCGAAGGGGTCCTCGACGAACCTGCCGCCGCCCAGGCTGAGCCGGACCCGCTCCTTCATCGAGGAGATGTACGCGTCGTAGCCGCCCGCCACGGCGCCGATGACCGGAGCGGTGATCGCGCTGGTGAAGACGGCCCCGAACGGCAGCCGGTACAGGGGCCCGGGGTTGACCTTCTGGCCGGGTCCCTTCAGCTGCGCCTGCTCGTAGTTGCGGATCACCCGGTGGGCCGGGACGAACACCGGCTCGACGACGATGTCGTTGCTGGCGGTGCCGCGCAGTCCCACCACGTCCCAGACGTCCTCGATCCGGTAGTCGCAGCGGGGTACCAGCACCGTCATGAAGTCGACGGGACGGCCGTGCGCCCCGACGACCAGGGCCCCCAGCAGCGCCCATGCGGCGTGCCCGCAGCCGGAGGAGAAACTCCACCGGCCGGAGAGCCGGTAGCCGCCCTCGACGGGGGTCAGCCTGCCCACCGGGGCGTAGGCCGACGAGACCAGGGTGTCCTGGTCCTCGCCCCACACCTCGTCCTGCGCCTGCCGGTCGAACAGCCCCAGCTGCCAGGGGTGCACGCCCAGAACCGAGGCCACCCAGCCGGTCGAGCAGCAGACGGCGGAGATCGCCCGGACCACCTCGTAGAAGTCCACCGGGTCGCCCTCCAGCCCGCCGTAGCGCCGGGGCTGGAGCATCCGGAAGACCCCGGCGTCGACGAGTTCGCGGATCGTCTTCTCAGGCACCTGCCGCGACTCGTCGGTGTTCCGCGCCCGCTCCGCGATCGCGGGGAGCAGGGCGCGTACCGACTCCAGAACCTCGTTGCCCATCGTGCAGTCCTCCATGTCCGTGCGTCGTCATGTGCTCTGGAGCCCGGCCTTGTGGACCTTGCCGGAGGCGTTGCGCGGGAACTCCTGGAGCACGACGACCTCGCGCGGGACCTTGAAGTTCGCCAGCCTGTCGCGGCAGAAGCCGATCAGCTCGGCGGCTGCGGCCTCCGCACCCGGCCGCAGGGTCACATAGGCCCGTCCGACCTCGCCCAGCCGGCCGTCCGGGACGCCGACGACCGCGGCCTCGGCGACGGCGTCGTGCCGGCTGAGCACCTGCTCGATCTCCGCCGGGTAGACGTTGAAGCCTCCGACGGTGAACATGTCCTTCGACCGGCCGGTGATGGTCAGGTTGCCGCGTTCGTCGACGCGTCCCACGTCTCCGGTGGCCAGCCAACCGTCAGCGTCGACGGTCCCGGCGCTCGCCCGCGGATCGTCGAGGTAGCCGAGCATGACGTTGTAACCGCGGACCAGGACCTCGCCGTCCTGCCCCACGGGCACGGTCCGTCCTTCGCCGTCGACGACGGCCAGTTCCACGCCGTCGATCGGCCGGCCGGCAGTCAGCGCCACGGTCTCGTCGTCGTCCTCGACGGCGCACGCGGTCACGGTGCCGCAGCACTCGGTCAGTCCGTACGCGGTGAGGACGACGGGAAACAGTTCGGCTCTCATCCGCTGCACCAGGGCGATCGGCACCACGGCGGAGCCCGTCACGGCCAGGCGCAGGGAGGTCAGGTCGTACCGGGTCCGATCCGGCGCGTCCAGGATCGAGGTGTAGATCGTGGGCGGGCCCGGCAGGACGGTGACACGCTCCGCCTCGACGGCGGTCATCGCCTTCGTCACGTCGAACACGGCTTGCAGGACCATCGTCGCGCCCTGCAGCAGGCAGGCCAGGACCCCTGCCTTGTAGCCGAAGCAGTGGAACAGCGGATTGATGATCAGGTAGCGGTCGTCGCCGGTGACGCCGGTCCGGCCGCACCAGGCCCGGTACGTCGAGAGATTCTGCTGATGGCTCGTCAGCACTCCCTTGGGTCTGCCGGTCGTCCCGGAGGTGAACAGCAGATCCGACACGTCGTCGGGCCGTACGGACGCCCACTGCGCGACCGCCTCGTCCTCCGGGACCCGGCTGCCGAGCTCCACGAACGCCTCCCACGGCCGCGCGGCGGAATGCGCCGGGCCGCCGAGCGTCACCACGTCGAGGAGATCGGGCAGCCCCGGGACCGGTGTCTCCCCGGTGGCGTCCGTGCCGAGCATGGCCAGGTAGTCGTTGCCCAGGAAGCCGTTCTCGACCAGCAGGAGCCGCGTCCGGCTCTTTTCGAGCACCCCGCGCGCCTCGTCGCCCTTGTACCGCGTGTTGACGGGAACCAGGATCGCGCCGGCACCTGCGGCGGCGAGGGCGGTCACCACCCAGCGGTGGCTGTTGGGCGCCCACAGGGCGATCCGGTCGCCGCGCCGGACGCCGAGCGCCAGCAGCGACCTCGTGACCGTAAGGGCCTCGTGGCGCAGCTGCGCGTAGGTCAGCCGCACTTCGTCGTCCACGACCGCTTCCGTCCACGGATGGGTGGTCGCGGCGAGGTCCAGTGCGCCGGGAATCGTCAGCGGGCCCCTCATGAGCCGGGGAGCAGGCGCCGGGACGCCTCGTGGGCGCCGCGTACGAGTCCGGCGCGGGGGAAGCCGCTGCGCTTCTCGGCCGCCGTCTGGTTGCCTCCGGCGACCCACACGGGTCCGTCGGCGAGATGGGCCAGGCCCTCCTCCGCGACGTCGTCGGGCTCGGCCACCCGCAGTCCGGGCAGGTCCATGCGCAGGCCGGCCCGCTCCATCGCGGGGGTGCGGGTCACGCCGAGGACCAGTTCGAGGACGTGCACGCCGTACGGCTCCAACTCCAGCCAGAGCCCCTCGACGAAGACCCGGCTGAACGCCTTGGCGGCGGAGTAGATGCTGATCTGTGCCTGGCCCAGGTAGCCGGAGAGCGAGCCGACCAGCATGATGCCGCCCCGGCCGCGCTCCTTCATGCTCGCGCCGAAGTGGTGCGAGAGGGCGAGCTGGGCGGTGATGTTGAGGTCGATGACGCCCTGGACCCGGTCGAGGTCGCTGCTCACGAACTCGTGGCCGTAGCTGTTGGCGCCCGCGTTGAAGATCAGCAGCCCGACCTCGACGTCATCGGTCGCCTTGCGGATCGACGCCAGTGCGCCGGGGTCGAGGAGGTCGAGTTCGAGGGTGCGCACCTCGACGCCCTTCGCGCGGACCTCGTCGGCGGTCTGCCGCAGCGGTCCCGGCTTGCGTGCGACGAGGACCAGGTTGATTCCGGCGTCGGCGAGCCGGTGCGCGAAGGAGGCCCCCACGCCTTCGGATCCTCCGGCGACGACCGCCCACGGCCCGTACACGCTCTTGTCGATCATCGGCTTCCTTCCTGCCCCGGCGCGACGGCCGTCCTTCGGAACGCGGTGTGCCGGGGACGATAGGCCGGGGCACCGGGGGCGCGGCTGTCACGATCCCACTGGTCGGGATCTTCCTCGGGTGGGGGCTGCTCGCGGCCGGCAGCGGGCCGGTGCCGCGGTCCGGTCAGTCCGTCTGCTGCCGGGCGATGTCCATGGCCGCCAGGTAGGCGAAGACCATCGCCGAGCCGATGGGCACACCCGGACCCGGGTAGACCGGGCCGCTCACGGACGCCATGGTGTTGCCCGCCGCGTACAGGCCCGGGATGACGTCGCCGTCGGGTGTCGTCACGCGGGCCTGGTCGTCGGTGGTCAGGCCGCCCTTGGTACCGAGGTCGCCGAGTACGACGGGAACGGCGTGGAACGGCCCCTTCTCCAGCGGCACAAGATTGGGGTTCGGGCCCTCACCCGTAGCGAAGAAGCGGTCGTAGGGGTCTTCCCCGCGGTGGAAGTCCTCGTCCACGCCGGCCGCCGCGAAGCCGTTGAACCGCTCGACCGTTGCCGCGAGCTCCGCGGCCGGGACGCCGATCCGCTCCGCGAGGCCGGCCAGGGTGTCGGCCCTCTTCCACACGCCGCTGTCGAGGTACGGCTGGGCATCTTTGGGGTTCGCGCTGACGATACCGGGCGGCAGGCCCTCGGTCGTGCCGTCGTAGATCCAGTAGCAGGGCAGGGGGTTGCCGGTGGCCTCCTGGGCGAGCAGGGCGCGGCCCATCCGGTCGTAGGGAAGGGACTCGTTGGCGAACCGGCGTCCTTGGGCGTTGACGAAGATGCCGCCCCTGGCACCGAGGGTGAAAGACGCGGTCGATTCGTCCAGCGCCACGCTGGGGCACCACCAGCATTCGCCCAGCAGGTCGGTGCCCGCGCCGGCCGAGAGACCTGCCCGCAGCGCGTCGCCGGTGTTGGCTCCCGTCGGCCCCATGGTCCATCGGGCGTCCCGGGGGGCCTGATACGTCCGGCGCAGTTCGTCGCTGCCCTCGAAGCCGCCGGCGGCGAGGATGACGCCCGCACGGGCCCGGATACGCAGCCGGCGGCCGTCTCGCAGCGCGTGGACGCCGACGACCCGGCCGTTCTCCTGGATCAGTCCGTCCAGGGCGGTGCTGTGGCTCAGCCGCACCCGGGACGTCTCCCGCAGGGCCAGCAGGAAGCGCCCGATCAGAGCCTGTCCGCCCCCCAGGCGGGTCCGGGGCAGGTCCGCGCCCAGGCGGTCGGCCGCCCAGGAGGGGCGCAGGAGGTCCAGCAGGTCTCCGAGTTCCGCGGCGTCGATCTCCTCCGGCACTATCGAGCGTCCCCGGTCGAACCTTCCCGGAGCGTCGTAGTAGTCCGGGAACGCCGCGTAGCAAAAGCACAGGTGACGGCTCTCCTCCAGGAACGCGACCAGGTCCCCGCTGTGGTTGACGTAGGACTCCTGCAGCGACGTCCTGGTGCGTTCGCCGACTGTGGCGCGCAGGTAGCCGAGAGCCTGCTGTGCGCTGTCGTCGAGTCCGGACCTTTGCTGCGCCTGGTTGCCCGGCAGCCACAGGGAGGCGCCGGAGTAGGCGGTGGTGCCGCCGAAGAGCGGCGTCTTCTCGATGAGCATCGTGTCCAGTCCATGGGCTGCGGCCGTGTAGGCGCCGGTACAGCCGCCGCCTCCCGAACCGACCACGAGGACGTCGCACTCGGCGTCCCAACTTCCGGCTGGGGGCGGGCTGCTTGTGGCAATGGACATGGGGTTTCCTCCTGGCCGGTCGTCGATGTGCCGGTCAGCGTAGGAACAAGTGCCGTTGTCGCGGGTACGCCCAGTCCCGTTCACCGGGAGGAGAAGGGCCCGGCCGGACGCCTGAACGGACCGGCTCCCCTGCTCGGGCAGGCCGTTGCGTACGGAAACGAACCGGGTTCCGCCGGGGAAGCCGCCACCGGGTGCGGGCCCGGTCGCACTGAGTGGGATGCCGGTCCGCCCGTCCCGGCGCCTTGCCGCGTATCCTCGGCTGTCGTTCTTGTATCCGGCCGGGTTTGGGGGAATGGTGCCGAGAATCGCCGAGGCCAGGGCAGGTGCCGAACCCAGCTCTCCCGGTCAGCGGGCGCGTCAGCTGCGCATCCTCCGCGCGGCCGCGGAGCTCGCCGCCGAGCAGGACCTGGACCGGGTGCAGATGCATGAGGTGGCCAAGGCCGCCGGAGTGGCGATCGGCACGCTCTACCGCTACTTCCCTTCGAAGACCCACCTGTTCACCGCGGTCATGGCCGAGCAGATCGAAGGCTTCGGCGCACGGCTGCCCGAGCGCGGCGCCGACACCTCTGCGGTGGACGCCGTCTTCGAGACGCTGGCCAGCGCCACGCACAACCTGCTGCGCCATCCGACGCTCGCCACCGCGATGATCCAGTCGGCGAACTCCGCGAGCGCCGCGACCGTCACCGACGTGACGCGCGTCGACACCGGCTTCCGCGATCTCATGCTGAAAGCCTGGGGTGTGGAGCACCCCGCGGAGCAGCACCTCACCCGCGTCCGGTTGCTGACGCTGCTCTGGTACGGCGTCCTGCAGTCGCGGCTCAACGGGCGGATCTCCGCCGCCGACGCGGAGTCCGACCTGCGCATGGCGTGCGAGCTGCTGCTCGCGCCCGGCCCCACGCCCCTGGAGACGCGCTCGGGTTGATCCGCACCGGTCCGGGCGGAGCGCGCTGGTACGGGGCACACGAAGCGGGGGCTGTCTCCGGGAAGGAGACGGCCCCCGCTTCGTGTGCCCCGCGAGGGGTCAGTTCGCGGCTGCCACGTTCTCGACCCCGGTGGTGTCGAGTTCGGCGACGCTGAAGGCCGCGTAGTTGTGGTACGGGTTGCGCCCGCTGAAGTAGGGCGTCAGCTGGGAGTCGAGCTCCTCCGGGGTGAAGGTCCCGTCGGCCGCGGTGAACTTCCGTTCCACGGTGGGGGCCGCCATGAGAGCCACCATGTCGCCGTAGACGACGAACACCTGGCCGTTGATCTCTTCCGCGGCGGGTGAGGCCAGATAGCTCACGAACGTCCCGACCCGCTCGGGGGCGAGGATGTCCAGTCCGTCGTCGGCGTTCGCCCCGGCGCCGAAGACCGCCTCCGTCATGCCGGTGCGGGCCCGCGGGCAGATCGCGTTGGCGCGCACGCCGTAACGGGACAGCCCTTGGGCGGTGGCCAGGGTCAGCGCGGTGATGCCGGCCTTGGCCGCGGAGTAGTTCGGCTGGCCCGGGGCCCCGAAGAGGAAGGCCTCGGAGGAGGTGTTGACCACCCGCCCGTAGACGGGGCCGCCGACCGCCTTGGCAGCCGCCCGCCAGTGCGCCGCCGCCGCGCGCGAGACGGCGGCGTGCCCCTTGAGGTGGACGCGGATGACGTCGTCCCAGTCGGACTCGGTGAGGTTGAAGAGCATCTTGTCGCGCAGCACACCCGCGTTGTTGACGAGGATGTCCAGGCTGCCGAAGGTCTCCACCGCGGCCCGCACCAGCCGGTCGCCCATGGACCACTCGCCGACGTCGCCGGTCACCGCGACGGCCTCGCGGCCCAGGGCCTTGATCTCCGCGACGACCTCCTCGGCGGCCGGCCCCACGTCGTTCACCACCACGTTGGCGCCCCGGGCCGCGAGCGCCAGCGCCTCGCTCCGGCCGAGGCCGGCACCGGCGCCGGTGACGACGGCGGTACGCCCCACCAGGCTGTTCGTCGAGCTCATGCTGCCTCATTCCTCTCGTGCGACATGCGTTCCGAGAGTCCGAAACTAGTATGAATTCTAGTTCCGCCCGATGGGGTGTCCCGCTGAGCGGTGCGGGCCCCGTCGCTATGCGAAGCGGACCGACACCGGGCCCAGCCCGGCGAACTCGGCACGGAAGTCGTCTCCGGGCCGCACGTCGACCGCCCGGGTGCAGGAGCCGGGCAGCACGATGTGACCGGCCTCCAGCCGGACGCCGAACGACGCCACCTTGCGGGCCAGCCAGGCGACGGCCTCCGTCGGATCCCCGAGCACCGCACTGGTGTTGCCGCGCGCGATCTCCTCGCCGCCCCGGTACAGCACGGCGCCGATGTCGGTGAGGTCCAGGTCGCGCGGGGCGACCCGGGCGGCCCCCAGGACCACTCCCGCCGAGGAGGCGTTGTCGGCGATGGTGTCCGCGAGTCCGATCTTCCAGTCCTGGATGCGGCTGTCGATGAGTTCGATGCTCGCGACGACGTACTCCGTCGCGGCGAGGACGTCCTCGCCCGTGCACCCCTCTCCGGGGAGGCTCTCGCCGAGTACGTAGCCGATCTCGACCTCGATCCGGGGGAAGCAGTAACGGCCGGTGTCGACGGGGGTCTCTTCCGACAGCACCATGTCCGAGAGCAGATGGCCGTAGTCCGGCTCGTCGACCCCCATCATCTGCTGCATGACCTTCGAGGAGAGCCCCACCTTGTGGCCGCTCACGGTGACCCCCGTCGCCAACTGCCTGCGGATGTTCGCCAGTTGGATCTCGTAGGCATCGACCACATCGATACCGGGGAACGTCTCGGTGAGCGGGGCCACCGGTACCCGGTCCCGCTGTGCCGCCCACAACAGGTCTGCGGCTCCGGCACGCTGCGACGGCTCAAGCATCGTGGTCCTCCTCCTGGATCGGGGGTCCGCCCGTCGGGCGGGTGGAACGGAAACGGATACGGCCACCGGAGATCGCCGTGCGTTCGTGTGCCGACGTCTCGAACCGCAGGCCCGCGTCGCCGTCCTGCCATCCGTGGACGTCGAGCCGCTCGCCCGGGAACACCGGCGCGGCGAACCGGGCTTCGAGCTCCACCACGTCGGCCGGGTGGGCTCCCAGCGTCTCGGCCACGGGAAGGGTGACCGCGGCGAGCGTGCACAGACCGTGCAGGAACGGCCGGGGCATGCCCGCGGCCCGGGCGGCCTCCGGGTCGATGTGCATGTGGTGCCGGTCGCCGAGCAGCCGGTAGAGCGCCGCCTGGTCGGGGTGCGTGGTCACGGCCAGCCGCTGGTCGGCGGGTTTCTCCGGCCGTTTCGGGGCGCCGGCACCCCGGCCGCCGCCGAAGCCGCCGCAGCCGGGGGCGAACAGCGACCACGTCGCCACGAAGCACTCGCTCGCCACCTCGACGTCGAAGACGGCGGCGGAACCCTTGTCCCACACCTCGGCGACCCGGGCCGTCATCGCCACCTCGCCGCTCCTCGCCAGCGGAGCCAGCACCCTCAGCCGCTGGGCTCCGTGGACGGCGGTCCTGATGTCGAAGGCGCCCAGCGCGCCGAGGGCGTCGGGAGCCCACTGCGCCAGCGTCAGCGCGAACGTGGGCAATACCCGCAACCGTTCCTCGAACACCAGATCGAGGTCGCTCGCCCGCGCTCCGACCGCGAGCGCGTACAGGATCGCGTCGCGTTCGGTGTACGAGACGGTACGGGTGCCGAGATCGCGGCCGCGCCACGGGGAGGCGGTCATCGGGCGGTTCCCAGGACGAGTCCGCTGGTCGGTACCCCGGTCCCCGCGGTGACGAGGACGTTGCCGACTCCGTCGGGCTGGTTCACCGAGGTGCCGCGGACCAGCCGGACGCCCTCCGCGATGCCGTTCATGCCGTGCAGATAGGCCTCGCCGAGCTGACCGCCGTGGGTGTTCACCGGAAGCCGGCCGCCGATCTCCAGGTTCCCCTCCGCGATGAAGTCCTTGGCCTCGCCCGTCCCGCAGAAGCCCAGCTCCTCCAGCTGCGGCAGCACCAGCGGGGTGAAGTGGTCGTACAGGATCGCGGCGTCGATGTCGTCGGGCCCGAGGCCGCTCTGACCGTACAACTGCCGCCCGACCAGGCCCATTTCCGGAATGCCGCTGATCGTCGGCCGGTAGTAGCTGGTCATCATGTGCTGGTCGGCTCCCAGTCCCTGGGCCGCGGCGCGGATCACCGCGGGCGGGTGGGGCAGGTCGCGGGCCCGCTCCGCCGACACGACGACCAGGGCCTGGCCGCCGTCGGTCTCCTGGCAGCAGTCCAGCAGGCGCAGCGGTTCGGCGATCCAGCGCGAGTTCTGGTGGTCCTCCAGGGTGATGGGCCGCCCGTGGAACCACGCGGCGGGATTGTTCGCGGCGTGCTTGCGGTCGACAACGGCAACCCGGCCGAAGTCCTCACTGGTGGCGCCGTATTCATGCATGTACCGGCGGGCGAACATGGCGACCCACTGGGCGGGGGTGCTCAGTCCGAACGGGGTCATCCAGGCGTACGCGGCACGGTCGGCGGTGGTGTCCATCGGCCGGTCGGCCTGCCCGAGCCCGTACCGTTCGCCGGAGCGCTCGTTGAACGCGCGGTAGCAGACGACCACCTCCGCGGCGCCCGTGGCGACGGCCATGGCCGCCTGCTGCACGGTCCCGCAGCCGGCGCCGCCGCCGTAGCCGATGCGGGAGAAGAACGTCAGCTCCCCCATACCGGTGTTGCGGGCCAGGTGGATCTCGGAGTTGGTCTCGGCGGTGAAGGTGACCAGGCCGTCGACGTCGGACGGCTTCAGCCCGGCGTCGGCGAGGGCGGCGAGCACAGCCTCGCAGGCCAGTTGGAGCTCGCTGCGCCCGGAAAACTTGGAGAACTCGGTGGCCCCGATGCCCACCACGGCGGCGGCACCGGACAGGGCGCTGACGGTCATCGGTGCCCCGCCCCCTCCGGAAGTCGCACGGTCACCGTGCCGGTGACATGGGTGCCCAGGCTGTTGGTGCCCCGCACGGAGATCTCCAGCCCGCGGTCCTCGTCGGTCCTGGCCGTGACGGTGCCGCTGAGCACCATCGTGTCGCCGGGGTGGTTGGGCGCGCCGAGCCGGATCCGGATCGCCTTGACGACCGCGGCCGGGCCGGCCCATCCCGTGATGTACCGGTCGACCAGTCCGTTGCTGGTCAGGATGTTCATGAAGATGTCCTTCGAGCCGCGCTGCCGCGCCAGTTCGGGGTCGTGGTGCACGTCCTGGTAGTCGCGGCTCGCGAGGGCGGTGGCGACGATGAGCGTGCGGGTGAGCCGGATCGACAGCTCGGGGAGAGTGTCGCCGATGGCCACCTCCTCGTACGTCCGCGTGGCCGGCGCCGTCCGTGTGGCCGGTGGTGTGCTTCGGGCCGGTGGTGTGCTTCGGGCCGGTGCCGTCATGAGGCCACCGCCTCGCGGGCCAGGAGCGCGCCGAGCCGGGAGAGGTCGGCGCCCGCCCCGCCCAGGGTCGTCGAGATCTGTTTGCCCCACAGGAAGTGGCGGTGCACCGGATAGTCGGTGTCCACGCCGATGCCGCCGTGCACGTGCTGGACCCGGTGGACGACGTTCAGTCCGCCCTCGGTGGCCCACCACTTGGCGACCAGCGCCGCCCGGGCCGCGCCTTCGCCGTCGTCGAGCGCGGTCACCGCCTGCCACAGCGCCACCCGCATCGCCTCGATGTCGATCCAGCAGTCGGCGAGCTGGTGCTGCACGGCCTGGAAGGTGGCCAGCGGACGGCCGAACTGCCGGCGCTCGCCCAGATAGCCCGCGGCGTGCCGCAGCGCGCCCTCGGCGACCCCGAGCTGTACGGCGGCCAGCGCGACGGCGGCGCGTTCGACGGTCCACTCCACGGTTCCGGTGCCCGGGGCGCCGACCGCCTCGGCGAGCGCACCGTCGAGCGTGAGCTGCCCGGCAAGGTCGTGGCTGGTGGTCTCGGCGTGGTCCCAGATGACCCCGGCGGCGTCCGCGGCGACGAGGAAGAGACCGGTGCCCGCTTCGGTCGTGGCGGTGACGAGCACCTGCCCGGCGCCCGCGGGCGAGGGCACCACGGCCTTGGTGCCGCTGAGCCGCCAGTCGTCCCCGTCGGCCGTGGCGGTCGTCAGCGGTGCGAGCGGATCGGCCGGGCCGAACTCCTCCAGCGCGAGCGTCGGCCGGGCCGTGCCGTCGGCCACGGCCGGCAGGAGCGTACCGCGCTGCCGCTCGGAGCCGTGCGCGTCGACCGCGAGGGCGGCGACGACGGCCGGCCAGATCGGGACAGGTGCCACGCACCGCCCCTGTTCCTCCAGCAGGACGCACAGCGCGGCCGTCCCGAGTCCGGCGCCGCCGGCCTCCTCGGGCAGGGCCGTGCCGAGCAGCCCGGCAGCGGCCAGGTCGGCCCAGAGCTTACGGTCGACACGGGTTTCGGACGTCTCGATCTCGCGCAGCCGTTCGGGGGTGGCCCGGTCGGTGAAGATCTCACGTGCCAGGTCCCGGACTGCTTCGAGCTCTTCTCCCAGCGAGAAATCCACTAGTGGTCCTCCGTCGCGACAGGCCGGAACACCGGCAGTGAAAGGTCGGGGTCGGCGTCCAGCCAGTCGAGGACGACGGGCATGCCGATGGCGACGTCCTCGGGCGCGATGCCGGCCAGGTTGGTGATGAGCCGGGTGCCCTCGGCCAGTTCGACGACCGCGACGACCACCGGGAACGCGAAGGCCGGATGCCGCGGGTGGTGGTTCACCGTGAAGCTGTAGACGTGGCCGCGCCCCGATGCCTCGACGGTGTCCCGGTCCGGGGAGTTGCACCGCGGGCAGCAGGGCCCCGGCGGGTGCCGCAGGGTCGCGCAGGAGGAACAGCGCTGGATCAGCAGGCGGTGCTCCTTGGCCGCCTCGAACCAGAAGACGTTGTCGCGGTTGAGGGCGGGCCGTGGCCGCAGCGCCGCCGGTTCCCGCCCCGGCGCCGCGGCCGGTTCCGCGACCGCCTCCCGCTCCGGCTCCGGCTCCGGCTGCGACTGCGACTGCGACTGCGACTGCGCGGGACGGAACCGCAGGGTGCGCCAGCGCTGGGTGGCGACCGGCTGCCCGTCCTGGTCCCGGTAGGTCTTCACGGTGGTGACGAACCGTCCGACGCCGAGCCCGGTCCGTTTCTCCGGTGAGATCGACTCGACCACCTCCTGCACGCCGACGTGGTCCCCCGGCTCCAGTTCGCGCAGGAACTCCAGCTCGGAGTCGGTCGCCACCACGGAGGTGTAACCGCCCGCGTCCAGCAGCTCGACCAGCTCGTCGAACCCGCTGTACGCACCCGGCGGGGCCGTCGTGGCGGCATAGCCCCGCATCGTCCACGCCTGGACCATCGACGCAGGGGCCACCACACCGGCGCGTCCCGTGGCGCGGGCCGCCTCGTCGTCGACGTACACCGGATTGCCGTCCCCCATCGCCTCCGCCCAGTGCCGGATCATCGGCCGGTTGACGGGGTCCTGGCCCGGGGCGAGCGGCTTCAGTTCGCGGCCGACGAAGGCCCGCAGCTGCTCCTCGTACTCCTCGTTCACGCGCCACGCCCCTTGCGGGGAAGGCCCAGGCCCTGGGTGGCGACCATGTCGCGGAGGACCTCGTTGACGCCGCCGCCGAAGGTGTTCACGATGCCCTGGCGCGAGAGCTGCTCCACCTGTCCGGCCAGCACCGCGCCCGGCGACTCGGGCCGGACGCGCCCCGCCGCTCCCAAAATCTGGGTCAGGCTCCGCTGTACCTCGATATGGGTCTCGGTGCCGTACGTCTTGGCCGCGCCGGCCTCGGCTCCGGTCAGGGTGCCCTGGGCGACCGCGCCGGTCATCTTCCAGTTCATCAGCCGCATCGCCTCCAGCCGGGCGTGGGTGCGTGCGAACTCCTGGCGGACCCACGGCAGTTCGATGGTGCCGTTGGCCTTGGCCCACTCCAGGACGCGCTCCCACAGCTGGATCATCCGGCCGCCCAGCGCCGCCAGGCCGATGCGCTCGTGGTTGAGCTGAGCCGTGATCAGCCGCCAGCCGCCGTTCACCTCGCCCACCACCTCGGTGGCCGGCACCCGGACACCGCTGTAGTAGGTGGCGGTGACGACCATGCCGCCCACGGTCCGGATGGGGCTCCAGGAGAACCCCTCGGCGTCGGTCGGGACGACCAGGATCGAGATGCCCTGGTGCTTGGGGGCGTCGGCGTCGGTCCGGACGGCCAGCCAGATGTGGTCGGCGGTGTTGGCGCCACTGGTGAAGATCTTGCTGCCGTCGACGACGAAGCCGTCGCCGTCACGGACGGCCCGCGTCGTCAGCGACGCCAGGTCCGTGCCGGCCTCGGGCTCGGTGTAGCCGATCGCGAAGACGATGTCGCCGGAGAGGATGCCCGGAAGGAAGCGTTCCTTGTGCTCTTGCGACCCGTACGCCATGAGCGTGGGGCCGACGGTGTTCACGGTGACGAACGGGAACGGGAGACCGGCCCGCTGGACCTCGTCGAAGAACACGTACTGTTCCTCGATCGAGCGGCCCTGGCCCCCGTACTCCTTCGGCCAGCCGATGCCCAGCCAGCCGTCGGAGCCGAGCCGCTTGACCACCTCACGGAAGCGGTCACCGCCTACGCCCTCCTCGCCGACCCGGCGGCGCTCCTCCTCGGGCATCAGGCCCGAGAAGTACCTGCGCAACTCCTTGCGCAGCTCGCGCTGTGCGGCACTCTCGCGCAGTTGCATGTGGTTCTCCTGTCGTTGTCGCCGGCGGGCGTGGTCAGGGAAGGAAGCGCGCACGCCCGTTGGCGAGGAACTCGCCACGCAGTGCCGTCTTGTCCTCGTCGGTCATGGGTACGTAGTCCGGCTCCCCGCGTCCGGCCCAGCGGTAGACCGGGTCCTTTGTGCGCCAGCCCTGGAGCTGCATCTCCTTCTTGCGCAGCTTGTTGGAGCCGGTGCTCGGGAGGGCGTGGGAGACCCGGACGAAGCGCGGTGCGCCCTTGGTGCCGAGGTCCTCCTGCCGGGTCAGGAACTCCGGCAGCCGCAGCTCCTCGAAGCGTGTGCCCTCGGGGATCTCGACCGCGGCCATCACCTGGTCGCCGGAGCGGGGGTCGGGCACACCGAAGACTCCGGCGGCGACGATGGCCGGGTGCCTGCGCAGGATCCGTTCGGTCAGCAGCGCCGAGGTGTTCTCCCCGTCGACGCGGATCCAGTCGCCGGAACGGCCCGCGAAGTAGAACCAGCCGGACTCGTCGACGTATCCGAGGTCACCGGTCCAGTACCAGCCGTGGCGTACGCGTTCGGCGTTCGCGGCGTCGTTCTTGTAGTAGCCCTCGAACCTGGCGGCGCCCTCGGTGTCGACGATCTCCCCGATGGCCTCTTCCGGGTTCTGCACCCTGCCGTGCTCGTCGAGGACGGCGGGCGGGCACTGCTCGCGGCTCTCCGGGTGGACGATCCTGACGCTGTCGCGGGCGGGCACACCGAGCGCCCCCACCGGGCCGCCGGGTGCCTGTTTGAGCATGCCGCCGCCCTCGCTCGAACCGTAGCCCTCGATGAGCCGGCACCCGAAGCGGCGCAGGAAGGCGGCCTGGTCCTCCGGGGAGGCTTCCGTGCCGAAGGCGTGGGTCAGCCGGTTGTCGCCGTCGCCGGCCTGCTCGGGTGTCGCCAGGACGTAACCGATCGCCTTGCCGACGTAGGTGAAGAAGGTTGCTCCGAAGTGCTTGACGTCCGGGAGGAAGCCGGAGGCCGAGAACTTGGGGGTGAGGGCGATGGTGGCGCCGGCGGTCAGGGCGGGAGCCCACAGCATCATCAGCGCGTTCCCGTGGAACAGCGGCATGGGGCAGTAGCAGATGGCGTCGCGGCCGATGTCGTACTTGGCGCAGTTGGCGCGGGCGAGCGCGGTCAGCCGGCCCTGCGAGCAGATTGCCGCCTTGGAGGCGCCCGTCGTACCGGAGGTGAACAGCAGCAGCATCCGGGTGTCCGCGGTGACGGCCGGGTCCCGGACCGGGTCGGCGGCGTACCCGGCCGCCTTCTGTGCGAATCCCGGCTCGTCGACGACCAGGATCCGGTCCCGGTCCACGCCGGTGTCGAGGCCGGCGAGCAGTGCGAGGCCGGCGCGGTCGGTGACGAGCAGCCCGCAGTCGGCATGCCGCACCTCCTGTTCGAGCTGGGCGCCGCGGCGGGTGGAGTTGATGCCGACGACGGTCGCGCCGCTGAGGGCGGCACCGCCCAGCCAGAAGATGAACTCGGGCACGTTGTCCAGCAGTACACCGATGTGGAACGGCCCCTCGGTGCGGAGCGACCCGGCCCAGGATGCGCGCGCCGCGCTCTCCCGGACGACCTCGTCCCAGGTCCAGCTGCGCTCGCGGGTGCGCAGACCCACGTGGTCGTCCCCGGCCCGGGCAAGCAGCAGGTCGGCAATCGTCTCGTGTGGCAACGTCGGTCCCTCTCACCCGTTGACCGGGGTTTCCCGCTGTCGGTGCGGGCGTCGACGCGTGCAGATGTGCGCGCCGGGCCGCCCGCCGTGAATGGTGCTGCGCTGATGCCTCGATGGACGTGGCACGACGGAGAGTTCGCGTGGTCCTGAACCGTCGGCCGGTCCTCGCTCCGAGCCTCCTCCGGCGCACCGGTCAAGGTGCTGACCGCGACGTTAGCCCGGAGGGTTTCCCCTGGTGCGGGCCGTCCCGCTGACCGGGAGGCCGGCGGATGGGGAGAACGAGCGGTCCGTCAGTCGAAGTTGGCCTGGCCGCCGTCGAGCGGCACGGTCGCGCCGGTGAGATAGCGGGCGTCCGGTCCGCAGAGCATCACCACGGCCCGTCCGATGTCCTGCTCGCAGTCGCCGACGTAGCCGAGCGGGATGGACTCGCAGAACGCGGCGGCCTCCTCCGGATGGGCGGTCTGCCATTTCTCGTAGGCGGGCGATGTGGCGTGCGGTGCCACCGCGTTGACGCGGATGTTGTCGGGCCCCCACTCGCCGGCGGCGCTGCGGGTCAGGGAGCGGACGGCCACCTTGGCGGCGGCGTACGCGCCGTAGTTGCGCAGGTCCCAGCGGACCATGGCCGAGGTGACCAGGTTGACGACGACGCCGCCGCCCCGTCGCTTCAGATGCGGGTGGGCGGCCTTCATGAAGGCGAAGGTCGCGAAGGGGCCGCTGTGGAAGCCCTTGCGGAACTGCGCGTCGCTCATCGACAGCAGCGGGCCGTAGGCGCCCGTGTACGCGTTGTTGACCAGGATGTCGATGCCGCCGAACCGGTCGGCGACCGCGTCCACCACCTCGGGAACGTGGTCGGTGTCGCTGACGTCGCAGACGAAGGGTTCGGCCCGGACGCCACGGGCACGCAGCAGTTCGCAGGTCGCTTCGAGCTTCTGCGGTGTCCGCCCGAGGACGGCGATCGACGCGCCCTCGGTCGCGAGCGCGAGGGCGATGCCCTGGCCCACTCCTTGTCCGGCCCCGGTGACGACCGCGACCTTGTCCTCAAGACTTCCCACCGGTCTGCCTCTCTTCGTGTGCGGGTGTGCTCCGGCTCTTCGGGTGCTGGTGTGCTGCGGCCCGGGTGTTCAGCGCGGGCGGGCCAGGTGCTTGGCGATGAACAGTCCCTCCGCGCTCACGCAGTCCCGGCCGCCGGCCGAGATGGTCCCGACGGTGCGGATCTTCGCGCCGTCCACATGGACCTGGCGGCCGGTGACCATCAGCGGTTCGAACAGCGGGGTGGGACGGTGGTAGCGCAGGGTGAGTTCCGCCGTCATGCCGGAGGGGCCGCCCCAGTGGTTCGCGACGCCGAGGGTGTGGTCCAGGAGCAGCGCCGAAATGCCGCCGTGCACGTGTCCGGGCGGCCCCTGGTAGGGCAGGCCGAGGGTGACGGTGCCCTCGATGGAGCCGTCGTCCCGGCCGTACAGCTTCAACGGGGGCGCGAGGGCGTTCTCGGGGCCGGTCGCCGGGTCGTGCCTGGTCACGCCCTCACCGTTCCACATGTCGACCAGGCGCTCCTCGCGGGCAGGAGCGTGCTCCTCCAAGTGGTCCGCGACCGCGTGAAGTTGCTTGGCGACGCACGACATGTCGGCGTCCGACCGGTCGCCGGCCAGCAGCAGCGCGGCGATCACCCGGCGGGCCGCGGTGACGGCCGCGTCCAGTCCGGTGTCGTGGGTCTCGGCCACCAGCGGCGGCCGTGCGGCGGCCTCGCCGTCGGTACGGGTGTCGGTTCCGGTGCTCATGAGGTGACCTTCGCCGTCGCGTGGGTGAGTACCGGGGCGTTGTCGCGTTCGGGGCAGGTGGAGTGCAGCACCAGCCGTTCTCCTTCTCGCCACACCGAGGTGCGGATGGTCTCGCCCGGGAACAGCGAGCCCGCGAACCGTACGGAGAAACCGTTCAGCCGCGTCACGTCACCGTCGAGCGCTCCGTCGACGAGCGCCTTGCAGACGAGTCCGTACGAGGCCAGCCCGTGCAGGATCGGCCGGTCGAAGCCCGCCGTCCGGGCGAACTCGGGGTCGGCGTGGAGCGGGTTGAGGTCTCCGTTGAGCCGGTACAGCAGCGCCTGCTGCGGGGTGGTGGGCGTTTCGAGCACGATGTCGGCCGGGCGCTGCGGCGCCGTCCAGGAGGTCTCCGGTCCGGCCTCTCCCCCGAAGCCGCCCTCCCCGCGGGCCCAGATCTGCACGTTGGTGGTCCACAGCGGCTCGCCGTCGGGGCCGGCCGCGGCCGACTCCAGCACGATCACCGCCGCCTTCCCCTTGTCCCACACCTCGGCGACTCGCGAGGTGACCGTGGCCGAGCCCGAGGGCGGCAGCGGCCGGTGGATCTCAAGTCCCTGGCCCGCGTGGAGGATCGAGCGAAGGTCGGTATCGATGCCGGGCATGTTCACGGACATCGTGGGCACCTCTCCGGCCGAGATGCCGGAGCCGGCCACCAGAGCGAAGGTGGGCAGCACCTGGAGGCCGCGCTCGAAGGTCAGGTGCAGTTCCGGATCGGTGGCGGCGTCCGAACCGGCCCCGAGGCTGAGGTGGTACAGGAGCACGTCGCGGGTGCTCCAGCTGATCTCGCGCACGGACGGGTCCGCGCTCAGCGCCTTGTGGCGGTCGATGGGCATGGTGGTTCTTCCTTCACGAGGGGTTTCGGCCCGGTGGCGCGGACGGCCCGGCCGGCCGCGCCGCGGTCGCGTCTTCAGGCACGCTTCGGGGTGGGCCTCGGGTCGCGGTCCAGGCCCAGCAGGCGTTCGCCGATGATGTTCAGCTGGACCTCCGTCGTACCGCCCGCGATCGACAGACAGCGGGAGTTGAGGAACATCCAGGTGGCGTCGTGACGCCGGCCCTCGCCGGTCAGCGCGGCGCTGCCCTGCCAGTCCATGGCGGTCTCCCAGACCTGCTGCTGATGCTCGACGCCGAGGAGTTTGGCGATGCTGGCCTCCGCGCCCGGCTGGTGTCCGGAGACCGAGCGCAGCGTGGTGCGCAGGCCGAGCAGGCCGCCGGACTGCGCGTCGCAGAGGATCCCGCCGAGGGTGGTGAGCCGTTCGTCGTCCATCTCGTGGGGTGCAGCGGCGGCGATGTCGAGCAGCGCCTCGCCGCCGGACCCCAGCGACGAGTCGTGGGAGAGGGCGACCCGCTCGTTGGCGAGCGTGGTGCGGGCGAGTTTCCAGCCGTCGCCCGGCTGTGCGACGAGCATGTCGTCGGGGACGAACACGTCGTCGAGGAAGATCTCGTTGAACTCCGACTCGCCGGTGATCTGCCGCAGCGGGCGGATGTCCAGGCCGGGGGCGGTCATGTCCAGCAGGAAGTACGACAGTCCCTTGTGCTGGGGTGCGGCGGCGTCGGTCCGGGCCAGCAGGATGCCCCAGTGGGCGTCGCGGGCCATGGAGGTCCACACCTTCTGTCCGGTGATCCGCCACCCGCCGTCGGTCTTCTGGGCGCGGGTGCTCAGGGCCGCGAGGTCGGAACCGGCTCCGGGCTCGCTGAAGAGCTGGCACCAGACGATGTCGCCGCGCAGGGTCGGTGCGAGGAACCTTTCCTGCTGGGCGGCGTTGCCGTGGGTGATGATGGTGGGGACGACCCAGCCGCCGATGATCATGTCGACGGGGGTCAGGCCCGCCGTGCGGATCTCCTGCGCGATGACCAGCTGGGTCACGGCGTCGGCGCCCTTCCCCCAGGGTGCGGGCAGGTGCGGTGCGGTGTAGCCGTGGTCGGCGAGGTGGACGAGCCGTTTCCGGCCTTCCAGGGCGGCCGCGGAGCTCAGTTCGGCGCGGACGCCGGCGCGTATCTCTTCTGCCTCGGGCGGCAGTTCGACGCCCAGATGGCGGCGGGCGCCGTCCAGGGTGAGCCGGGCCACCCGGCGGCGCCACCGGGCGGTCGGGCCGAGGGTGAGGCGCAGGGTCTGGACCCGGCGCAGCCAGAGGTGGGCGTCGTGCTCCCAGGTGAAGCCGATGCCGCCGAGGACCTGGATGGCGTCCTTCGTGGTGGTGAACGCCGCTTCGACGCTGGTCGCCCCGGCGACGGCGGCGGCGAGGGACGCCTCCGCCGGGTCCTGGACGGCACCCGGTTCGCCCGCGCGGGCGGCGTCCCAGGCGCAGGCGCGGGCCTGTTCGGCAAGCGCGAGCATCCGTGCGCAGCGGTGTTTGACGCCCTGGAACTGGCCGATGGGGCGGCCGAACTGCTCGCGCACCCGGGCGTATTCGGCCGAGACGGCGACGGCCCGGTCGGCGATGCCGGAGGCCTCCGCCGCGAACAGGACCGCGGCCAGGTCGAGCGGGAGCTGCTGGTCGACCGCCAGTACGGCGGTGGCCGGGACGGCCGTGTTCCGCAGGCGCACCCGGGACGGGCGGCGGGCCAGGTCGTGGCCGGCCACGTCGGTGGTGTCCGCCGAGGCGCGCGGCAGCACGAACCACGTCGTGCGCTCGCCCTCGCGGGCGGGCAGTACGAACAGGTCGGCGAGGTGGCCGCCGATGACGAGTTCGGACTCGCCGGAGACCGTCGCGGCGCCGTCGTCGCCGCGGGAGAGCGTGAGGCTGCCGGCTCCCAGGCCCACCGCGCCGATCGTGGTGCCGTCGGCGAGCCGGGCCAGATGCTCCTGGTGTCCCGCCCGTTGCAGGACCGCGGCGGCGAGGGTCGTCGGCAGGAAGGGGCCCGGGGCCATGGCCCGGCCGAGCTCCTCGATGACGACGGCGAGTTCGAGGAGCCCGTATCCGCCGCCGCCCGCCTCTTCGGGCAGGTGCAGGCCGAGCAGCCCTTGTCCGGCGAGGGTCTGCCAGAACGGTGGGAGCATCTCCTGCTCGGCACTCACCGCCTTGCGGACGACGTCCTGGGTGATGTGCCGGTTCGCGAACGTGCGTACGGTGTCGCGCAGGTCGCGGTGCTCTTCGGTCAGTCCGATGGTCATGGCGTCCCTCAGATCCGTTCGATGATCGTCGCCGTGGAGTGCGCTCCGCCGGCACACATGGTGATCAGCGCGGTGGACTTGTCGCCGCGCTCCAGCTCATGGAGGGCCTGGGTGATCAGCCGGGCGCCGGTCGAGCCCACCGCGTGGCCGAGGGCGATGGCTCCCCCGTTGACGTTCACCTTGTCCATGTCGGCGCGGTGGACCTGCGCCCACGACAGCACGACGGAGGCGAACGCCTCGTTGATCTCGACCACGTCGATGTCGGCCAGCGTCATGCCGGCCTTGCGCAGCACGTGGTCGGTCGCCTCGATGGGCCCGTCGAGGTGGTAGTACGGGTCGGAGCCGACCATGCCGGAGGCGACGATCCGGGCCCGCGGGCGCAGTCCGAGGCGGTCGGCGCGCTCCGCGCTCATCAGGAGGACGGCGGCGGCGCCGTCGCTGATCTGGGAGGAATTGCCGGCGGTGTGGATGCCGTCGGGCAGCACCGTCTTCAGCTGGGCGAGACCCTCGGTCGTGGTGTCCCGGAGGCCCTCGTCGCGGGTCACGGAGGCGGTCTGCCCGGTCGGGCCCTCGGGGCCGGGCACCGGTGCCTCGGCCTCGATGATCTGTCGGTCGAAGCGGCCTTCCGCCCACGCCCGGGCGGCGTTGCGCTGGGAGGCGAGAGCGAGGGCGTCCGCGTCGGCCCGTGTGATGCCGCGTTTCCGTGCGATCCGCTCGGCGGCGGTGAACTGGTCCGGCATGTCCAGCGCGAAGTCCTCCGGTACCGGCCTGCCGGTGCCGGGGGTGAGCGCCTGTCCGAGGAAGACCCGGCTCATCGACTCGACGCCGCAGCCGATCCCGGCGTCGATCGCACCGGAGGCGATCAGCCCGGCGATCAGGTGCACGGCCTGCTGGGACGAGCCGCAGGCGCAGTCGATGGTGGTGCAGGCGGTGGCGTGCGGCAGTCCGGTGTGCAGCCAGGCGCTGCGGGTGACGTTGTTGGACTGCTCGCCGGCCTGGGTGACGCAGCCTCCGATCACCTGGTCCACCGTGTCGGGGGCGATTCCGGCGCGGTCCAGCAGGCCTTTCTGGGCCAGGCCCAGCAGCTCGGCCGGGTGCAGCCCCGACAGCGCTCCGCGACGCCGCCCGACCGGTGTGCGCGCGGCTTCGACGATGACGGCCTCGGGCATGGTTCTCCGTAGGGTGTGAGGCGGCCCCTGGCGGGCCGGGTCGGTTGGCGGACGGCTCGGCGGACCGGCCTGGTCCGTCGGTCGCGGCGCCTGCCGCGGCCTCGGGGAGGCTCGCGGCGTTCAGCACCACACCCAAAAACTAGAATTCGTTCTCGTGCGGTGCAATACCCAGTCCCACTGAATGGCTCCGCGTCGCCGGCCGGCCAGGACGGGCGGCCCCTCAGGTGTGTGAGCCTCCGTCGACCCTGATCTCCGCTCCTGTGAGGTAGCTCCCGTCCCGCGAGGCCGCGAAGGCGATGACGCCGGCGATCTGCTCCGGTTCGGCGGCGCCCAGCAGCGACCGGATCCGCCCGTAGTAACTGGCGTCCAGTTCCGGCGGCAGGACGTGCGGCCCCACCAGCGGCGTGGCGACCGTGCCGGGTGAGACGGGCACGACGCGGATGCCCCGGTGCACCACCTCGGCGGCCAGGGACAAGGAGAACGCCAGCACCGCGCCCTTCGACGCCGCGTAGGCGCTCATGTACGGATTCCCGTGCGCGGCCGACGACGAGGCCACGTTGACGATGACGCCCGTCCGGTCGGGCAGGTGCCGCAGCGCCTCCCGGCAGAACAGGGCCGTTCCGACGGCGTTGACGAAGAACAGCTGCTGCATGTCGGCGACGGTCAGCCGGTCGATGGGAGTCGTCCGGTGGATGCCCGCCACATTGATCAGGACATCGATGCCGCCGAGCTCCCCGGCAGCCGCCCGTACGGCGTCCACGACGGCGCTCTCCTCGGCGACATCGGTGACTTGGGTCACGATCCGCCCGGGCCCGGAGGCCGCCTCGGCGGTCTCCCGCAGACCGTCGCCCGAGAGGTCGACGGCGAACACGGCCGCTCCCTCGGCACCAGGCGGATCGCCGTGGCCCGACCGATGCCGGACCCCGCTCCGGTGAGCAGGACATCGACACCCTCGAAACGCTTCATCACGGCCCTTCTCCCGGACAACCGCAGGCAGGGCGGCGGACGTTACCCGGCTCCGATGACCGGCGTCGGCGCCGTCCCGCTCACCGGAACCGCCCTTCACCAGGGATCCGCCGCGCGTCGTTCCGGTCAGTGGGACTGCCCCGGTGGGCCGACAACGCCCCGTCCTACCGTCCGAACACTGGAGACCCTGCGTCCTTGAGGGGATGGGAACAACGTGACCGCAGTCGAGTCAGAACACGACGGAGTCCGCGCCATCGAGGCAGCGGCCGCACCGGCCCGGTTTGCCCGTGGATGGCACTGCCTGGGGCTGTCGGAGAAGTTCAAGGACGGCAAGCCCCACTCCGTTCAGGCCTTCGGCCAGAAGCTCGTGGTGTTCCGCGGCAGCGACGGCGAGCTCAGTGTCCTCGACGCCTACTGCCGCCACATGGGAGGCGATCTCTCCCAGGGCACCGTCAAGGGCAACGAGGTGGCCTGCCCCTTCCACGACTGGCGCTGGGGCGGGGACGGCCGCTGCAAGCAGATCCCGTACGCCCGGCGCGTGCCGCTCCGGGCCCGCACGGCGGCCTGGCCGACACGGGACCAGGACGGGATGCTCTTCGTCTGGAACGACCCGGAGGGGAACCCGCCGCCGGCGGACGTCACGATCCCCCGCATCGAGGGGGCGACGAGCGACGCGTGGACCGACTGGATCTGGTACGAGACCGTCGTGGACGCCAATTGCCGCGAAGTCGTCGACAACGTCGTGGACATGGCGCACTTCTTCTATGTGCACTACTCGTTCCCGACGTTCTTCAAGAACGTCTTCGAGGGTCACACCGCCACCCAGTTCATGCGGGGCACGGGCCGACCGGACGCGCGCCCGCAGGCGCAGGACGGTCAGCCGAAGACGACCGGCAGCACGTCGGTGGCGGCCTACCACGGCCCGTCGTTCATGATCGACGACCTCACCTACCACTACGACACGGGCGATGTGCAGTCGGTCCTGATCAACTGTCACTACCCGGTGAGCGCCGACCGATTCGTCCTGCAGTACGGCATCATCGTCAAGCGCTCGGACAGCCTGGAGGGCGCGGAAGCCGACGAGCTGGCCACGAACATGGCCGATTTCATCAGGCTGGGCTTCGAACAGGACATCGCGATCTGGAAGAACAAGACCCGCATCGACAACCCCCTGCTGTGCGAGGAGGACGGCCCGGTCTACCAACTGCGCCGCTGGTACGAGCAGTTCTACGTCGATGTCGCCGACGTCGGGCCGGAGATGGTGGATCGCTTCGAGTTCGAGCTCGACACCACCCGTCCCGTCTTGGCCTGGCAGAAGGAGGTCGAGGCCAACCTCGCCCGCAAGGCCGCGGCCGAGAGCCGGCCCGTCTGATGCCGCGCGAGGACAACCGGCTGACCGACGGTGCGCCGATGCGTCCGCTGTCCTGCCTGCGGTGCGGCAACCAGGTGCGGGTGCGCAAGAGCAGCTGGCAGCAGACGAGCGTGCAGTGGGACGCGAAGGCCATGCTGGGCTGCCCGGAGCGGCAGGCCGGTGGATCCGGCGAGGGGCCGAACGGCGGCGCCTTCGAAGGCTGCCGTTCGCTCGGTGACACGATCCGGGAGGCCGCCCTGATCGGTGCGATCACCGTGCTCCAGGAGTGAGGGAGCGGGTCGCCCCCATGCAACGGTGAAGGGGTGGTCCGCCCGCTCATGTGAGTGGGAGGACCACCCCTTCACCGTTGCACGGGAGAACTATCCGCGGGCTGCGGCCACACCGGCCCTGCGGCCGAAGAACGTGCCGTCACCCAGCGACGTACCGCTGATGTATCCCTCGCCATGGATGCCGGAGGCCGCCCGGCCGGCCGCGAACAGCCCGGGAACGGCGGTGCCGGAGACGTTCAGCACCGCGCCGTCGACGGTCGTGCGGAGCCCGCCGAGGGTGAATCCGGCGATGCCCGTACCGGCGCCCGTGTTCCCGCTCTCCCCGGGGTTGAAGCCGAGGCGGGGGTCGATCGCCGCGAAGGGCGCCTTCAGCGGCCGCAGCCACCGGGCGTCCTTGTGGAAGTACGGGTCCTGGCCCTTCGCGGCGTACGTGTTGTACGTGCCCACCGTCGACTCCAGCGCGCCCGCCGGCATCCCGAGCTCCTCCTCCAGCTCGGCCAGGGTCTCCCCGACGAACTGCGGGAGCACCCCCCAGCGTTCCGCCTCGGGTACGGACTCGTAGCCCTCCTCGTCGACGATCACCCAGTACGGGCCCGGCTGGGTCAGCACCGCGGCCACGCTGTACAGGCCCGGGTAGACGTCCTCGTTGATGAAGCGCTGCCCGTGGCCGTTGACCAGCATGCCTCGGGTGGCCATGGCCGGGAGGGCGGTGAGCGCAATCTCGGTCACCGACATCCGCCGGGTGGCCGCGCCGGTCGCGGACGCCATCCGGATGCCGCTGCCGTCGTCCAGCCCGTCGCTGATCCTGCCGTGCCCGACGAGGTGCGGCGCGTGGTCGGCCAGCATCTCCTCGTTGTCGACGAAGCCGCCGGTGGTGAGCACCACTCCCTTACGGGCGCGGTAGGCCCGCTCCTCGCCGTAACTCCGGGCGGTGACGCCGACGACCCGGCCGTCGTCGTCCACGATCAACGCCGTGGCCAGGGTGTCGGTGTGGGTGAGCGCCCCCGCGGCCCCGGCGGCCGCAACGAGCTTCTCCATGATCAGCCAGCCGCCGTAGGACTCGGTGGCGCAGCGGTGGCCGCGGGGCGCGGGGCGGGCGACGGTGTTGTACGGCCAGGCGTTCTCGCCCAGCCACATGAGGCCGTCCTTCGACAGCGGCATCCAGGTGGGGGCGTCCCACAGGCTCTTCTCGAAGGTGAGGCCGCGGTCGACGAACCACTGAAAGTGCCCGGTGCTCTCGTCGCAGTAGACCCGCAGCTTCTCCTCGTCGGCGTGCGGGCCCAGCGCCGCCTTCAGATAGGCGAACATGTCGTCCGGGGTGTCCTGGAAGCCGCACGCGGTCTGTACCGGCGTGCCGCCGCCGAGGTAGAGCTCGCCGCCGGACAGGGCCGAGGAGCCGCCCGGCCCGCCGGCCCGTTCCAGTACGAGGACCTCGGCGCCGGCCGAAGCCGCTTCGAAGGCCGCGGCGGCGCCCGCGCAGCCGAAGCCGACGACGAGTACGTCCGTCTCGGCGTCGTACCGGGACACGGACGAGGCGGGGACCGGTGTCACAGGCCGGGAGGCGCTCACCGGCCCGCCTGGCCGGGAGGTGCTCACCGCCCCGCCTCGGGCGGGGTGAAGGCCGCGAGCGGCTCCGAACCGGACCAGTCGTGGCCCCAGTAGCTGTCCGCGGTGATCTCCTCCGCGGTGTAGTACGTCTCGTCGACGAGCATGCCCTCGCAGCCGTACTCGATGTCCCAGCCGCCGGGCGCGCGCACGTAGAAGGAGACCATCTTGTCGTTGGTGTGCCGGCCCAGGGTGGAGGAGATCGAGAAGCCGAGCCGCCCCACGCTGTCGAGCGCGCGGCCCACCGCGTCCAGGCTGTCGACCTCGGCCATGAGGTGGATCAGGCCCGGTTCCTGCCCGTGCGGCGCGGGGCAGACGGCCAGACTGTGGTGCCGCTGGTTGACGCCCATGAAGCGCACGCGGCGGGGCGGGGTGTCGGGATCCGTGCCGGCGAGCCTGATCGCTCCGCGCGGCAGGAAGCCGAGGACCTCGGTGTAGAAGGAGACGGTCTCCTCCATGCAGGTCGTGGGCAGGACGACATGGCCCATGCCCTGGCCGCCGGTGACGAAGGCCTGGCCGAAGCCGGTGAGCACGGGGCTGTGGTCGAGGATCGGCGCGAAGAAGACCTCGACGGGGACGCCGGCGGGGTCGTCGAAGGTGATGCCCGCTTCCACCCCGCGTTCGTCGGCCTCCTTCTGCGTCAGCTCCTTGACCGCTCTGCCCGACGCCTCGACGGCACGCCCGACCGCCGCCATGGCGAACTGGTCGCGCACCTCCCACCCGACGGCCAGTACCCGGTCGGTGTCACCGGGCAGAACGGCCAGTCGTGCCCGACGCTCGTCCATCCGCAGGTAGAGACCGTCGGGATCCGGCCCGGACCCTTCGGCGAAACCGAGGCCGTCAATGGTGAGTTCGCGCCAGCGTTCGATGTCGCGCGTCTGGACCCTGAGATAGCCCAGCCCTCGTATCTGCGTCATGTGTTCCTCCCTCATCTGTCGGTCTTTCGGTCTGCCGGTCCTTCGTCGGACGGGCGCTGGTGCCGTGACGGTCGTCAGATCATCGAGCGCATCGGTCCGTGCGGCGGCTCGATGTCGAGCTGCGTCAGTGCGGCGGCGTGGAAGACCGAACCGGGCACGTGGATGGCGTGGGCGAGGCCGGTGTGGGCATCGCGCCAGAAGCGCTGGATCGGGTTGTCCATCCGCATGGCGTTCCCGCCGGAGCGCGCGACGATCTCGTCGACGGCCCGCACCGCGCGCCACGCCGCCCGGGCCTGGGTACGCCGGCCCACGGCCCTGCGGTCGAAGGTGACCTCCCGGCCGGCCGCCACCATGTCGTGGAGCTGCGAGATGTTGTCCAGCAGCGCCGAGCGCGAGGCCGCGATCTCCGCCGCCGCCTCACTGACGGCGTAGAGGACGTACGGGTCGTCCTTGACGGCCGTGCCGGTGATCTGGACGCGGTGGCGCTGATAGGCCATGTGATGGGCCAGGGCCCCCTCGCAGATGCCGATGACGGCCGCGGTGATGCCGAGCGGGAAGGCGGCGGAGAACGGCAGGCGGTACGTGGGGTTGGTCAGCCCGGCCTCCTTCGCCAGGGTGCCGTCCACCACCTTGGAGTACTCGATGACCCGGTACTCCGGGACGAACGCGTCCTTGACGACGATGTCCTTGCTGCCGGTGCCGCGCAGGCCGACCACGTCCCACGAGTCCTCGACGATCTCGTAGTCCGAGCGCGGCAGGACGACGTGCACCGACCGCGGGGGGTTCAGCCTGTTGCCGTCCTGGTCGGCCAGGAACGCGCCGAGGAAGATCCAGTCGCAGTGGTCGGTGCCGGAGGAGAACTGCCAGTGGCCGTTGAAGACGTAACCCCCGTCCACGGGGCGGAGCACCCCCATCGGCGCGTAGGGAGAGGCGATCCAGGTGTCGTTGTCCTCGCCCCACACCTCCTCCTGGACCCGGGGGTCGGCCATCGCCATTTCCCACGGGTGGACGCCGACGACCCCGGCGACCCAGCCGGTCGCGCCGTCGCAGGCGGCGATCCGCATGATGGTCTCGGCGAACTCGCGCGGGTGCAGTTCCAGGCCGCCGTACGTCTTCGGCTGGAGCATCCGGATCGCCCCGGTCTCCCGCAGCACCTTGGCCGTCTGGTCGTCCAGTCGGCCGAGCGACTCGTTCGCCGGTCCCAGCGCACGGATCTCCTCCGCACGCTCGGTGATCGCGTCAAGTACCGGATTGGGCATGGCTGTTCTCACTTCCGTGCGGAGGCGTTCTCGGCGAGGGCGACGGCGATTTCGATGAGCTGGTCCTCCTGGCCCCCGACGAGCTTGCGGCGGCCGGCCTCCAGGAGGATTTCGGCGCCGGACACGCCGTACTTCGCGGCCTGCCGGTCGGCGTGCTTGAGGAAGCTGGAGTAGACCCCGGCGTACCCCATGGTCAGCGACATCCGGTCGAGGAGGCACTCGCCGTCCATGACCGGCCGTACGACGTCCTCGGCGGCGTCGATGATCTTCCGGGTGTCGATTCCGGTACGGATACCGAGCTTCTCCGCGACCGCGGCGAAGGCCTCGACCGGGGTGTTGCCCGCGCCCGCGCCGAAGCGGCGGGTCGAGCCGTCGATCTGCTGTGCGCCGGCCCGCACGGCGAGCACGGAGTTGGCGACGCCGAGTCCCAGGTTCTCGTGGCCGTGGAAGCCGACCTGCGCGTCGTCGCCGAGTTCGGCGACGAGCGCCGCGATCCGGTCGCTGGTCTGCTCCATGACCAGCGCTCCGGCGGAGTCGACGACGTACACGCACTGGCAGCCGGCGTCGGCCATGATCCGGGCCTGCCGGGCGAGCACCTCCGGGGACTGGCTGTGCGACATCATCAGGAAGCCGACGGTCTCCAGGCCCAGATCGCGGGCCAGCCCGAAGTGCTGGACCGCGATGTCGGCCTCGGTGCAGTGGGTGGCGATCCGGCAGACGGCGGCACCGTTGTCGGCCGCCTCGCGGATGTCGTCCTGGACGCCGAGACCGGGCAGCATCAGAAACGCGATCTTCGCCCGGCGGGCGGTCTGCACGGCCGCCTTGATCAGCTCCTGCTCCGGCGTGTGGCTGAAGCCGTAGTTGAACGACGAGCCGCCGAGGCCGTCGCCGTGGGTCACCTCGATGACCGGGACCCCGGCCTCGTCGAGCGCCCCGACGATCGACCGGACGTGCTCGATGGTGAACTGGTGCTGCTTGGCGTGCGATCCGTCTCTCAGGGACGAGTCGGTGACGCGGATGTCGAGGTCGGCGCTGTAGGGCATGGCTGGTGAACTCCTTGGGTGCTCAGGATCCGGCGCGCTGGGAGACGATCCGCCGGGCGAAGCCCTCACCGACCTCGGTGGCCGCGGCGGTCATGATGTCGAGGTTCCCGGAGTAGGGCGGCAGGAAGTCCCCCGCGCCCTCCACTTCGAGGAACACCGCGACACGGGCGAGGCCACCGCTCACCTCGGTCGGCTCGTCGAACTGCGGCTCGGCGCGCAGCCGGTAGCCGGGTACGTACGACGCGACCTGTCCGACGATCTCGTGGATCGACGCGGTGATCGCGGCACGGTCGGCGTCGGCCGGGATGGAACAGAAGACCGTGTCCCGCATCAGCATGGGCGGTTCGGCCGGGTTGAGGATGATGATGGCCTTGCCCTTGGCCGCGCCGCCGATGGTCTCGATGCCCCGGCTGGTGGTGATCGTGAACTCGTCGATGTTGGCCCGGGTCCCCGGACCGGCGGACGGCGAGGCGACACTGGCCACGATCTCCGCGTAGGCCACCTCGGTGACCCGGGAGACGGCGTGGACCACGGGAATGGTGGCCTGTCCCCCGCAGGTGATCAGGCTGACGTTGGGCGCGTCCAGATGTTCGCCCAGGTTGACGGCCGGGACGACGGCGGGGCCCAGCGCGGCGGGCGTCAGGTCGACGGCCTGGATGCCGAGTTCGGCGTATTTGGGGGCGTTCACCTTGTGCACGTACGCCGAGGTGGCCTCGAAGACCAGGTCCGGGCGCTCGTCCTGGGCGAGCAGCCGGTCCACGCCCTCGGCACTGGCGAGCAGGCCCTCCTCGGCCGCCCGCTTGAGGCCGGGGCTCTGCGGGTCGATCCCGATCAACCAGCGTGGCTCTATCACTGCGGACCGGAGCAGTTTGTACATCAGGTCGGTTCCGATGTTTCCGGAGCCGACGATCGCGGCGGTCGCCTTGGTCACTGTTGAAACCTCATCCGAATCGAGGGGGTTGGGGGGGCGATCACCCGTCGTAGGTGACCTTGATGCGTTCGCTGACCGGGAGCGCCTGGCAGGAGAGGATGAGTCCGTCGGCGAGGTCCTGCTCGTCGAGGACCTCGTTGCGCTCCATGACCACCTCGCCCTCGGTCAGCACACAGGCGCACGCGCTGCAGCTGCCCTCCCGGCAGGAGAACGGCGCGTCCAGGCCTGCCGCGAGGAGCACGTCGAGCAGCTTGCTGCCCTGGGGCCAGGGCACGGTCGTGGTCCGCGCGTCGAGCTCGACCTCCACCGTGCCGGACGGGCCCGTGGGGTCGGCGACGGTCTGCGGGGCGGCGAACGGATCGTTGGTCAGGGAGGTGAACCGTTCGACGTGCACGCGCCCCGGCGGCACACCGAGGTCGCTGAGCGTCGTGGCGGCGAGGTCCATGAAGGGACCCGGGCCGCAGATGAACGCCTGGCGTCCGGCGTACGGCTCGGCCAGCGCCCGCAGACCGGGACCCGCCGGCAGGCCCTGTACGGACTCCAGCCAGTGGATGACCGTCAGTCGGCCGCCGTACTCCCGGGCCAGTGTGGCGAGTTCGTCACGGAAGATGACGGAGTTCTCGTCCCGGTTGGCGTAGATCAGGGTGGCGGATCCGCTCCCGCCGTGCAGGCAGGAGGTGAGGATCGACATCACGGGCGTGATCCCGCTGCCCGCGGCGAGGAGCAGGAAGTCCTCGTCCAGCGAGTCCGGGGTGAAGGTGCCCGCGGGGCGCAGCACTTCCAGGGTGTCGCCTTCGACGACGTTGTCGCAGATCCAGTTGGAGCCGTATCCGTTCACCGTGCGTTTGACGGTGACCTTCAGCTTCTCGTCGCGCAGCGGGGAGCTGCACAGCGAGTAGCAGCGGGCGGCCCCGCCCTCGCGGTCGGAGGGCACCTTGACGGTGAGGAACTGGCCGGGCTTGTAGCGGAACTTGTCGTGCGCCCCGTCGGCGGGTTCCAGGACGAGCGAGTGGGCGTCGGACGTCTCGCGGATGACTTCGACGACGCGGACGGTGAGCGGGCCGGGCGGTGTCACGATGCTCCCCCGGTCGTCTCGCCGGCGGCGTGCCGGGCGGCGACGTAGCCGAAGACGATGGACGGGCCGATGGTGGCGCCTGGTCCGGCGTACTCGCCTCCCATCACCGGCGCGGAGGTGTTGCCGGTCGCGTAGAGGCCGTCGATGAGCGAACCGTCCTCCCTCAGAACCCTGCCGTGCTCGTCGCAGACCAGCCCGCCCTTCGTCCCGAGGTCACCGACCTCGATGCGTACGGCGTAGAAGGGCGCCTTGACGATCTCGTCCAGGTTGGGGTTCTTCAGGGTCGGGTCGCCGTAGTAGCGGTCGTAGGCGCTGTCGCCGCGGCCGAACTCGGTGTCCTTGCCGGTGCGGGCGAAGCCGTTGAACCGCTCGACGGTCGCGGTGAGTTCCTCGGGGGGAACGCCGATGGCGACGGCGAGTTCGGCGATGCCGTCCGCCCGGTGTGCCAGGCCGCTCTCGTAGAATTCCTTGGGGAACGGCATTCCGGGCAGGATCTGCGCGAACGGGTAGCGGGCGCGGGCCTTGGCGTCCATCACGAACCAGGCCGGTACGTGACTGCCCGCCAACTGGTCGTGGACGAAGTTCACGTACGGGGAGGACTCGTTGGTGAAGCGGCTGCCGCGGGAGTCGACGATCACCGACGGCGGGATGCACCGCTCGGACACCAGGGGGATCGTGGCGCCGGACGGGTGGCGCACCGAGGGCATCCACCACGCGTCGTCCATGAAGTCCAGAGCGGCTCCGAGTTCCAGCCCGGCGACGATGCCGTCGCCGACGTTCTCCCGGGCGCCGGCGCTGTGGTTCTCCCGGCCGCCGTCGGGCAGGTACTTCTCGCGCATCTCCTGGTTGTGGTCGAAGCCACCGGTCGCGAGCAGCACACCGCGCCGTGCCCCGATGCGCACCTGCTTGCCGTCGCGCTGCGCGACGATGCCGGTCACCGTGCCGTCGTCGCCGACGACCAGGCCGGTCATCGGGGTCCGCAGCCACACGGGGACTCCGGCGTCCTTCAGGGCCATCCTGAGCCGTGCCACCAGCGCGCGACCGCCGGTGGCCATGTGGCGGCGGCGGACCACGTTGGTCGAGACCCGCCAGGCGGCGACGACGGACGCCCGGCGTCCGCGCCAGGTGCGCTTGACCATCGCGAGGTCGCGGTAGTCCTTGGCGGTGATCCACAGACCGAGCGGGCCCTTCATGTTGTTGGGCCGCTGGTGCCGCTCGTCCTCGCCGAGCTTGCGGGTGTCGAAGGGGAGCGCCTCGACGGAGCGGCCCATCGGACGGCCGCCGTCGTACTCGGGGTGGTAGTCGGCGTATCCCTTGACCCAGAAGAAGCGCATCCACCGGCTCTTGCCGAGCAGTTCCATGGCGGCCGGACCCTGGTCGACGTAGGTGTCGAGGCGGGCGGCCGGGACGCGGCCCCCGGTGAGGCGGTCGAGGTACTGCCGGATCGACGCACGGCTGTCGTTGTGGCCCTTGGCGCGCAGCGTGGGGTTGTTGGGGATCCAGATGCCGCCGCCGGAGATGCCGGTCGAACCGCCGTACATCTTCCCCTTCTCGATCACGACGGTGGACAGGCCGCTGTCCACGGCGGTCAGTGCGGCCGCCATACCGCCACCGCCACTGCCGACGACGACGAAGTCGAACTCGTGGTCCCAGGACGTGCTCGCGCCCGCGTTCATACCGGCGCTCATGCCGCGTCCTTACGGGTCAGGAAGGCGAGCACGGCACTTTCCCAGGCCGCCTTCTGTTCGATCATCACCCAGTGACCGCAGTTGGGGAACACGTGCAGTTCGGCGTCGGGAATGGTCCGCATCGGCACGATGGACATGTCGACCGGGCTGACCCGGTCGTCCCGGCCCCAGGTGATCAGGGTCTTGGCCCGCAGTCTGTGGAGCATCGCCCAGAGCGGCGCATCCTCGGACGTCGCCGCGGTGGCGGCGCCGGCGGCGAACGCGGCCTTCCCGTACATCCTGCGCGCGGCGGCGAGCGTGTCCGGCTCGGTGGCCTGGGCCCACCGCTCCTCGATCAGTTCCTCGGTGACCATGGCCGGGTCGTACACCATGGAGTACAGCCACTGGACCAGACGTTCACGCGTGGGGTTCTCGGTGAACTCCATCAGCAGGTTGATGCCCTCGCCGGGGCCGGGGCTGAAGAGGTTCCGGCCCATGCCGCCGATCGTCACCAGGCGGCGTACCCGGTCGGGGTTGTCCAACGCGAACCGGGTGGCGACGAAGCCGCCCATGGAGTTGCCGACCACGTCGACCTGGTGCAGCCCGAGTCCGTCGAGGAACCGGCCGACGGCATCGGTGGCGGTGGCCATGGGGTGCCCGTCGGCCGGGTCGCTGACCCCGAACCCGGGGAACTCCAGTACCAGGCAGCGGAAGTGCTCGGAGAACCGGCCCAGATTGCCGCGGAAGTTGCGCCAGCCCGTGACACCTGGGCCCGAGCCGTGCAACATCAGCAGAGGCGGACCGTCCCCGGCCTCGTGATAGCGCAGAACCCCCTGATCGGTTGCGAGTTCACGCAATGTGGAGTCGTGGCTCAGCTCCATCATCATCCCTGTCTTCGACGTCCCTGTGGTCAACGGTTCCTGGAACGTAGCCAGGGCCCCCGCAGGGGCGCCGCACTCATCCCGATCAGCGGGACGCGGGTGTTCCTGACAGCCGGAGCAGTACGGGGCGGACCTGCGGCCTGTCGTGTTCCACTCATCGGGAGCGTGCCGTCCGGTGCCGCGTGCGACGGTCCTACCGTCGGGGCATGCCCTGCCAGGAGCACGTCACAGTGCCGGACCCGTCGAGGTGAATCCGATGTCAGCAGAGTCCTTGACCGCACCCCCGACAGGTGAGGTCACGGCGCCCACCCCCCAGGAGATGCGGCGCGCCATGGGAGCGTTCGCGACGGGTGTCACCGTCGTCACCGGGATGGACCGGGGAGATCCGGTCGGGTTCGCGTGCCAGTCCTTCGCCTCCGTTTCGCTGGAGCCGCCCCTCGTCCTGTTCTGCGCCGACCACAAGGGCCGTGCCTGGCCGAGGATCAGGGAATCGGGCCGGTTCTGCGTCAACGTGCTCGCCGAGGACCAGACCGATGTCTGCGGCCGCTTCGGCTCCAGCAGGGGAAGCAAGTTCGACGGGCTGGACTGGGACCTCTCGCGCTGGGACACCCCGTCCCTGCGCGGCGTGCTGATCAGGGTCCATGCCGAGGTGGACGACGTGCACGTCGCCGGTGACCACGATGTGGTGATCGGGCGGGTCCTGGAACTCGAGACGGTGACCGAACGGCGGCCGATGCTCTTCTTCCGCGGACGGTTCGGCGTCGAGGAGCAGCCGGTCACCATGCCCGACCCCTGGGGCTGGGGCGACCATTGGGGCTGAGCGCCGGTCGCCGAACTGCCGGGCGTCGCACGGCGGACCACGGTTCGGCGACCGGCCCCGGGCTCCAGGGCCTGTCCGGCTGCGCTCCCCCGGACACGCTCTACAGCCAGTCGCCGCTCTGGCCGGCGACGAGCAGCCGGTCCATGGCCTGCGGAGACCAGGTCTGCTCCGGGAAGGCGGGCGCGCGGTGCCCCCGCCCAGGGGTCTCCAGGCCGGGGAACAGTTCCAACGAGACCTGTCGCGCGGCGTCGACCACCAACGGGGCCACCTTCTCCAGCGGGGTCTGCGCGTCGCCGATCAGCGAAATGGCGGCCACCGGCCCCTCGGGGCCCCGGATCGCCGCCGCGGCGCAGGCGATGCCGGGGAAGCACTCACCCCGCTCGAACGCCAGGCCGCGACGCTGCCGGATCCGGTTGAGCTCCTGGTGCAGGGTGTCCAGGTCGGCGATCGTGCGGTGGGTCAGCCGGGCGATGGCGCCACCCACCCGGGCCTCGACCTCCTCCGGTTCGAGCCAGGCCAGCATCGCCTTGCCCAGTGCCGTCGAGTGGGCCGGCGCGCGCCCGCCGACCCGCGAGGGGACCGACGCGGCGAACCGGCCGCCGGCCTTGTCGAGGTAGTGGACGTCGGCGCCGTCGAGCACGGCGAGGTGGACGACCAGCCCGGTGCGGATCTGCACGCTGTGCAGTCTGGGCGCGGCGGCTTCACGGATCTCACTGTTCGTGCCGTCCCCACCGCCGAGCCCGAGTGCCCGCCGCCCGAGGCCGTAGCCGAACCCGGTGTGCTCGAGCCACTGGAGCCGTACGAGCTGGTCGAGGATCCGATGGGCCGTGGAGCGCGGGAGGCGCGTGCTGCGGGCCACCTCCTCCAGGGACAGCCGCGCGGTGCGGCATTCGAACGCGTCCATGATCAACGTCATGCGTTCGACCATCGACGGCGGGAGCTCCCGGCGAGCGGGCATGTCCACGGCAGCAGCGACATCGACAACCGTCATGGCGAATCCTCCAGGTAAACTGAAATGAATTCTTGTTTTCCGGAATGTAACAGCGGTACGAGGTAGGGGGAACCCTCGTACACGGGGAGATCTGCGACCCCGGCGCATCGCCGTCCAGATGGCGGATCGCGACGAGGAGCGCCGCCGGGGCCTGTCGAACGGGGGCGCCTGCGCCGCGGCCGGCACACCAGGACCCGGCACGGCCGACGCGACCCGGAGACCACAGAGCCCGCCGGCGGCCTCAAGTCCGGTCGCGGGCGACGCATCAGGGCGTCGAACAGCCCTTGCCGGGCGGGGTCCTGATGGGCGGCGCCCCCTGGGCGCCACCACGCAGCCGCGAAGAAGCTCTCCCTCTCCGGGAGTTCAGCGACCTGGCCGTTCCGTCTGCCTCGGTGTCACGGCCAAGCTCTTGAAATGATCAAAAGGCCGTTCCAGATTGCTCTGAACCTGCGGATCTGGCGGCGTGGCTGCGGCCCGGGGCGGCATGTTCAGGTAGCCGGGGATTCAGGGACGGGCAAGAGCCATATGCTGACCCACGCAACCCTCGGGCTGGCCCGGGCGGGCTGGATGCCGATCCTGCTGCGGGCGGGCGAGTGCTGTCTCGAAAAGACACCTGCCCGTCCGGGTGATCACCCATGCCGCCGTCGATCGCACCGTCCAGAACTGGATCGCCGACGAACATGGCCGTTCGACCGTCAAGAACACCATCGCCGTCCTTGTCCGCGTCATGAAGCAGGCGGTCCGAGACGGCATCACCGAGGTCAACCCGGCCCGTGTGACGGGGTGGCAGAAGCTCTACAAGCAGGCCGAGGACGAGCTCCCTGACCCGCGAGCGCCGGCCCTTCCCGACTGGGAGACGCTCGTCGAGCCGGCCGACGCACTCGTGGCCGCCTCCTACGACCAATACCGGGGCTGGGGAGAGGTTGTCCTCTTCGCCGCATGCACCGCCACGGTCCTGGCACTCGCGTGAGACGCCGGACCGCTCGGCGACCTCCTCGGCGGTCTCCCCCATCGACAGCAGCCCGTGCAACTCCTTCATCGCGGGGTTGACCAGGCGCCAGCCGAGCCGGATGTCCACGGTCTCGACGCGGTGCGGCAGGGCCTCGTCGGGGCGGGCCAGTACGAAGGGTGCCCGGCTCATCGACTCGGAGCCGCCGGCGAGCACGATGTCGGCCTCGCCGGAGGCGATGGCGCAGGTCGCCGTCGTGACCGCCTCCAGGCCGGAGGCGCACAGCCGGTTGACGGTGGCGCCGGGCACGGACTCGGGCAGCCCGGCGAGGAGGGCGGCCATGCGGGCGACGTTGCGGTTGTCCTCGCCCGCCTGGTTGGCGGCGCCCCAGTAGACGTCGTCGATACGCGCCGGGTCGAGCGCGGGCAGTTCGGCGACCAGGCCGCGGATGACGGTGGCGGCGAGGTCGTCGGGCCGCACGGAGGACAGGGCTCCGCGCAACTTGCCGATGGGGGTGCGGCGAGCGGCCGCGAAGTGGACAGGGCGCACGACAGGACTCCTGACGGACAGCGGAGCATCGCCCGGTCACGCGGGTCAGGGTCACCGGATCGCGGACACGTCACGTCACGTCACGGCGCGAGACGAGCAGCGAGGACAGGCCGAGGCACACCACCACGTACGCCACCAGCACCAGGCTCGCGGTCAGCGGCCCGGAGACGGAGACGACCCCGGGGACCGAGGTGTTCGGCTTGCCCGACGGGTCGAGGGCGGTGGCGAGCGATCCCGCGCTCGGTCCGATCAGCAACCGCTGCAACCACTTCAGCGCGGGCAGCGTGCCGGCCAGTCCGGAGACCAGGTTCTCCACCGCCAGCAGCCAGAGCAGGCCCACCCCGATGGCGGCCCCGGTGCCCCTCAGCAAGATCGACAGGAGGATGCCGAGGCTCGCCGCGGCCATACTGATCAGCCAGACGGCGCCGATTCCGCCGAGCAGCGTCGCCGCGCCCGGCCAGTGCGCGGGCCGACCGGTGAGCGCCGCGACGAGCGCGCTCGCCCCCGCGCTCGCCGTCACCACCAGCACCGTTACGCACAGCACCGCCACCGCTGTCGCCATGGCCTTTCCGAGAACCGCCGAAATCCGGCCGGGCCCTTGGACCAGCAGCGTGCCCCAGGTCCCCCACCGGTACTCCCCGCCGACGAGGACGGCGCCGAGAATCAGCATCAGCGCGCTGCCGAACATCGGGTACAGGTCCACCGTGCCGGAGAGGAACTTGTCCGGCAGCACGCCATTGATCAGTTGCTCGGGATCACCCGACGAGCCGACCGGCTTGTTCCTGATGGCCAGCCAGACGATGTACGGCACCACCATGCCGAAGACCACTGCCAGGCCGGCCCACGCCCCGCCGACGATCCAGACGCCGGGGCGCTTGCGGGTCGACAGAAGCTCTGCCTGAAGGACGCCGTTCAACGGTTGACCACCTCCACGGGTTCCGGTCCGGTGGGCCGTTGGCCCTCGACTAGGTCGAAGAACACGTCCTCCAGGGAGAGGACCTGTCTGCGCAGTTCGCTGACTTCCAGCCCGTTCACCACGAGCAGCCGGTTGACGGCGGCCGCCTCGCTCGGGTCGACGGCCACGCGCAGCTCCCCGTCGACGACCGTCGCCGAGCGGACGGCCGGCAACTGCCGTACGAGTTCGGCGGCGCGCTCGGGCGAGTCCACGGTCACCGACACCTCGCCCTCGCCGATGCCTCGGCGCAGCTCGGCCACGGTGCCGTCGGCGACGAGCCGGCCCTGGCGGATCACCCCCACCCGGTCGCACAGGTGCTCCACTTCGGGCAGCTGATGGCTGGACAGCAGCACGGTGCGGTTGGAGCGGCGCAGACCGGTGATCAGGTCGCGCATGCTCGCCACGCCTTCCGGGTCGAGGCCGTTGGTCGGCTCGTCGAGGATGAGCAGCGCGGGGTCCTTCAGCAGTGCGGCGCCCACCGCGATGCGCTGTTTCATGCCGAGCGAGTACGCCCGGAAGGCGACGTCCGCCTTGGCTGTCATCCTCACTTCTTCGAGAGCCTTCTCGACGCGGGCGGCGGGCACGGAGGCGTATCCGGCGAGGATGCGCAGGTTGTCCCGGCCGGACAGATGCGGGTACAGGGCCGGGGACTCGATCAGTGCCCCCACCCCGCGCAGGCTGCTCCGGGTCCCGGCCCGGTGACCCAGCACCGTGGCGGTCCCCGAGGTGGGCCGGATCAGCCCCACCAGCATCCGCATGGCGGTGCTCTTTCCGGCCCCGTTCGGACCGAGGAAGCCGTAGACCTCCCCCCGGCGGATCAGCAGGTCGAGGTCGAACACGCCGGTTTCCGGGCCGTACCGTTTGGTCAGTCCGCTGGTGCGGATCGCGATGTCGTCGCCGCTGTCAGGCATCGGTGGCCTCCCGTTCGCCGGAGCGGCCTCGCGCGGCCAGCAACAGGACGCCGACCAGGACCGCGGACTCCGCGGCGAGGATCACCACCGCCCACACCGGGCCCGTCCAGCGCTGCAGGCTGCCGAACCACACCCACATCAACGCGCAGTAGCCCAGCCCGAGAAGGAGCAGCGCGACGATTCCGTAGAGAGCGTAGGCACGGGTGTCGCGGGGTGGGTAGGCGCTGAGCCGTTCCCGGACGGTGGGGTCGCGCCGGCGCAGTCGCAGCCGCCAGAACCGGTAGGACTCGCGGCGCAGGTCAACAATATTCAGCGCATGCGTGAGCATCACATATCCATCCGATCGCAGAATCGGCAGCAGACTCATCGCGGCGCCACCGCTGCCGAACAGCAGGAGGCCCGCGGCGAGCGAGCGCCCGAGCCCGCCGTCACCGGCCAGCCACCACCAGACCATCACCGGCACCAGGGCCAACAGGCTGACGAAGACGCCGGCGAACGCTGTGCCCACCCGGGCCCTGCGCCGGTGGAACAGCACGATGTCGTCCGTGCGGCAGTAGGGGGTCAGCATCGGAAACCGCCAGCTGAGCCCGATCTCGGTCACTGTGCCGCCGAAGTGACGGCAGGTCACACCGTGTGCGAACTCGTGCAGCACGGTGATTCCCCACAGCAGCACCACCGACAGTGGCAGGGTGAGCGCCCAGGATCTCTGATCCGTCGCCTCGTGGGTCAGGGTGGCGACATGCGTCCAGACGAGCACCTGGACAGCGGCGACCAGGAGGAGTGCGGGTATCAGGAAGGCCGCCCGAAAGGCGAACGCGAGTCGTGCCGCCAGGTCGGCGCACAGCTGGTCGGGGCGCAGTATCACCCACCGTCGGCGCAGCCAGCCCTGCCGCGCCGCCTGCTTGGCCTCGTGGGCCTGTCTGAGCTTGTCCAGGGCCGCGTCCTCGGCGTATCCGTCGAGCAGTTGGTAACGGCCGAGCAGGGTGAACATCTGCTGCCAGTGCGCGGGCCCGAGTCTGCGGTCGTAGGTGTCGGTGTACTTGCGGCCGATGTCCGTGAGGGTGTGGCTGCCGTCCATCAGGCCCATGATGAAGTGCTCCCGGGGGCCGACGCGGTAGTAACAGCCGGTGCGTGCGTCCTTGACGTGGTGCACGGTCTTCGGGCCGGACCGCAGGGCGGGGCCGAGTACTACCTCCGGCCGGAGCCGGGGCCGGTCGTAGGCCGTTTCGGTCACCGCAGCGCCTCCTGAGGGGCCATGTCGGACAGCGCCTTGCAGATGACGTAGGACAGGTAGATCTCGTCGAGGATGCTGACACCGATCCGGTTGTTGGTCATGTGGACGTAGGAGCTGAGCACGATGGCCAACGCGGCCTGCGGGTCGGGTACGGCTCCCTCGTGGAAGGAGAGGGCTCCCGCATCGGCCAGTTTCAGCGCTCTGTCGCGGAGTTCGGTGCAGTGGGCGAGCCAGGACCGCTCCAGTGGGGTGGGCGAGGCGGCGGAGTCGTCCCTGGTGCTGTCGCGCACATGCCGTAGCCGGGGCACCAGGCGTTCCTTCATCCGCTTGTAGCTCCGGTCGAAGCGTTCGTGCTGGCTTTCGCTCGGCTCCTGGTACGAGGTCTCCCACATCGTGCGGTAGCGGACCAGGAACTGGGCCACCGCTTCCTCGTCCCGCAGCAGCGCGAAGCACAGCCAGGCGGTCAACTGCGCGGCCTGGCCGAGCAGGACGGTCCGCACGTGCACATTGGTGGTCTCCAGCAGGGTGACCACCAGTTCGCTGGACTCCTGGAAGTGCCATTCGGCCAGTTCCATGCCGGCCGGGCCGCCGTAGCGGTCCAGCTCCCGCTCGTAGGGGATGTGGGCGACGCTGTTGTTGTCCCGGAACGGCATCGCGCCGTCCGCCCCGTACAGCTCGTTCCAGTGCTCCTCGCTGTACTCGGCGAGGAACATGTTCTTGTACAGGTCCCCGCTGGAGTTGCGGTCCTCCTCGTACAGGGCGGGGCGCTCGCGCAGGTACTCCTCGAGCGTTCCCCGCGCGGTCCGCGCGACCTCGGCGGCCGCCGACGCGTCGGCCGGTAGCAGACGCAGCCGGACGTGGGGACCCTCCAGCCAGTAGCGGATGAAGAACCACGAGCGCAGCAGCCCCTGTTCGCGCAGTCGGGCCACCAGCGGCCGCACGCAGTGCACCAGCACCGGGTTGGCGTTCGCGGCGTAGAAGACGTGCAGGCTGATCCAGCCGTCGCCGTCCCACTGCGTCTCGATGCGCCCGCTGTCCCCGTGCCGATCCGTATCGACGCGCTCGCCGTCGTTCGCACCGCCATTGCCGTCCATCACCGCTCCGCCTCCGTTCTGTCGAGTCCGTCGTGTCCCTCGAACCCGTCGTGTCTCTCGAATCCGTCGAGCTGGACCGTGAGTTCGGTGACGTACCGGTGGCCGCCGTCGCGCAGCCACAGCTGGTCGGGCCCCGGCAGCATCTCGGTGAGCACCACCGTTGATTCGCTCTTGCGGACCGCGGTCTCCAGCAGCCGGACGCAGGCGTACGAGTCGAAGTCCACGTACTGCGGCTTGTGTTCACCGCCGAGGGAGGCGAACACATGGCGCGGCAGCCCAGCGGCGCGCTGCCATTCCCGCCATGCCAGGAACCAGTCGTGATCCGCCTGTCCGGCCACCGCCGGCGGCAGCTGACCGGCGGCGAACCGCCACGTCTTGCGCTGCAGGACCACGTTGCCGAGCCGGACGCGCGGCAGAACGCCGCTGTCGCCCTCCGGTATGCCGGTGCCTTCCCACAGGTCGAGCTGGACCATGGTGGTGTAGGAGAAGTTCAGCAGCACCTGCTGCACCTCGGGCAGCGCCATCGGCAGCAGGAAGCCGAGGTAGACGGGGATCACCTCGACGCCCAGCCGGCGTGAGCGCAGGCGCAGCCGGTCGGTCGCCGCGTCGTGCTCGACGACCAGGTCCTCCACCGGGATCTGCTCGTGCGGCGGCCGGAAGCTGGTCTCTCCGGGGCAGACCACCTCGTAGGGGGTGACAACCGGGTGCAGGTTCAGGTTGGTCGCGTCGTAGCCGCCCTTGAGCTCGGCGAACACGGCTCCCTCCGGAACGACGTCGTCCAGCGAGCGGCGCAGTGATGCGGTGAGACCGTCGTCGAGGCAGTGCGCGAACCGGGAGAAGAGCAGGGTGAGTCCGGAGTAGACCCGGTTGACGACCACCAGGGGGTCCTCGGTGCCGTTCTCGGCCAGTTGGAGGAAGAACGACAGCGACCGCAGGCCCTCCGACCGCGGCAGCAGATCCTCCACGGTGGTCAGGAAGCCCTCGTCCAGTTCCACGTCGGCTCCGGTGGCGGAGGCGCTCAGGTACCGGCGCTTCATTTCTTCGGCCACGGCGACCCGGGCGCGATCGATCTCCGCGATCTCCTCCTGCCGGAACCAGTTGTCGTACGTACGGAAGTCGGTGCCGTCGAAGCGTTGATGACGCATCAGCCGCTTGTTGTAGTTGTCGTAGAAGTCCTGGTTGAACTGGTGGGCGAAGGAGAGGAAGTCCTCGCAGCGTCCGCCTTCCCCGTAACGCGCCCGGAAGAACCCCTTGGTGACGAGCCTGCGTACGGCGTTTCCATCGAACGCCGGGAGGATTCGGGCCAGTTGGCGCAGCACCGGGGTTAGTTGCCGAGTCCAGGTCGAGGCGTCGCCGGTCACCGAGAGTCCCGGCAGTGTGGTGTCCTCGTAGACCAGGGTGCGCAGAACCGGGATGTCGTCGTGGCCCAGCAGGCGGTGTGTCTCGGTCACGGACTCCTTGACCTGCGTGAGCAGTTCACGCCTGCGCCGCAGTCCGGCTCCGGCGAATCGCGTGACGTCCGCGCCCATCCGCTCCACGAGCACGGCGATGTCGTCGGTCCAGTCCGCTCCCAGTTTCCGCAAACCGCTGCGGTAGGTGCCGACCGGGTCCGGGTCGTGGATGTCGATGTGCAGATCTGGAACGACGAGCAGGCCCAGCCTGATCAACTGGGCGAGATATCGCTCCACTTCCGGTTCCGGTCGCTTCGCGTCCATCGCGCACAGCCGCTGTACGGCGTCGGCGAACCGCAGCGTCGTGCCATCGCCGAACAGCGTGAGCACATCGGCGAGGGCGTCCCCGCCGGGCAGGAAGAACAGGCTCTCGTGCACCGCGTCCAGAGTGACCGCCGCGTCCGCGTTGCCGTCGGCGCCGCGCAGCTTGCGCAGGTAGCGGACCTGGTCGCGGTGCACCTGGAGTCCGCTGGTGGCCCGGAGGGGAAGATCATGGCGGACCTGAGGGCTGGCGGTCAGCATTTCCGAGAGCCTGGCAAGTACGGCGATGTTCAGCCGCGTGCTGCCCCGCTTGTCCCATCCCCTGACGGTCGCGGCGAGCGGCCGCCCGTCGGCCTCGGCGAAGGCGCCCGCGGAGACTGCCGTCAGGGTGCTGAACGGGCTGGTCTTGCATGCCGTGCGCAGCAGGTACTCCAGCAGCGACCGCTCGATCCGCCGTTCCTTCTTGCTGAGCGGGCCGTCGGCGCGCTCCAGGTAACCGTCTAGATACTCGTCGAGCGAGGGGGACGAGAGCTGGATGCCGTACCGCAGGTCCGTCTTCGTCGCCGCACGACGCAGTTCCCGTCGGCCCGCGGCGATCTCCTCGGCCAGGATGCCGGAGCCGGTCCGCAGCAGCGCCTCGTAACGCTGCCAGTCGGCGAACCACGCGCGCAGCTCGGCGAGTTCGCCGGCTGACAGCAGCGGCTCGGCCGCCGCCAGGCCTCGCGGAGCGCGGACGTTGAAAACGTCACGGCGCAGATTGATCAACGTGCGGCGCGCCGCCGGATCGTCGAGACTGCGTGCCACGCGTTCCTGCAGGGAGTCGGCGAGCCGGGCCCCTCGCTCACGCAGCCGCAGCCGCGCGCCGAGCACGTCGTCCGCCCATGACGCGCTCGCCGAAGTGGCCAGCGCGTCGGCGGATTCGAAGGGCAGACCACCGACGCGCAGCATGAACCTCGGCACCAGGTGCCACTTCACGCGCTCCGCGGTCTCGTGCTGCTCGGGCAGGGTCGCGGCCGACGTCGCACGTGGCGTCATCGATGGCATCGCGGATTGCATCGCGCTGGATTTCACGGATCAGCCCTCTCAGTCCAGCCGATAGTCGAAGTCCGCGCTGTCCGCGCGTTCATGGCCGAGCAGCACGAAGAGGAAGGTTCGCTCGTCACCGTCCTCGAGGCCGGCCCACTCGTCGATGGCGATGTTGTCGAAGCCGAGTACCGCCCCGCAGCCGACGCCGAGCGCGGCAGCGGCCGTGTAGGCCGTCTGCGCCACCGCGCCCACCTCGGAGTTGAGCACCCGATAGCCGCGGCTGCCATAGGCGTCGAGCGTGCTCCGCCAGCGCCCCGAGATCGCCAGCACGGCGCCGACCTGCTCCAGGTTGTAGTTGCTCAGGTAGTAACTGCGTTGCAGCTTCTCGGCGAGCGGCATCTCGCTCACCACCCGCAGCCGGTGACCGCTGCCGTCGTAGCGGTACGTCCCGCTCGGCAGCCCGCTGACCCGGTTCGCCAGTACGTACAGCCCCGTCAGCCCGATCTCCTCGGGCACCACGTCCGAGAAGTACCGCTGTCCCGAGACCGTGCCCGCCAGTACGGTGGCCAACTCGTCGAGGCGCAGGGGGCGGGAGCGGGTGAACGAGCCGAAGCTGGTGCGCCGGGAGCGCAGGGTCTCGCCGACGTCCGGGCCCAGCCGGTCCATCAGCGGCTCGGGCAGTACGACATCCTCGCCCCCCGCGCGCGCGACCGGTACGAGACCGCGCGCCACTGCGGGTTCCGGGCGCTCGCGGCGGTCGGCCAGGACCGCCCGGTGCACCTGCTCGATCTGCTCGAAGGTGCGGGTACGCGCCGACCTCTCGAAGCTCGGCCGGTCGATCAGTCCGCCGCGGTCCACCGGATCGGCCGAGTCGGTCCGACGCTCGACCGGCAGCCCGAAGGACAGCGGAACCACGGCCAGCGCGCACTCCTCCTCGGTGTCGAGCCCCAGCAGCCGATTGAGCCGCTCGTCGTCGAACCACAGCACGCGGTTGACGCGTCGGCCCATGCCCCGTGCGATAAGCTCCCAACTGCCCAGCAGGGCACCGGCGTCCTGGGTCACCACGTGGTAGCAGAAGCTGTTGTATTTGAAGGAGTTCTTCCAGAAGCGCACGGTAACCACGAGGAAGCCATCCGCCTCACCGAGCCCGGCCCCAGCTCCGGCCCCGGACTCGCAGGCCGCGCGCACCTCGTCGGTGAGATCGCCGGCCAGCAGCCGCTCGAAGCTGTGGTGCGCCGTCGAGTAGTGGTAGACGCCGGGGGTCAGCGGGCCGCCCGCTCCCGCGACCCAGTACACCTCCAGCGGATACATTCCGCCCCCGGAGGCAGTGCCTCTCCCCCACAGCGCCTCCGGATACAGCACCCGCACATGGCTGTCCTGGTTCCAGCTCACCCGCAGCCTGCGGTCGAGAACGCCGTAGGACAGGCGCAGCAACGCGGCGAGCGAATCGATGGTCCAGGGAGGGCCCTGGTCGGCGGGCGGTTCGCCGAAGAGTACGTCCGCGGCGCCGGCCAGCGGCAGACCGATGCCCGGTGGCAGCGGGAAGCGCCGTACCCCCAGGTAGGTTTTGTGCCGGGACGGCTGGTCCTCCCAGTCGGGGCTGAAGCCGATCGGCTCCATCGGCTCCCGGCCGCGCCGGAACACCGACCCCACATAGTCGCTCACGACCTGCGTTCGGTCCTCGGACACGGGATCTCCTCCTTCGGCCGGGAGCGGCCGACCTCGCGGGCGGGATGGACGGCCGGGTCTTGCGCTGACGGGGCAGACGCTTACGGGAACGGGTGCGGCCGTCGGTTCAGCCCTGTGGGACCGAACCCCTCGTCGCGGGCGTGGATCTCGGCCAGTTCGCCGTCGAGGTAGGCCCGCAGCCGGGGGTGGGCCAGCGCGCGCTGCCGCTCCCAGCCGAAGTCGATCGGCACGAGTCCCGGCGCCAGCACGCTCAGGGTGCGAATGCCGGTGCCGTCCTGCTCCGGGCAGGTCTGGTCCACCGCGACGACGTCGCTGCCGGCATCGCGCAGCCGCTCCATCACGAACCGCGCGTCATCCGCGAGGTCCAGGCTCTCGGGTCGCTGCGCGAGCCAAGAGCCGTACAGCTCGTCCACCGACCGGGGCGGCGCCGCGTCCAGCAGGAAGTCGCACGCCGACGCCATCTCCGGCAGGCCGTACAGCAGCGCGTGGTGGGTGAGTTCGTGCACCCGGTTGTAGTCGGTGACCATCGCGCGCAGGTCGGGTAGCTTCGCCTCCACCCGTTCGTCCATGCCCGGGATGTAGGAGGCCGTCTCCGCGATCGCCGCGCGCACCGCCTCCACGGGGTCCAGGCTCGCGCCCGCCGCGAAGCACAGCCTGCCGAGACCGCCGTCCAGCCGCTCGGCCACCGCCATCACGGCGGGCACTGGGATGTCCACCCGCATATCGAACAGCCGCATCCGGTAGCCGAGTCTCGCCACCCGGTCCAGTACGAACTGGACCTCCTCGTCGACGACGGTCGCCTGATCGATCTCCGGCAGCTTGGCGCTGCCGTACCAGCACAGCAAGAACGCGTCGCGCTCGATGAGTTCGAGCATGCCGTGCAGCAGCGCCTCTTCGACGCTGCTGCCGCTGGCGCAGCCGTTGGAGCACTCCTGGACGAACTTCCGGTCCGGGCGGCGGTCCAGGTAGAAGACGAACTGCTCGGGCACAAGGAGCGGCCGCTGCTCGCTGAACGAATAGCCCCACACCCAGTGGGTGGGGGTGTCCGGATGGTAGGGCTGGTAATAGTCGTTGTGCCCGATGTAGAACTCTGGACGGTACGAGCCCATGCTCGTGGGGTCGAGGGCGTCCGGCGCCAGCTCGCTGTAACTGGCGTACGCTTTCGGCTGCTTGGCCCGTGGGAACTGTCCCGCGTAGCGCTCCAACCCCTCCAGGATGCCGTACCGCTCGCTGCTCGCCGAGCTCTGTGACTGCCCGCTCCACCACATCTCGTGGTAGTCGTACTTGCTGCGCACCCGGAAGTACCCGCTGACCGGCAGGGTGGCGCTGCACTGGTAGACGCGGCGGGCCGCACTCGCCAGCGCTCCGCACACCTCGTTGACCAGGCCGGTGGTCGGCAGCGTCAGATCCGCCGCCGACGCGCCCCGGTAGGTGATCGGACTCGGCTTCGGTCGCGGGCTCAGGGGCAGCGTCGCGCCCTCGGCGGTGTCGGGTACCGGGGTGGCGCACCATTCGCACTCGGAGTCGGCGATCAGGTCATGGCGGCTGACGGTCAGGTCGCGGGTCCGCAGTTCCACGATCCGTCCGACCCGCCGTTCGCCGGGGGCGACGTCGCCGTCGGCCGTCTCCACGTGCACAATCTGGGCGATCTGTTCCAGGGCGAAGGGGGTGAGCGAGGATTCGTCACCCGCCATCCACACGTCCGCGCCCTCCTCGATCGGCCGACGCTCCTCGACCGGGCGCAGCGCCAGCCAGCGACGGTCCAGGCAGCGTCCGCACGGCTGACTCGTGCCGTCGGCCCGGTACAGCGGCCCCATCAGCACCGTCCCGCCGTACAGGCGCACCGGGTAGACCAGTCCGTCGGCCGCCGGCGCCCCGCTCGGCGCGGTTCGCGCCGGCAAGCCGAGCACCCCGACGTCAACCGTGACGCCCGGGCCGACGCGCCCGGCCAGATGGCCGCGGAGGACGTCGATCACCCGAGGTTCGTCCAAGACCGTCGCGGTGGTCACCGCGTTCGACACCACATTCATCCGTCCACCCAGTCGCTCCGAAGATGGGGGGTGCGGCTGCCTGCCTTGTCGACGGGAACCGCGGTGTTCCACGGGGACCGTCGCGCCAGGCAGCCGCACTTTTCAGCCTGACAACCGGGCCGGTGGCAGGTGCCCACCGGCCCGATCAGCCACCAGCCGTCAGCTGGTGCTGCTGCTGCAGGAGCAGCAGCTGCTGGTGGAGCACGAGCAGCAGCTGGAGCATGAGCAGGAGGAGCTGGACCACGCCAACTCGACCGACTCGTCCGTCATTTCCTCGATCTCGAACGTCGCGCTCTCCAGAACGCTCAGTTCGTCCTTGAGCTCAACGGACATGGCGATCCTCCCATTTGGTCGGATGTGCACCCCGGAACGGGTGTTCCGAGAACCGTGGCGCGCCTCAAGGGCACGGACCGGCCCGCTGCCCCGCTATTTCTCAGCGAGCAGGATCGTTCCTGTGACCATCGCGCGGATCGCGCGCAGGTCGATGGTGGTCGTGTCGACGAACAGGGCGCGCGTGCCGTTGGCATCCAGCAGGCCGAGCGCTTCGGACATCGGCACCCCAGGCTGGTCGAAGGACCACTCGGCCTTCGCGTCGCCCTCGGCGAGAGTCCTGGGGTCGAAGTCCGCCACCAGCGGGTCGCCGAGGTCCAGGGGCGCGCCCTCGTAGTGCCGGCCGACCGCGAGGCCGACGGCGCCCCGTACCGCCTCGCATACCGCGTCGCGCACCGACAGCGCTGAGCCTGCCGCCCAGTCGATCGCCCCGCCGTCGGCGCCCTCGACCACGGCAAGGACCGCGAAGGACGGTGCGGCGCCGGGCAGCGCGTAGACCCGGGTGCTGCGGCCGATGTGCCGCAGGCTGCCCAGCGCGAACGCCGTCACGTCGTCGCCGGCCAGCCATTCCTCGGTGAGCGTGAGGGCCGGTTCGTCGCCGCGTATCGCGCGGACGAGCCCGCGATGCGCCAGCGCCGAGCACAGCCCGCGTTCCTGTACGTCCTCTACGGTCCAGCCGGCCGCCGCACCCGCCGGGCTCGGCTCGAACTCCAGCCGGGAGTTGGCGGGCGACAGGGGGTGGACGGCCGCGGCCGGCACCTGCCACTGGCTGCCGTCGTGCAGCGACACCGCGGGCAAGCCTCCGCCCGCCGGCCGCTCATCGGATGCGGGCAGGCCGCTGAACAGGGTGAGCTGCTCGGCCGCAACCACTTCGGCGTCTTCCGGGAGTGCCCCGTCCGGCAACCCGACGGGGCCGAGCCGGCCCACGTAACAGGCGACCGCCGCCTCCACCGCGCGAGTGCGAGCGACCAGGACCGTGTCGATGTCGAACCCGACGATCTCGCGCGGCCCGTCGGCCGTGGAGCCGGCCGGACCCAGCCGCACCCGGCCCGTCTTGAGCGGGATCTGCCGGATCGAGTCGTCGATCCATCCGGACAGCACGCCGAATTCCGGAGAGACCAGAGCAGCCGCGCGCCCGTAGGCGTCGCTGTCGTTCGCGGGCGGCCGCACGGCCTCGTCGGGTTCCACCCGCTGGTGCCGCATCGGGCATCCGGGGTGGGGCAACACCCGTTCGCGGCGGGACTCCAGCGTGGTCAGATCCTGGATCACGGCGTGCCGCTCGTCGTCCGGCTGCAACTGGCCGGTGCGCAGCCGGAAGATCTCGAACGCCACGGCGTTGCCGACCATGGACTGCGCGACCTGGCTGCCGCTCGGGGCCTCGGCACCGGTCGGGCCGATGGCCAGTCCGCGCCAGAAGTCGGTCATGAGCCGGGGGTCGGAGTTGGTGGACAGCCGAAGCTGCGCGCACACCCAGCACGGCTGCTCCGCGGGTCCGGAGATGGGACCCACCACCATGCGGTTCGGGTCGGCCACCACCGGGACCAGTCGCGGGCCTTGAGCAACGCCGTGCAGTCGTCTGGTCAATTCGAGCAGCGCACCACTGCCGGAGCCGTCGACCACAGCCACCACGACGTCGAACGGGGTCAGGTCCTCGGGAGCCGACGGCAGTACGACGATCTGCGCCGGCGCGTCCGCGTCGGCCAGCCGAACTGTCTCCGCGTCGAATTCCCGTCCCCACTCGGCATCCTCCAGCGATATCTCGGCCAGCCCGTTGCGCAGGAGACCGCGCACCGCTGCCGCCGCGACGCCCCCCGGTGGGCCGCTGACCAGGACCCGGGAAGAGCGGAATCGGGCGAAGAGTTCCTGTGGCGTCCGCTGGTCCGTGTGCATGAAATGTTCTACGAAGTTGATCTGCGGCGCGAACAGATCCGATACACCGGCCGGCAACATCCGCACGTCAGGGCGCAAGACGGCACGGGCGAAACCTCTGGCGAGCAGGGTGCGCATCAGACCGACGGCGGTTTTGCGTCGACTCTCATCCAGACCTTCACATAATTCCGCCATGGTGGATTCGCCGGTCATTTGAGGACCGAGGACGGACATCCACTCATATGCGCCGGCGCCTTTGAGGACGCAAGAAGTCTCTGAACTCCTGAGATAGATACCGGTGTCGACACGAAGGAATACCACGTCATTACGCAACCGGGGTCTTATCTCCATCAGAGGTGCACTGTCGATCATTTGCATATCGCCCCTTCACAGGATCGAACGCCTATCGACGGTGGGGCATCGCTACCCGCGTCCACCGGGGAGGATTGTGTCGCCCCTGTAACGACGGCGTCAATACTCCGTACCAACTTCAACGAACGAGGTGCAATTCGATCACTTTCGGCTCACCACCGGCCGACGGAGCATCAGGACCGACATGTCACTGCACCTGCGGAATTATCGCGCTCCGCCAGGGGAGCATTCCGGGACTCATCGGGCCACAACTGGCCTCGGTTCGGCGAACAAAGCACAACCCTCGGGAGAAACACAGCCGAACCCTTCGTGTGTTCAGCAGGTCCCAGTTGACGAAGCATAATTTATTCCGTCGACTTCGTCCCATGTCGGACAGTGTCCTCGTCAGCTTGCGCCCGACCCGCCCGCAAACACGATTCCGGGCGTGATCCTCTATGCGTCAGAAACCTCGTCCACGCTGGTCAGACTGTGAAGGGGGTATCGTCGTGGAGCCGCATCGATCGGCCGTGACGGTCAAGGCCCCGCTGGATGATCGCCGACCGGATTCCGGCCACCGTGAGTCGCCGCGAGAATGATCCTGTGCGCGTGCGAACCCTGGGCACGGTCGCACACCGGACCGCGGCGGGAACGCACGGTTCCCCACCCCGCGCACCCCCGCCCCACTTCGGCTCAGGTCACCAGCGGCCGTGCCGGCCGACCGGTGAGCAGATCGACCGCCACCACCTCGTCGGTGTCGTCGTCGATGACGGTGACGCGCACGGCCGGATTGACGGTGGTGTCCCGGCTGGCGCCCGTGTCCATGGCGAAGACCACCGACGCTGGCCGCGCCCGCACGCGTGACGAGCGTCCGTCGAGTTCGCGGCCGGAGGCGTAGCCGCCCCAGACGGTATAGACCTCGGCAAGGTCGGCGTCGGTGCGCAAGTCGCGGGAGCCGATGAGCTGGAGGAGTCCCGCTCCGTACGTTCCGGGGCGGGAGCCGAAGATGCGGGTGGTGGCGCGGCGTTCGTCGCCGTGGACCGCCAGGTCGGCCTGGGTGTGGGCGCGTACGTGGTTCCGCTTGGCGGGGTTCGTCCAGCGAGGCGGCAAGGCGGACCGCATAATCGAGGAGACCGATGGTGTGCGGGAAGGCATCGTGGAAGAAGCCGCTGATGCGGAGGATGACGTCGATGCGCGGGCGGCCGGGTTCGGCCGCCGGGATCGCCCCCAGACCGGTGACGCGGCGCGACGCGTCGTCCCAGACCGGGCGGATGCCCAGGAGAGGGTGCAGGCCGACCGATCCACAAGGGGGCGGGCTGACCGCTGAACGTCAGGAGTTCCGGGGGCGGTTACGGCTGGAGGCGGCCGAACGGTTCGGGCGGGGTGAGACGAACGCGGTGATCGCCAGGCATCTACGGGTCAGTGTCCGGTCTGTTCAGCGATGGCGCTGGGGTTTGGGCCGAGGGCTTTGACCTCGCCGTCGTACCCAGTGCGAAAGGCGGGGCTCGTCGGGCACCGGAAGATTTCAAGTCCAGTGAGACGGTCGTGACGCTATGGGGTTGGTGTGGGTTCCCTGCGTTTGGCCGGGTTGTTGATCCAGGCCGTCTGGGGTATCTCGGGTGGTCTGGGGCGGCGGCCGAAGCGTTCGGGGTGGCTGGCGTATGCCTCGGCGAGGGTGACCGCGCGCTGGTCGCGGACTTCCTCGGCGGTCCCGAAGTGGACGGAGGCGGGGGTGTGCCAGCCGATACCCGAGTGCCGGTGCTCATGGCCGTGCCCCGCAGATGCAGCCGTCGGCCCTGACGGCCGAAGAGCGGGCTGCGGTACTCGAGTTGATGAACGGCGACGAGTACGCCGAACTGGCGCCCGCGCAGATCTGGGCCCGCGAGCTGGATGCCGGGCGCTATCACTGCTCCGTCTCGACGATGTACCGGATCCTGCGCGAGCAGGACCAGTCCGGTGAACGCCGACGGCAGGCCACCCATCCCGCCAAGACGGTGCCCGAACTGGTCGCCACCGGGCCCTCGCAGGTGTTCACCTGGGACATCACCAAGGCTGCCGGACCGATCAAGGGCCTCTGGTATCACGCCTACGTGATCATCGACATCTTCAGCCGCTACATCGTCGGCCACACCGTCGAGCGAGCCGAGTCGGCGCTGGGGGCAGAGGAGTTGATCCGCGAGACCATCGCCCGCAACGGCATCGTGCCCCAGACCGTGCACGCGGACCGCGGCACCTCGATGACGTCGAAGAAGGTCTCCCAACTACTGATCGATCTGGGGGTGACGCGGTCGCACTCGAGGCCGAAGGTCTCCAACGACAACCCTTACAGCGAAGCCCAGTTCAAGACCACGAAGTACATGTCGGACTATCCCGAACGGTTCGATTCGCTGGCCCACGCCCGCGAGTGGTTCGACGCGTTCATCGCGTATTACACGGGTTCTGCGTGGTGGTGCCGGCCGGAGCGGACGGTAGTGCGTGGCGCGGGAGCGGCCGGTCAGCCGGCAGGCGGCCGTGATGCCCAGCTGAGCCTCGACGCTGGTGAACGCCTCGTCTACGACAGGGTCGGCGGCAGGCTTCAGTCCGCGCTCTCGGAGATCATTTCCAAGAGCGCGGAAGCTTTTCCCATCACCTCGAGTGCGGCCTTGTTCCGTGCCAGGTCCTTCTGCAACCGCTCCACCTGCTGCCGCAGCTTTTCGTTCTCCACCTCTGCGGCGGACTTCTTCGCACGGGCCGGGCTGGTCCGGCGGTCGACCAGGTTTTCCAGGGCCCCGGCGTCCCGGGCGGCCCGCCATTCCTTGACATGCGAGTGGTAGAGCCGTTCCCGGCGCAGGACTGCACCCTAACCCCGCAGAACGGGACGTCTCACCCAAGGCTGACAGAGAGGGGCCCGGTGCTGCCGGCGTACTGCCTTGCCATCCCGGCCGATTTCACGCCCTTCTTGAGGAAGGCGGTCTCGTCCACGACCAGTCCGCCCGTCCGAGGTGGGCAACGACGAACTTCCCTACACGGTCATGGAGATGGTCCGCACGCCGCACGGAGCGGGCCAGGGACCATTGCACCCGGTCCAGCGTGACATGCGCGGCGTGCTCCGCGATCTGCCATCCCTTTTTCCGCTCCACCGGAGCGATCAACGCCTTGATGTGGGCCATCGTCACCCGACGCGGCTCGACCCGCCCGAACACCCCCGCCAGACAGGCGGAGAAGTCGTCGAACTACCCACCCACACCTGCACGGCACGCTCCGTCGTCACACCGAAGACCGCCAACACCGCTCCCAGAACGAGACTTCACAGAAGAAACCCTGGTCCTGGATCAAACACAACGCGGCGAATGCGCGCGATAGGTTGGTTTTGCATCTTTTGGAGCCTCCAGAGCTCCATCGTTCACCGCGCGTCCACCACGACGTTGAAAACTTTCGCGAAGAATGACCGATATGCGGCTTCAGCTTAACCGGATCGCGACCTGACCAGCCTTGACGTGCCACACGGGCAGTTGAAATCGTCAGCAGCGGCGCTGCTGAATCATGCGGCCGCCTTGAATTGGCTTACCCCCACGCGAGGTTGTCGCTTCATGCCCGGCGCACTGCTCACTCCACCTTCGCCCGTCTGTGCAGCTCCATCAGCACACCTCAGGCTCGTACATCGGAACGGCTTCACGCAAATCATTTTCTGATCCCCGAGGATCCGCACGTCCTGTCCGAGCGCTCGCGACCCGGTGCCCGGTCAACGCGGCCAAGCGTCCGGTCACTCACCGGATTTGCGGGCCGATACGCCCCACATCACGAAAGGCCGGCTACCAGTGCTGCGTTACATCGCCCGCAAAGCAGTCGGCTGGTTTTTGATGATCGCCATCGCGACCAACCTCACGTACTTCCTCGCTAACGCATTCCTCAAACCTGCGTCGAACTACACCGCGTTGCGACCGCCTCGAACTCCAGCCCAGATCAACCATTCGCTGGCGCTTTACAATCTCAATCCAGACAAACCGATCATGGATCGGTGGTGGCACTGGATCACTCAGATCGTGACTCATTTCGACTGGGGCCAGTCGCCAACCGGGGGCAGCGTCAACGACCAGGTCTCCTACCGGATCTTCGTCAGCGGCCAACTCGTCCTGGCCTCGACGATCCTGTCCATCATCATCGGTGTCGGGCTGGGCGTCTACACCGCGTCGCGCCAGTACAAGGCCGGCGACCGGGTGTGGCAGGGCATCTCCGTGATCTCCTTCAACACGCCCTCCGCGGTGGCCTCGCTCGGCGTGGTGCTCGCGGCCATCGCGCTCAACCAGTCCCTCGGCAGCACGCTGCTGCCCGTCGCCGGAGCGCAGAGCCCCGATGTCGTCGGGTTCTGGCCGGTCCTGGGGTCACGGGCGATGCACGCGATTCTTCCCACGATCTCGCTGACGTTCATCTCGTACGCCGGATACCACCTGTTGCAGCGCTCTCTGCTGCTGGACCACATCAACTCCGACTACGTGCGTACCGCACGGTCCAAGGGGCTGACGCGGAAGCAGGCCATCTACCGGCACGGGCTGCGGACCTCGATCATTCCCGTCGCCACTCAGGTCGCGTTCGCGATGCCCGCGCTCTTCACCGGCGCGGTCATCACGGAAACGGTCTTCGCGTGGCACGGCATGGGTGAGTACTTCACCAAGACCATCAGCACGAACGACGTGCACGGCGTCGTCGCTGTCGCAGCCTTCGGTGCCCTCATGACGGCCATCGGCGCGATCCTGGCCGACCTCGTCGTCGTGGCCCTCGACCCCAGGATCAGGGTGAGCTGACGTGGCCATCAACATGCCCGGCGCCGGAACCGCCCCCGAAGAGGCGCGCCCCGAGACCGCCGAAGCACTGGAACCGGGAAAGACCGGAACCGGTGGCAAGCGCCTCTCCCCCTCCCGGCTCTACATGCGGCGCTTCGCGCGCAACAAGCCCGCGCTCGGCGGTCTGATCCTCTTCGTCCTGCTCGTGTTCTTCTCGGTGTTCGGCCGGTATCTGACCCACTGGGACCACATGGAGGCGGACTTCACCGCGCTCTCCGTCGCCCCCGGGGTCGGGGGCCATCTCCTGGGCACCAACGGCGCGGGCAACGACGTCTACGCCCAGCTCGTGCACGGCCTCGGCAGGTCGCTGATCATCGCCGTGACGGTGTCGCTCCTGACCACCGCCATCGCCGGTCTGTTCGGCACCACCGCCGCCTACTTCGGCGGGAAGATCGAGCGGGCGATGCTCGGTTTCGTGCACTTCCTGCTCATCCTGCCCTCGTTCCTCATCATCGCCCTGGTCGGTACGCACTACCGGGGTGAGTGGCAGGTTCTGGTCGTGGTCCTCACGCTGTTCGGCTGGATGCTCACCGCCCGGGTGATCTGGTCCCTGGCCACGTCCCTCCGGGAGCGCGAGTACGTGATGGCGGCCCGCTTCATGGGCGTCAGCCCGATCCGCACCATCATCCGCCACCTCGTACCGAACATCGGGTCCCTGCTGATCGTGACGTTCACCCTCGGTGTCGCCTCGACCGTGCAGTCCGAGACGGCACTCTCCTTCATCGGATTCGGCGTCAAGCAGCCCGACGTGTCCCTGGGTTCCATGCTTGCCGACGGGCAGAACACGCTGTCCACCGCTCCCTGGCTGTTCTACCTGCCGGCGGCACTGGTGGTGCTGCTCACCGTGGCCATGGCCCTCATCGGTGACGGTCTGCGCGACGCCCTGGACCCCACATCGCAGTCTGGAGGCCGCGCATGATCGAGCAGCGCGCTGTCACGACCGAGCCCGGCACCCAGCGGGCCCTGCTGTCCGTGCGTGACCTGAAGGTCGCCTTCCCCTCGGAGGCCGGCCGGGTGGACGCCGTTCGCGGTGTCTCCTTCGACCTGCACCGCGGCAAGACCCTCGGCATCGTGGGCGAATCCGGTTCGGGCAAGTCCGTCACGTCGATGGCCGTCATGGGGCTGCTTCCCGAGTACGCCTCGGTCACGGGCGAGATCATGCTCGACGGGAAGAACCTCCTCGACCTGGACGACCGGCGGATGTCCAAGGTCCGCGGTCAGCGGATCGGCATGATCTTCCAGGACCCGCTCTCGTCGCTCACTCCGATCTTCAGCATCGGGGCCCAGATCGTCGAGTCCCTCCAGATCCACCAGGAGATCTCGTCCGCAGCCGCCTGGAAGCGGGCCGTCGAGCTGCTGGACCTGGTCGGCATCCCCAACCCGGACCGCCGCGCCAAGGGGTTCCCGCACGAGTTCTCGGGCGGCATGCGGCAGCGGGCCGTGATCGCCATGGCCATCGCGAACGACCCCGACCTGATCATCGCCGACGAGCCGACGACCGCCCTGGACGTCACCGTGCAGGCCCAGATCCTCGACGTCCTCAAGACGGCCCAGCGCGAGACCGGCGCCGCGGTCATCATGATCACCCACGACCTCGGGGTGGTGGCCGGCTCCGCCGACGACGTCATGGTGATGTACGCCGGTCGCCCGGTCGAGCACGCCGGGGTGGACGAGCTCTTCGCGCAGCCCCGGATGCCGTACACCATCGGCCTGATGGGCGCGATCCCCCGCCTGGACGACCGCGACAGGGAAGCGCTGACCCCGGTTCCGGGTACTCCGCCGCTCCTGGTGGACCTTCCCGACGCCTGTCCGTTCGCGGCGCGCTGCCCCGCGGTCGAGGACGCCTGCCGGGAGGCCGAGCCGCCGCTGCTGGCCATCGCCGGGAGTGACACCGGTGCGGGGCACTCGACGGCCTGCCGGCGTGCCGCGGAGATCCGTGACGGCGCCATCGGCGGTGAGCCGATCTACCCCGTCCCGGCCGAGCGGGAGAGCCGCGTCGCGGACGTCCCCCGTGAGGACCGGCCGAAGGTCCTGGAACTCTCCGGTGTCACGAAGACCTTCCCGCTCGCCAAGGGCGGCCTGCTCAAGCGCAAGGTGGGCACGGTCTTCGCGGTCAACGGCATCGACCTGGACATCCGCGAGGGAGAGACGCTCGGGCTGGTCGGCGAGTCGGGGTGCGGGAAGACCACCACTCTGCTGGAGATCATGGGGCTGAACCCGCCCGAGCAGGGCAGCATCGCCGTCTGCGGCCAGGACACGGCCGACCTGAAGCGGAAGCAGGACATCAGCGCCGTCCGCCGCAACATCCAGATGGTGTTCCAGGACCCCATGGGCGCGCTGGACCCCCGTATGACGGTCTTCGACATCCTCGAGGAACCGCTCCGCGCGGTCGGCGAACGCGACAAGAAGGTGCTCAGCACCAAGGTCGCGGACCTCATGGAGCTGGTGGGGCTCGACCCCGAGCACCGTGACCGCTTCCCCTCCGCATTCTCCGGCGGACAGCGGCAGCGCATCGGCATCGCCCGGGCGCTCTCCACCAAGCCCCAGCTGCTCGTGCTCGACGAGCCGGTCTCGGCTCTCGACGTCTCGGTGCAGGCCGGCGTCATCAACCTGCTCAACGACCTCAAGGCCGAGCTGGGCCTGTCCTACCTCTTCGTCGCCCACGACCTGTCGGTGGTGTGCCACATCTCCGACCGTGTGGCGGTGATGTATCTGGGCCGGATCGTCGAAATCGGGGCCACCGACTCCGTCTTCGACAACCCCAGGCACCCCTACACCAAGGCGCTCCTCTCCGCGATCCCCCTGCCCGATCCGGTGGCCGAGCGCACCCGGGAACGCGTCCTCCTGGAAGGCGACCTTCCCAGTCCCACCGACGAACGGCCCGGTTGCCGGTTCGTCTCCAGGTGTCCGCTCCACACGACGTTGTCGGAGCCGCAGAAGGAGCAGTGTCGCGGGGTCACTCCTCTGCTCACCGAGAGGGGGGACCCGGACCACCGCGACGCATGCCATTTCGCGGGCACGACCACGTCTGTCGACAACTAAGTTAGAAAGGCCAAGGCCGTCATGAGAAAGATCTCCCTGAGCCTGGTGGCGCTCGCCGCCGCCTCTTCCCTCGTCCTCTCCGGGTGCAGCAGCGACTCCGGCGACTCCGGGCAGGAGAAGTCCAAGGGCGCCACCTCGGAGAACCAGGTGCTGACCTCGTACAACCCCCAGCCTGCGAGCAACCTGCAGCAGGGGGGCAAGCTGACGCTTCCCATCGTGGAGATTCCCGATCAGCTCAACCACATGCAGGGCAACGCTTCGCTGTACACAGCGAAGCTCGCCTGGTTCTACACGCCGCAGCTGTCCTTCAACGACCCCAAGGGCAACATCACCTACAACGAGGACTACCTCACCGACGTCAAGCAGGCGACGGTGGGCGGCAACACTCAGGTCACGTACGACATCAACCCGAAGGCCAAGTGGAACGACGGCCAGGACATGGACTGGACGATGTTCCGGGACACCTGGAACGCGCTCAACGGGAAGGACAAGGCGTACGACGTCAGCTCCACCGACGGCTACTCCAGCATCGCCTCGGTCAAGAAGGGCAAGGACGCCAAGCAGGCGATCGTCACCTTCGACGGCCCGTTCGTGTACTGGAAGTCCCTCTTCTACGAGATCGTCAACCCGCACATCGCCAAGGCCGAGGCCTTCAACAAGGCTTACGTGAACAACCCCCACCCGGAGTGGGGTGCCGGTCCTTACACCATCTCCAAGTTCGACGCCAAGGGCGGCACCGTCTCCTTCAAGCCCAACCCCAAGTGGTGGGGCGCCACGCCGCATCTGGACGAGCTCACCTTCGTACAGATGGAGGAAGCCGCCAGTATCAACGCCTTCAAGAACGGCCAGATCGACGCTGTACAGGCAAGTGACGCCGAGCAGGTCAACCAGGTGAAGTCGGTGAAGGGGACCGAGCTTCGCCGCGGCACGACCACCTCCAACAACCTCCTCGTCTTCAACAGCACCTCGCCGCAGCTGAAGGACCCGGCGGTGCGCAAGGCCGTGATGGAAGGGATCGACCGCGCTCAGCTCGCGAAGATCACCTTCCAGGGACTCGGGTACACCGAGCCACTGCCCGGCTCCTTCACCCTCTTCCCCTTCCAGAAGGGGTACCAGGACACCTTCGGCAAGCTCGTGAAGTTCGACGCCGAGAAGGCGAAGAAGGACCTGGACGCCGCCGGCTGGAAGGCCGGCTCGGACGGTGTGCGTGCCAAGGACGGCAAGAAGCTGGAGCTGACCTTCCCCACCATCGGTGACAGGGCTACCACCAAGGCCCGTGCCACTGCCCTCGCCCAGATGATGAAGGACATCGGCGTCAAGCTGGACATCGAGGCTCACCCCTCCGCCGACTTCAACAAGGTGTTCACCAAGCGCGCCTTCGACATCTTCGGGATGGGCTTCATTTCGAGCGACCCGAACGGAATGCTCTTCATCTGCCAGATGTACTGCTCCGACTCCACTCTCAACGTCTCCCGCTCGGTGCCGAAGAGCATGGACAAGGAGACCAAGGCCGTCACCAACCTGCCGACCTTGGACCAGCAAATCGACGCCGGTAACAAGGTCGAGCTGGAAGCCATGAAGACCTACGGCATCATGCCGACCCACAACGGCTCCACCATCTGGGCCGTCAAGAAGGGCCTCGCCAACTATGGGGCGGCCCAGTTCTACGGCAGCTACGGCAACTTCGGCCAGCCCGATCTGATCGGCTGGCAGAAGTAGTAAGCCGCCCTGCCGGGGGCTCCGCCGCAGCATCGATGCGGCGGAGCCCCCGGCCTGTACCAGTGGCCTGTCGGACGAACGAACGGCTCTGTTACGTAGTTGGTGGTGACGGCAGGTGACGGGTGTCGTCGACGTCATGACGCCGGTCAAGCACGCCGGTCCCCAACTGGTCCCCAAGAATGATCAAAGGCCGGTTTCGGATTGCTCCGAAACCGGCCTTTGACCTGCGACTCTCACGAGTCGGGACGACAGGATTTGAACCTGCGACCCCTTGACCCCCAGTCAAGTGCGCTACCAAGCTGCGCCACGTCCCGATGCCCGCCTGACCTGGGGCTTCCCCTGGCCGAACGGCGCAAGAGAACAATACCGCACTCGGACGGGTGGTCACGAACGCCTTTCCCGTGGCTTGACCTCAACCAAAGTTGATGTTCAACGCTGGGGTCATGACGAACACGACAACCCCGCCGACGGGCGGCTACCGCGACATGAACCGCCTGATGAGCCTGATGACGGGGGACGAGAAGCACGGCCCCGCCGCGACCTCCACGCTGGACGCGCTCTGGGTGCTGTACGACCGGGTGCTGCGGGTGACGCCCGGCACCGTGGACGCGCCGGACCGCGACCGGTTCCTGCTGTCCAAGGGGCACGGGCCGATGGCGTACTACGCGGTCCTGGCCGCGCACGGCTTCTTCGGCGAGGAGCTGCTGTCGGGGTTCGGGGCGTACGACTCCCCGCTCGGGCACCACCCGGACCGGACCCTGGTGCCGGGGGTCGAGATCGGCAGCGGGTCGCTGGGACACGGGCTGCCGCTGGCCGTGGGGACCGCGCTCGGTCTGCGGGCGCGGGGGCTGACCGACCCGAGGGTATGGGTGCTGATCGGGGATGCCGAGCTGGACGAGGGCAGCAATCACGAGGCGCTCGCCTACGCGGGCCCGGCCGGTCTGGAGCAGCTGCACACCGTGGTGATCGACAACGCGTCGGCGTCGCACGGCCGGCCCGGCGGGATCGCGGCCCGGTTCGAGACCGCCGGCTGGTCGGTCGACTCCGTCGACGGACGGGACCACGAGGCGTTGTACGCGGCCTTCACCGCACCACACGGCGGACGCCCGCGTGCCGTGATCGCGCACGTCGCTCCGAAGCACTGAACCCACGGACGAAGGCAACGGAACGGAGAGAGACACATGGACACGATGCGTGACCGCTTCATCTCGACCACGTCGCAGCTGCTGGACGAGGACCCCCGCCTCGCCCTGGTGCTGGCCGAGATCAGCCGGGACGGTTTCGAACGGGCCGCGCGGGCCCATCCGGACCGGGTCATCAATGTGGGGATCAGGGAACAGCTGCTGATCGGCGCGGGCGCCGGGATGGCGCTCGCCGGACTGCGGCCCCTCGTGCACACCTTCGCCAGCTTTCTGGTGGAGCGGCCGTTCGAGCAGGTCAAGCTGGACTTCGGCCATCAGGGGGTGGGCGGGGTGCTCGTGAGCGCCGGAGGCTCGTACGACTGGCCCGCCGGCGGCTTCACCCACATGTCACCGGGCGATGTCGCCCTCATGGACACCCTCGACGACTGGACGGTCCATGTGCCGGGCCATCCCGACGAGGCCGAGGAGCTGTTGCGGCAGGCTGCGGCCGAGGACGGCCGGGTGTACGTACGGCTGTCGCTCCAGTCGAACACGCGGGCGCGGCCGGTCGGCGCGGGGAGCGGGTTCACCGTGGTGCGGGAGGGGAAGGGCGGGGTGGTGATCGCGGTCGGACCGATGCTCGACAACGTCCTCGCGGCGACCGACGGCCTCGATGTGACCGTGCTGTACGCAACAACGGTGCGCCCGTTCGACGGGGCCGGGCTGCGACGGGCGGTCGGCGGCGGGGCGGCCGATGTGGTGATCGTCGAGCCCTACCTGGCGGGCACCTCCACGGCCGTCGCCAATGACGCGCTCATCGAGCTGCCGCACCGAGTGCTGGGCCTCGGGGTGGGGCGGGCCGAGCTGCGCAAGTACGGGGAGATCGACGAGCACCTCACCGCCCACGGCCTGGATCCGCGGGGGCTGCGGGAACTCATCGGTGCGTTCCTCGGCGGCTGAGAGGCGGTCGGGCGACCTCCGGTCGGGCGGCCACGCCCTGGCACGCACGCCTTCCGACCGGAGGTCGCCCGACAGCTGACGCGCATCGGCGCGTTCCACCGTCGCCGAGCGGAGCAGGAGCCCTCGCGCGGGGTTCGGAGGTGCTGGACTTCCCGGCGATGTACGACACGGACCGGCGGGGCGGTGTGAAGCAGTGGCTGGTGGAGCACGACTCACCGGCCGATCCGTTCGCCTCGGCGCTCGCGAGCTACACGTATCCGTCCCGGCTGCGCTACTGACCGGGCGGGTGCGTGGAGCGGCCCCGGGTTGCGTGAACCGCAGCCCGGGGCCGTTGCGTTCCCAGCGGCCGGCGACACCTTCAGTCGTGCGCCGACGCCGCCCCCAGCAGGTCGCGGATACGGGCGGCCGCCTCCCGGAACTCCGGGCGGCCGAGCGTCTCGCCGTACTCCCGTTCCGCGCCCAGCCCCACCTCGATGATCTCGGAGACCCTGCCGGGGCGCGGGCTCATCACCACCACCCGGTCGGCCAGATAGACGGCCTCCGAGATGGAGTGGGTGACCAGCAGGACGGTGGTGCGGGTCTCCCGCCAGATGCGGTTCAGCTCCATGTTCATCTGCTCGCGGGTGAGGGCGTCGAGCGCGCCGAACGGCTCGTCCATCAACAGCACCGGCGGTTCGTGCAGCAGCGCCCGGCACAGTGCCACGCGCTGTTGCATTCCGCCGGACAGCTCGTGCGGATACGCGTCCTCGAAGCCGTCCAGTCCCGTCATCCGGATCAGTTCGTCGGCCCGGCCGCGCGCCTGCGCGGGAGGCATCTTCCGGATCTCGGCCTGGAGCAGGATGTTGCGGCGCGCCGAGCGCCACTCCAGGAGGGCGGCGCGCTGGAACACGTAACCGATGTCGTGGCGCACCCCGTTGACCTGCTCGCCACCGATCCGGACCTCGCCCGAGGACGGCTTCAGCAGTCCCGCGACCAGTTTGAGCAGGGTCGACTTGCCGCATCCGGACGGTCCGACGATGGCCACGAACTCACCGGGGGCCACATCGAGCGACACCTCGTGCAACGCGGTGACATCGCGCTTCCTGCTGCGGAACCGGACCGCCACGTCGGACAATTCGACCGCTGCTGCCGCCGTGGCGGCGGGGACCGGCACCTCGGTCCGTGTCGTGTCCTGCTTCGGCATGGTCATCCCTTCAGTGCCGTCTTCTCGTCCCAGTACTCGGCGACGGCCTTCGGCTTGCTCACCATGCCGGCCTCGGCGAAGACGTCGATGGTCTGCTGCCAGTCGGCCTCGTCGTTCACGCCGGGCGCCTTGCCCTGGGTCGAGGTGGTGTGCAGCAGAGTGAGGGTCGTCTTGAACTGCTCGGCCAGGACCGTGGCCGGCGGCAGTTGCTCCGAGGCTCCGTCCATCGCCGCGACCGCCGGTCCGGGGGCCTTCTCGGCGGCCGCCCACGACTCGCTGACCGCCCGCACCATGCGTTCGGCGAGTTCGGACTTCGAGGAGAGGATCTGCTGGCCGGCGAGCAGACCGTTGGAGTAGAAGTTCAGCCCGTTCTCGGAGAAGCGCAGGTACGAGACGGGCTTCTTCGCCTTGTCCTGCATGGTGGGGCCCTGGTCGCTGGCGTAGCCGAGCAGTCCGTCGGTCTTCCCGGAGATCACCGCGGCGATCTTGCCCGCCGGGTCGGTGTTCTGCACCTTGACGTCCGACTCGGCCAGGCCGTTCTTCTTCAGGAAGATCGGGAAGGTCTTGGAGAGCGCGTCCCCCGCGGTCCCCGCGATGGTCTTGCCCTTGAGGTCGGCGGGCGATCGGATGCCCGCGGCGTCGAAGGACTGCACCGACGCCGGGGTGGTCTGGAGGAAGACTCCGAGGCTCTTCACCTGAACGCCCTGGTCGACACCGGCGAGCAGCGCGGGGGTGTCGGCCCAACCGAAGTCGGTCTGGCCCGCCGCGGTGGCCTGCACCGTCTTCTGCGAGCCCTGGCCCGCCTGGATCTTCAGGTCGATGCCGTGCTTCTCGAAGATCTTCTGCTGCTTGCCGTAGTAGAACGGCGCGTGTTCGCCGTACGGATACCAGTTGAGGGTCAGCGTGACCTTGTCCAGCTTCTTGCCCGATTGGCTCGTGGTGGTCGACGCGTCGTTGCCACCGCAGGCCGTGGCCACCAGGACGAGAGGTACGACACCGATCAGGAGTCTGCGCGCATACATGGGCTGGGCCTTCCCGCGACGAAGTAAAAAAGGAGTCGGTCGGACGGAATCAGTACGTGGTGGTGGCGGAGGTGTCCCGGCGGCTGGCGTGCCACGGGAGCAGCAGGATTTCCGCGATCTCGACGGCGACGAAGAGGACGACGCCGATGAGTGACATCACGAGCAGCCCGGCGAAGAGCATCGGGGTGTCGAGGTTGCCGTTGGCCTGGAGGATCACATAGCCCAGGCCCTCGTTGGCGCCGACGAACTCGCCGACGACCGCGCCGGTCACCGCGAGGGTGACGGCGACCTTGAGTCCCGAGAAGAGATGCGGGAGCGAGGCCGGGAAGCGGATCTTGAGAAAGGTCTGCCACGGCTTGGCGCCCATCGTCGCCGAGAGTTGGAGCATCTCCGGGTCGACCGCCTTGAGGCCGGTGACCATGGAGATCACCACGGGGAAGAAGGCGATGAGCACGGCGATGAGGATCTTCGGTCCGATTCCGAAGCCGAGCCAGACGATGAACAGCGGCGCGATCGCGATCTTCGGTACGACCTGGGCGAACAGCAGGATCGGATAGAGCGTGCGCTCGACGGTCGAGGAGTACACCATGACGACGGCCGCGAGGACACCGACGGCCACGGCGATCAGGAAGCCGAGCAGCGTCTCGTACGTGGTCACCCAGGTGTGCTGCCAGAGATAGCCCGCCTTGCCGGTGAGGACGTCGAGGGTCGCCCCGGGCGACGGTACGAGGTAGGGCTTCACCAACTCCGCCGCCGAGATCACCCACCAGACGGCGAAACAGGCCAGCAGCAGGGCGAGGGGCCGCCAGCTCTGCTCGGCCGCCCGTGCGAACCGCTCCCCCGCCGAGGGCCCGGCCCGCCGGACGACTCCCGCCGCTTCGGGTGGGCTTTTGGCCAACACACTCTGACTCACTGGTAACTCCCTGCACTTCTTGAGCAGTTGTGGAGAGCTGTACGATCCTGCGATGACGAGAAGGCGCTTTCAGAAGACGCTTTCAGAAAGCGCTTTCTGATAAGGTTTTCGCCACGCTAATGACTGCCTGCACGCAAGGTCAATAGGTCGTCGACAAGTTTCGCGCCTTCCACCACCGCGCCCTTGGGGGTCGACTTGAGTGAATGGGGAACACCGCACCACCCGGAACCGCACCACCGCGGACCGCGCCACGCCCCTCGCGCGGCGGCGCATGTGACGCTCGACGCCGTGGCCCGGGAGGCCGGCGTCTCCCCCGCCACCGCCTCGCGCGCCCTCAATGGCACGGCCAGGGTGCGCGACGATCTGCGCGAGCGGGTACGGGCGGCGGCGGACCGGCTCGGCTACATCCCCAACGCTCACGCACAGGCACTCGCGAACGCCACCAACAACCGCACGGTGGGCGTGATCTGCCATGATGTCAGCGACCCCTACTTCGCCGCCGTGTCCAGTGGTGTGATGCGGGCCGCCGCCGAACAGGATCTGTTGGTGATGCTGGCCTCCACGTTCCGGGAGCCCGCCCGGGAGATCGCCTACGTCTCGATGCTGCGGGCCCAGCGCGCCCGGGCGATCCTGCTCATCGGCTCCGGGTTCCAGGACCGGGCGTGGGAGCGGGCCATGGATGCCGAACTGGCGCCGTACGTACGGGGCGGCGGACGGGTCGCGGTCGTCAGCCGGCACCGCAGCCTGCGGGTGGACACCGTACAGCCGGAGAACCGGGCGGGGGCGGCCGCGCTCGCCCGGACGCTGGTGCGGCTCGGGCACCGGACGTTCGCGGTGCTCACCGGGCCGCCCGCGCTGACCACGGTCTCCGACCGGCTCGCGGGCTTCCGGGAAGGGCTCGCGGAGGCGGGGATCGGGCTCGACCGGGTCGTGGAGGGCGCGTTCACCCGCGAGGGCGGGTACGCGGCGACCCGCCGGCTGCTGGCCTGTGGCCGTCCGCGGCCGACCTGCGTGTTCGCGGTCACCGATGTGATGGCGGTCGGTGCGCTCGCCGCGCTGCGGGAGGCGGGGTTACGGGTGCCGGAGGATGTCTCGCTGGCGGGCTTCGACGACATCCCGCTGGTCCGGGAGTTGTCACCGGCGCTCACCACGGTGGCGTTGCCGCTTACTTCGATGGGCGAGGACGTGATCGCGCTGGCGCTGCGGGAACGGTCGGCGGGGCAGCGGGCCCGGGTCGTGCGGGTGGCGGGCGAGGTGGTGGTGCGGGCGAGTACGGGAACGCCGCCGGTCGGATGACCGGCGGCGTCCGGGGGGTGGGGCCGTAGGGCCCTGGGGAGCGGCCCTACGGGTGGACGAGCACCTGGGAGAGCGCCACGCTGCGGCGGTTCACGCGGAGGCCTTCCAGTCGGGGTGGCCGGGCATGGGCGGGTTCACGGCCCCGAAGAGCCAGTCGCGCAGGAACGGGTCGAGGGACTTGTCGCCGGTGACGTCGACCGTGTGCCGGATGAAGGCCTCGCTGGTGTACGTGGAGTCCTTGAAGCGCTTCACCCACTCACGCATGACCCTGTCGAACTGCCGCTGCCCGATCTGAAGACTGAGGGCGTACAGGACGAGTGCGCCGCCGTCGTAGATGTTGGTGCCGCCGAGCGCCTTCGGGAGTCCGGGCGGGCCGTCGGTGGCGCGGACGGCGTCGAGCTTCTCGTAGGTGGCCTTCATCTTGTCCTCGAAGACCGACCAGCCGCGTTCGTCTCCGTACAGGCCGGCGTAGTACACGGCGGGGCCCTCGTTGAGCCAGGCCTGCTGCCAGTCGTTCGGGGTGACGGAGTCGCCGAACCACTGGTGGACGAGCTCGTGGACCATGGTGGTCTCGTAGCCGGGCCGGCCGTTGGCGTCGGGCTTGAACCAGTTGGTGGAGAACAGGGAGAGGGTCTGGTTCTCCAGGGCGTCGGTGTAGCCGTCGTAGATGTGGAGGCCGTAGACGGAGAACGGGTAGCGGCCGAACTTCGCCTCCGCCCACGCGAGATGGTCCGCGGTACGGGCGACGATCGGAGCGTACTTCTCCTCCTGGCCCTGCGGGACGATGTGGCGCAGTGGCAGTCCGCGGTGGCTGGTGCCGTACAGATAGGTGCCCTTGACGACGGCGATGCCGATGAGTTCGGTCGCCATGCGCTCACGGAGGGCGAAGTGCCAGACAGTGGAGCCGTCGGCGCGTGGGGTCTTGTGGAGCAGCTCGCCGTTGGCGGTGGCGACGTAGCCCTGCGGTGCGCTGATGTGGAAGGTCCACGTCGCCTTGTCGGACGGGGTGTCGTTGCAGGGCAGGAAGGTATCGGCGCGGGAGGACTGGGCGGCAGACGCGAAGCCGCCGTCGGTGCCGAACTTCCAGCCGCTCAGGCCGAGTCGGGGCGCCTTGCCGTTGCCCCGGTAGCGGATCTCGACGGTGAAGGCCTGGTTGTCGTGGAGCGGGCGGGCAGGGGTGACGGTCAACTCCTGGCCGCTCTGGCCCGGCGAGAGCTCCCAGGTGGCGGGGCGGCCGGCCACGGCGACGGACTCGATGATGTGGCCGTCGGTGTCCAGGTTGAAGGCGGAGATGTCCTGGGTCGCCTTGGCGTTGATCTTCACGACGGCGGTGAAGTCGTAGGTGACCGGGGTGAAGTCGAAGGTGAGGTCGTAGTGGACGACCTGGTAACCACCGTTGCCGAGGGTCGGGAACAGCGGGTCGCCGACGCCGTCGGAGCCCGGTTTCGGGTCGAAGCGGCGCGGCTGCGCTCCGGCGGGCGAGCCGAGGGCGGGTACGACGACGGCCGCGGCCACCGCCGCGCCGCCGAGTCTGAGGGCTGTGCGTCGCGTCGTCACTTCTTCCCCTTCTGGAAGGCGTCCTCGAATTCGCCGCGGGCCTGCTCGCCGCCCTTGGCCAGGTAGTCCTTGACGAGCTGGTCGTAGGCGGACATGGGCTTGCGGCCCGCGACGATGTCCTTCAGCGCGTCCTGCTTGAGGGTGTAGAGGCTGCCGTAGCCCTTCGAGTCCCAGGTGGGCGAGGAGTACTGGAGCGTCGGGTCGGGCTCCATCATCGGAATCAGCTTCGTGAAGGCGTCGTGGACGTGACGGACGCCCTGCTCCGAGTCGGCGCTGAAGATGGCGGGGACGGCGGAGGCCATGAACTTCCACGGCACGGTGACGTCCTGGGTGCCCTGCTTGGTGAGCGCCGGGTTGCCCTTGTCGTCGCGGGTGAAGTCCTTGCCCTCCACGCCGTAGTTGATGAGCGTGTACTCCTGGCTGCCGAACGGCGAGGCGGCGAAGTCGGCGAGTGCGAGGATCTGCTTGACCCGTTCCGCGGACGCCTTCTTGACGTGGGTGTTCTCCAGCTTGAGGTTGTCCATCCAGGAGATGGCGTCCTTGCCGATCGGGACGAAGGGGCGCGGGTCGTACTTCTTGTCGATCGCTCCCATGGAGGCGATGTACCCGACGCCGGGGGCCAGGTAGGTGGGCATGCCGTCGTAGACGAACGCGCCCTTGCCGTTCTTGAACATGTCCGTGTACTGGGCCTTCTGCGCCCCGGACATCTGAAGGGTGCCCGGGTAGTAGCAGCCGGCCTTGTACAGCTCCCGGGCGGTCTCCACGGCCTTGCGGTACTCCGGCGTCTCCAGGTCGGAGGTGAACTTGCCGGTCTTCTCGTCCAGCCGCCAGGCGTAGGGAGCGCCCGCGGACATCGCGAGCATCGTGGTGGCGCCCGCGATGATCGCGTACTGGTCCTTCTTCGGCCGGGTCAGTTCCTTGCAGACCTCGACGAACCGGTCGAGGTCGGTGATCTGGTCGAGGCTGGTGACGCCGACCTCCTCGAACAGGTCGTGGCGGTAGAAGCCGGCGCCGCCGGTGCCGGTGCGGGCGATCGGGATGCCGAACAGCTTCCCGCCGAAGATCGCGGCCTGCCAGGCGCCCTTCGGGATCGCGGCCAGGTTCGGGTAGTCCTTGATCTTGTCCCCGGCGAGGTACGGGGTCAGGTCGGCGCACTTGGCCTGGAGGAAGGCCGCCTTGTTGTCGACGCCTCCGGCCTCGGGGTACATGAAGAGGTCGGGCAGGCTGTCGCTGGCGACCATGGTGGAGAACTTTGTGCCGTAGTCGTCGGCGGGGACGGCGGTGATGTTCACCTGACCGCCGAGGAGCTTCTCGATCTCCTGCCAGGCGATGTTCTTGCCGCGCGCGGGCGGCGGCGGGGAGAAGGTCTCCATCGTCGCGCTGATCGGCTGGGCACCCTTGAGCGGGGTGTTCTTCGTGGCGCGCAGCGGCTTGGCCGGATAGCGGAAGAAACCCTGCGGAACGCCGGCCGCGGTGCCGGGCAGGTCGGGCTTGAGGCCGATGTTGCGGATCGCGGAGTTGGGGAGCAGCGAGGCGCTCTTGACCTCTGCCTTGGCGGTCGTGCCGCCGTCGCCGCAGGCGGCGAGCAGCGGGGCGGCGGCCAGTCCCAGACCGACGCCCGCTCCCATGCGGAACAGTGCTCTGCGGTTGATGGGGGTGGAGCTCGACACCTGAATCTCCTTGGGAGAAGGGGAAGGAAGGAGTGGGGGTCTGTGGGGTCTGTGGCTGCGCTCAGCCCTTGACGGCGCCTGTGAGCACGCCCTTGGTGAAGTAGCGCTGGAGGAACGGGTAGACGCAGAGGATCGGTACGACGGCGATCACCAGGACCGCCATCTGGACGGCCTGCTGTGGGGCGAGCACCTCACCGGCCGAGGCCGCGTTCAGGCTCTGGCCCTGCAGGACGTAGGTGCGCAGCACCATCGGCAGCGGCCACTTGTCGGAGTCGTTGAGGTACAGGAGCGAGTTGAAGAACGCGTTCCAGTACGTCACCGCGTAGAAGAGGCTGATGACGGCGAGAACGGCCTTGGACAGTGGCAGGACGATCCGCACCAGGATGCGGAAGTCTCCGGCGCCGTCGACCTTCGCGGCGTCGTACAGCTCCTCCGGAAGGCTCATGAAGAACGACCGCAGGACGACCAGGTTGAAGGCGCTGACCAGGGTGGGCATGACGAGCGCCGCGTAGGTGTCGTACAGGCCGAGCCCCTTGACCAGCAGGAAGTTCGGGATGATGCCCGCGTTGAAGAGCATCGTGAAGAGGGCCGTCATCAGGATGAAGCGGGAGCCGGTGACGTCGCGACGGGACAGTCCGTACGCCATGCCGACGGTCACCAGCAGGCTGGCGAGGGTGCCGAGGACGGTGATGCCCACGGAGACGATCAGCGCCCGGGTGACGACTCCGCCGGTGAAGATGGTGCGGTAGGCATCCAGGGTGGGGTGGTCCGGCCACAGGACGAGACCGGAGCTCTTGATGATGTCGGTCTGCGAGGCGAAGCTCGTGCCGATGACGCCGACCAGCGGGTAGGCAACGGCGAGGACGACCACGACGATGGCGACCACCTTGGCGATCTGCCCGACACGGGTCGGCCGTTCCATCCACGGGGGCCTGCCGTCGGACTTCCGGGCAGGAGCGGGCGGGGGTTCCGGTGCGGCGGATTCCGTTGTGGCGCGCGTCTTCTCAGCGATCAGCACCGCGGTACACCCCTTCGTGGCCGAGTCGGTGGGCGAACTTGTTCGCGCCCAGGACGAGTGCGGTGCCGATGACCGCCTTGACGAGACCGACGGCGGCTGCGACGCCCCAGTCGTTGTCCTTGATGCCGTGGTAGTAGACGTAGGTGTCGAGGACCTCACCGGCGTCCGGGCCGACCGCGTCGCGCTGGAGCAGGATCTGCTCGAAGCCGACGGACAGGATCTGCCCGAGATTGAGGATCAGCAGCAGAATGAGTACGGGGGCGATGCCCGGCAGGGTCACGTGCCACAGGCGGCGTCGCGGGCCCGCGCCGTCGATCGCGGCGGCCTCGTACTGCTGCTTGTCGATGTTCAGCAGCGCGGCGAGGATGATGATCGTGCCCCAGCCGGCGTCCTTCCAGGCCACCTGGAGGGTCAGCAGCCACGGGAAGGCGTCGGGGTCGCTCATCATGTCGTAGCGCGGCAGCCCCAGACCGTCGAGCACGTCGGGCAGGAGGCCCGCGCCGCCCAGGATCTGCTGGAAGATCGAGACGATGATGACCCAGCCGATGAAGTGCGGCAGGTAGACGACGCTCTGCACGAACCGCCTGACGCGGTCGCTCGCGATGCTGTTGAGCAACAGGGCCAGCGCGACCGGGATCGGGAAGAAGAACACCAGCTGGACGAGGGCGATCTTCAGGGTGTTGAACGTCGCGGACCAGAAGGCCGGCTCACTGAACGCCGCGGAGAAGTTGGCGAACCCCACCCAGACGCTGTGCATGTAGCCGAGGTACGGCTGGTAGTCCTGGAACGCCACCACGTAGCCGAGCAGCGGTACGTAGTGGAAGACGACGAAGTACAGCAGACCGGGCAAAGTGAGCAGCAGCATCATCCGGTCCCGCTTGATCCGCTGCCAGAGCGTCAGCCGGTGCTGTGCGACGGCGGCCTGGGCAGCGGGCGGAGAGGGTATTTCAGCCTTCTGCCGCCGCTTCTCCCGCGGCAACGGGGGTGCTGTTTCAGCCATGGTCTTTCCTGTTCGGCTGGGTGGCGCGACTTGAGCCTTCTGAGGCCGCAAGTTAGTAAGCGGTTAACCCAAGCGTCAAGAGATCTGGGTGAATGTCCTTGAGATGCGACATCCGGCGCATCAAATCAGACCCAACGAAACATCAAAAAAGCTGATCAAGCGGACGGTTGGGTCACCTGTGAGCTTGACGGTCGGCCATCGCGCTCCTTAGCGTGCCGGTCATTCCATAGAACGCGATTACTATCCGGAGGCAGGGTGCGAACCACCGAAGAGGCACCGGCTCATTCCGGTAGCGATGCTGCGGCACCGCCCCCGCAACGGCCGCGCACAGTCCTGGCCATGAGCCCCGGACTGCTCGACGACGTTTTTCCGCCACCGGTGCGGGCGCGTCTGGAGGAGACGGCCGACCTCCTCAGCCCGTTCGTGATCAGCGAGTTCGACTCCCCGGAAGCCGCCGCGGCGCTGAGTGCCGCCGAGGTCCTGCTCACCGGCTGGGGCTGCCCACCCGTCGACGCCGAACTGCTGGACCGGGCGCCCGCGCTCCGTGCCGTCATCCATGCGGCCGGCACGGTGAAGACGTTTCTGACCCCGGCCGCGTTCGACCGGGGGATCGTCGTCTCCTCGGCCGCCGCCGCCAATGCCGTGCCGGTCGCCGAGTTCACCCTGGCGGCGATCATCATGGGCGCCAAACGCGTCTTTCCGCTGGCCGGGCTCTTCCGCGCCCGGCGCACCCACCGCACCGCCGCCGACCTCGACCGCCAGCACTGGCTCGGTACGCACGGCCTGACCATCGGCGTCGTCGGGGCGTCCCGGATCGGCCGCCGGGTCATCGAGCTGCTCCGGGTGCTCGATGCGGAAGTCCTGCTGTACGACCCGTATGTCGGTGAAGCCGAGGCGGAACTCCTCGGCGTCACCCCGACCGACCTGGACACCCTGGTGGCGACCTGCGACGTGGTGACCGTCCACGCCCCCGACACGCCTGAAACCCGCGGGATCATCGATGCCCGGCGGATCGGCCTGATGCGCCCCGGCACCCTGCTCGTCAATACGGCGCGCGGCCCTCTGGTGGACACCGAGGCGCTGACCGAGCACCTGGTCAGCGGCCGGCTGGACGCCGTCCTCGATGTGACCTCGCCCGAGCCGCTGCCGGACGGTCACCCCCTGTGGGACCTCCCGAACGTCTTCCTCAGCCCCCATCTGGCGGGCGCTCAGGGCAACGAGGTGGGGCGACTCGGGGCGCTCGCCGTGGACGAGCTGACGCGGTACGCGCACGGCACACCGTTCGACCATCCGGTGCACCGGGCCGACCTGGGGAGGATCGCATGAGCCCCGTCCCGGCACAGGCCAGTGCCGCGGCCGGCCGTGCCTGCCCGGAAGGAGCGTCGTCCGGTGCGTGCGATCGCAAGGCGGCCGGACGTCCTGGTAGCCGAGCCACCAGGGCTCTTGGCCAACGCGGCGAGCGTGCGTGATGGGCGGCGCGACGGGGCAGAGCTTGCCGGGAGGGGCACTAGGCTCGGCGTCACACAACAGCCACCAGGGGGTGAGCCGGATGCGCCGGCAGAGCACGGCCGCGGACGGACAACGGCGCGCGACGGTCACCGATGTCGCGCGGCGCGCGGGCGTCTCTACGGCCACGGTCTCCCGCGTACTGAACCGCAACTACCCGGTCGCCGAGGCGACCCGGGAGCGTGTCGAGTCCGCGATGCGCGAGCTCGGCTATGTCGTCAACGCCCACGCCCGTGCGCTGGCCGGGGTGTCCAACCGCACCGTCGGCATCATCGTCAACGAGGTCATCGACCCGTTCTACGCGTACATCGCGCGCGGCGTGGAGCGAGAGGCGGCGCTCGGCGGCCGGCTCTGCCTGGTCTGCTGCACCCAGGGCGACCCGCAGCGCGAGCTGGCGTTCATCGATCTGATGCACGAGCGCAGGGCGGACGCGGTGGTCGTGGTCGGCGGCTCCCTCGCGGACCGCGGCTACATGAGCGAACTGGCCCGCAGGGCGCGCGAGCTGGACGCGGGCGGATCGAAACTCGTGCTGTGCGGCAGGCCACCGCTGGGCGAACAGGCCCCGACCGTCGCGGTCGAGTACGACAACGAGGGCGGCGCCTTCGCCATCACCGACCACCTGCTGATGCAGGGGCACGAGCGGATCCTCTATCTCGGCGGCCCGCCCAAGCTCTCCACCACCCGCGACCGGCTGGCCGGGCACCAACGAGCCCTGCGGCTGCGCGGTATCGCCCCGGCCCCCGAGCTGGTCCAGTCCGGCGCCTTCAGCCGCAACTTCGGATACCGGCGGATGGTGGAACTACTGCGGGACGGACCGGACTTCACCGCGGTCTTCGCTGCCAACGACATGGTCGCGGCGGGCGCGGCGCAGGCCCTGGAGGAGGCCGGGGTACAGATACCGAAGGACGTGTCCCTGGTGGGGTACGACGACATCCCGGTGGCCCAGGAGCTGCGGCCTCGGCTGACCACCGTCCATGTGCCGCTGGAGGAGATGGGGCGTCAGGCGGTACGGCTCGCCGTGACCGGCGGCGACGAGGACGACTGGCGCGAGCCGACGACGGGTGTGCTGCGGCTCGGTACGCACATCGTGGTACGCGATTCCGTTGCGCCACGGCCGGGACGCCCCACCCGCATGTGACCGGTTACTTCCCGCCTGTCCACAGTTGGCCATAGAAAATCACAGTAACTTCCCGACTCCCCTTGCGGGTCGATAGCAACCGCTTACATGCTGACGCCGAGCAGCACCGTTCCGCACGCTTCCGCCCCTCATCGCTTCCGCAGGGAGAGTTCCGCATGCGTATGCCCATCGACTCCGCAGACTCCGCCGGCTCCTCCACCGCCCGTTCCGCCCACGCCTCCCCCGTGGGCAGGCGTTCCGTTCTCGCCGCCGCGGCCGGAGCCGGAGCGGCGCTCGCCCTCGGCGCCGGTGCCGGCCCGGCCCGGGCCGCGACGGCCGGTGCCACCGCCGCGCCGGGTGCCCGCCCGGTCAAGCTGGCCCTGACGGCCCGGCCCGCCGCCGAGGCCGAGCGGCTGCGGCTCGGACAGGCCCTGCGCGGCTCGGAGTTCCAGCCCACCGGCCTGTACGTGCCGGCCGGCGCACCCCTCTCCCTCACCGTCCAGCCGCACGACGGTCTGCTGCCCACCCTGTGGATCGGCGCCTGGGACTACTACGGCGAGATCACCGAGCCGCGCAGCTATCCACTGACCGCGGGCGCGAACACCGTGACGGACCCGCACGGCGGCCCGGTCTATCTCACCCTGACGGGCCGCGGCGAGCGGGCCGGTGTGCTGGTCCGCTCCGGTGCCCTCCCCATGCCGGTCTTCGCCCTGGGCCGCACCTCGGAGGCCGATTTCCAGAACCAACTGGACACGCTCACCGCTTCCCCGTACGTCGAACTGCACGCCCCGAACACGATCATGACGCTCACTCGCGAGGGTGCGCTGCTGTACCGCGGCGAGGACCATGCCGCTCTGCTCGGTCTGGTCGAGACGATCACCGACTCGCATGCCCGGATCAGCGGCCTCGACGGTTCGAAGCCGGTACACCGGCGCAAGGCGGGGCCGTACCACTTCACCGAGGTCAGCAAGGTGCCGACCGGTGTCGGCGCCTACGCCACCCACGGCTACAACGGCTTCCCGCGGGCCTATCTCGACCGGGCCACGACGGTGGAGGGGCTACGGACCCGCGGTTGGGGGCTCTACCACGAACTCGGGCATCTGCACCAGCAGTTCGCGTACAAGCCCGGCGGTCTGACCGAGGTCACGGTCAACATCTACTCGCTGGCTGCACAGCGCACCCTGAAGCAACCGTCCAACCTGCTCACCGTCGATGCGACGACGGGGCTCACCTACTTCCAGTCCGCGCAGCTCAAGTTCGGTACGGCCGGGCTGAGTTACGAGAAGTCGTTCGGCGCGTACGAGAAGCTCGTCCCGCTGCGCCAGTTGGAGCTGGCCTTCGGCGACGACTTCTGGCCCCGACTGCACAAGCTGGTGCGCGAGGAGAACCCGCAGTCGCAGTACACGGAGGACGACAAGCGCTACCGGGCCCTCGCCACGTACTCCAGCCGTATCGCGGGCTACGACCTCACGGACTTCTTCGTGAACACCTGGGCGTTCCCGATCGATGCCACGGGCAGGGCCGAGTTGGCCGCGCTGAACCTGCCGAAGCCGCCCGTCGACCCGTCCGCGCTGGCCGACTGACCGCGACGAAAGAAAGTCCACCGTGAACCTCAGCAGAAGAACCCTCCTCGCGGCGAGCAGCGCCACCGCTGTCACGGCCACGACAACACTCCTGACATCGGCCGGCGGCGCGCAGGCCCGTCCGGTCGCGGCCGCATCGGCGGGAGCCGCGGCCACCGCCGACTTCGACACGCTGCTCCAGCGGGCCGAAACGCTGCTCACCGGCGGCGGGTTCGACCCCGCCGACGCCGACTTCACGGCCGCGGTCGCGGCACTGGACGCCACGGCCACCGGCCTGTGGGACACCCTCGACCGCGGCGCCGGACGCACCGCGCTCTGGCCGGACCTCGCGCCCCTCACCGACCCGGGCAACTTCGGCCAGAGCTACACGCGGCTGCGCACCCTCGCGACCGCCTGGGCCACCGAGGGCACCTCCCTCACCGGCAGCATCCAGGTGGCGGACGCCCTCGTCGCCGCGCTGCGCTTCAGCCACGACATCGCGTACAACCCAGCCAAGCCCGAGACGGGCAACTGGTGGTTCTGGGAGATCGGCGCCCCGCGCGCGCTGATGGACTGCGCCGTCATCCTGCGCGACCGGCTGCCCGCAGCCGATCTGACGGACTATCTCGCGGTCGTCGACCGGTTCTGCCCGGACGCGGACCGCCGTACCAACTCCCCCACACTGTCCGAGACCGGCGCGAACCGCACCGACAAGGCCGTCATCGTGGCGCTGCGCGGGCTGCTGGGGCGGGACGCCGCCAAGCTGGTCTCGGCCCGTGACGCACTCTCCGACGTACGCGACGTGGGCCGCAACAGCCTTTTCCGGTACGCGACGTCGGGTGACGGCTTCTACCAGGACGGGTCGTTCGTCCAGCACGATGTGGTCGCCTACACCGGTACGTACGGCGTCGTGCTGCTCAGCGGCACCGCCTATCTGCTGGCGCTGCTGGCGGGGTCCGAGTGGGCGGTGGCCGACCCGGAGGTGTCGGTGATGTACGAGGCCGTCGAGCGGACCTTCACCCCGGTGATCTTCGACGGACTGATGATGGACTCGGTGCGCGGCCGGGCGATCTCCCGGCAAGCCGCCGGTGACCACCGCGACGGCGCGGCGGCCGTCGCGGCGATCCTGCTCCTCGCGTCCGGTGCACCCGCCGAGTACGCGAAGCGCTGGCGGGCACTGGTCAAGGGCTGGCTGATCCGCAACCGCACCACCCCTTTCGAGACCCTCGCGAGCCTGCCCCGACTCGCCCTGGCCAAGGCCGTCCTGAACGACGGGACCGTCCCCGCCGAGGCGCGTACGACCGGCAGTCTCGTCTTCGCCGACATGGACCGCGTCGTGCACCGCCGCCCCGGCTGGGCCTGCGCGCTGTCGCTGTCGTCGAAGCGGATCTCGGCGTACGAGGCGGGCAACGGCGAGAACCTGCACGGCTGGTACACCGGCGACGGCATGACGTATCTGTACGACGGCGACGATCTGCGGCAGTACAACGACGGCTTCTGGCCGACCGTCGACCCGTACCGGCTCCCCGGCACCACGGTCGACACCCGGCAGCGCACCGATCTCGGCACGAGCGCGGGCACGTCCACCTACTGTCCGTCCAATGCCGTCGCGGGCGGTGCCGTGCTGGACGGCAGGTACGTGGCGGCCGCGATGGAGGTGACCGGTGCGCAGGGCACCACCCTGCGGGCCAGGAAGTCGTGGTTCCTGCTGGACAACGCGGTGATCGCGCTCGGTGCCGGCATCACGGCGGGCGACGGCCGCCGGGTCGAGACGATCGTGGAGAACCGGAACCTGGGCGCCGACGGCGGGCACCGGCTGTTGATCGACGGCGTCCGGCAGCCCGTCGACCAGGGCTGGACCCATGAGTTCGACGGAGCCCGGTGGGCGCACACGGACGGCGTGGGCGGCTATGTGTTCCCCGGCGGGACCACCCTGCACGCCCTGCGTGAACAGCGCACCGGCACCTGGCAGGACATCAACTCCGGGTCGGACACGGGCGGCAGCGCCGATCCGGTCACCCGCCGCTATCTGACGCTCTGGGTGGACCACGGCTCCTCCCCCACCGACGCCCACTACGCCTACGTGCTGCTGCCCGGCGCGTCGGCGGCGGCGACCGCCACCTGGTCGCGGTCCCGGCCGGTCCGGATCGTCGCCAACGACACCACCGCACAGGCCGTGGAGGTACGCCGGGCCGGACTGACCGCGGTGAACTTCTGGGGCGCCGGAACAGCGGCCGGGATCACCGCATCGGGCCCCGCGTCGGTGCTCGTACGGCGGCACGGCGCGCGCGTGAGCGTCGCGGTCGCCGACCCGGGCCGGACGCTCACCACGCTCTCGGTCGAGCTGCCTTTCCACGTACGGTCCGTCGTGGACGCCGATGACACGGTGAGCCTCGTCCCGGGCCGAAGGCCCGTCCTCACCGTCACCGTCGGCGGCTCCCGCGGCCACACCCACCGAGCCGAACTCATCCAGTAACCCACACTCCGCACCCCCTCCGAGGAGCAGCACCACCATGTCCGTCACACCGCATCTGCAACTGCCGCCGCCCGACCGGCTCCTGTCGTCCCGTACCGGCTGGACCCGGGCCCACTGGGAGGCGACGGCCGACCGGATGCTGGACGCACTGGTGCCGTACGCGACACCCGGCTTCGCGCAGTACCGGCTGCCGGGCCGCACCAGCTGGTCGGGTGTCGTCTCGGACGGTCTCGAAGGGTTCGCGCGGTCGTTCCTGCTCGCCGCCTGCCGGATAGCGGGCGCGGGCGGGGCGGTCGACCCCGCACTGATCGAGCGGTACACGGCGGGCCTGGCCGCGGGCACGGATCCCGGCAGCGGGGAGGCGTGGCCGCGGCTGACGGACTGTTCGCAGCAGATGGTGGAGGCGGCCTCGGTCGCGGTCGCGCTGCACGAGACCCGGCCGTGGATCTGGGACCGGCTGGACGCCCGGGTGCAGGAGCGGGTCGTCGACTGGTTCTCCGGGTTCGTCGGTGGGCGTACCTGGGACAACAACTGGCGGCTCTTCCAGGTGGTGTCCGAGCAGTTCCTCGCCTCGGTCGGTGCCCCGTACAGCCGCTCCGACATCGAGAGCAATCTGGACAGGATCGAGGACTGGTACGTCGGCGACGGCTGGTACACCGACGGGGACGGCCGGAACTTCGACTACTACATCGGCTGGGCCATGCATCTGTACCCGCTGCTGTGGTCCCGGATCGCGGGCCCCGACGACGGGGGCCGCACCGAGGTCTACCGGGAGCGGCTCAGCCGGTTTCTGGAGGACTACCCGCACTTCTTCGGCTCCGACGGGGCACCGGTCCACCAGGGCCGCTCACTGACGTACCGGTTCGCCGCGCTCGCACCGGTGTGGATGGGGGCACTGGCCGACTGCACCCCGCTCGCACCGGGGCTGACGCGCCGGCTCGCCTCGGGCACGATGCGGCACTTCGCGGAGCGCGGTGTGCCGGACGAGCGGGGGCTGCTGACACTGGGCTGGTACGACACGTTCCTGCCGAGCACCCAGCCGTACTCCGGTCCCGCCTCGCCGTACTGGGCGAGCAAGGGTTTCCTCGGGCTGCTGCTCCCGGCGGACCATCCGGTGTGGACGGCGCGCGAACTCCCGCTGCCCATCGAGGAGTCCGACCGGTACACCGCGCTGCCGGCCCCCGGCTGGCTGCTGCACGGCACCCGTGACGACGGCATCGTGCGGCTGATCAATCACGGCAGCGACCACAATCCGCCGTACGACGAGACGGCCGACCCGTCCGAGGGCACGGAGGACCCGCACTACGCCAAGTTGGCCTACTCGACGGCGACGGCCCCCGAAGCCGCTCCGCATGCCGTGGCACGCTCCATCGACGGCCATCTGGCACTCGTGGCCCCGGACGGCACGCCGTCGCTGCGCCGCCGGATCCATCCGCTGCGCTGCGAGGACCGCGTGGCCTCCTCCTGGTACGCGGCCCGGCTGCCCGGCGACGATCATCCGTACCGGATCGAGACGACGAGTGTGCTGCACGGCCCGTGGGAGATCCGGGTGCACCGGGTCGAGGCGCCCGAGGGTGCGGTGCTGCGGGAGGGCGGTCACGCGGTCGCTCACACGGAGAGTCCGTTCGCCCTGTCGGGTCCCGACTGGGCGCTGGCCCGTACCGCCGACGGTCTGAGCAGCGCCCTGGTCGCGCTGCACGGCTGGGACGGTGGTCCCGAAGGGGCCGCTGTGGCGCGTGACGTCCAGTCCAACGCGTACGGGCCGCGCTCCGCGATCCCGTATCTGCGCAGCCGACCGCACCCGGGCGGGCGGAGCGTCCATGTCTCGCTGGTCGCCCTCTCCCGGGACACCGTGCATCCGGCGGCGTTGCGCGACTCGGTGCGGGTGCGGGCGGGATCGGAGTCGGTGGTGCTGACGTTCCTGGACGGTACGACGGTCGAGGTCTGACCGCGGTCAGCCGCCGATGCTGTTCTCCTCCCGCCGGTCGATGTGCCCGACCAGTTCTCGCGCCAGGGACTTGATCATGTCGAGCCCCGCCCTGCCCCATGGGCGGGGCACGGTGTCGACCGCGCAGACGGCGCCCAGGGCGATGCCCGTGCGGTCGATGAGGGGCGCGCCGAGATAGGAGCGGATGCCTATGTCGTCGACCACCGGATTCCCGGCGAACCGCGGGTAGTCGCAGACGTCCTCCAGGACGAGCGCCTTGCGCCGTACGACGACATGTGGGCAGTAGCCGCGGTCGAGGGCCACGTAGCGGCTTGCGCGGCCGCTGCCCGCGGCCGTGGCGCCCAGGTGGGATCCCTTGTGCGTGCCGGCCGGGGTGTGCAGACCGGCGAAGAACTGCCGGTTCCCGTCGATGAAGTTGACCATCGAGAAGGGCACGTCGGTCACTTCGGCGACCCGGTCGGCGAATGCGTCGAAGTTGTCGAACGAGGCATCGGCGCGTTCCCCCAGACCCAGGGTCCGCAGCCGTTGGGTACGGACGAGGGCGTCCCGGTCGACGGGCGTGAGCAGCAGCCGGCCGGCGGCGTGCCCGGTCACGTGTGGGATCCGAAGGCGGTCAGCGGGGCCGGGGCGGAGGTGACGTTGATCAGGTGCTGAACCAGGGTGACCAGGGCCCCGGTACCGGAGCTGGCGATCCGGGCGTCGCAGAGCACGACCGGCACGTCCGGTCCCAGATCGAGTGCGGTCCGTACCTCCTCCGGGGCGTAGCGGTAGGCCCCGTCGAACTCATTCACCGCGACGATGAAACCGATACCGCGCCGCTCGAAGAAGTCGACGGCGGCGAAGCACTCCGCGAGCCTGCGGGTGTCGGCGATCACGACCGCTCCCAGCGCGCCCTGGGAGAGCTCGTCCCACATGAACCAGAAGCGTTCCTGGCCGGGGGTGCCGAACAGATAGAGAACGTGCTGCTCGTCGAGGGTGATGCGGCCGAAGTCCATCGCCACGGTGGTGGACGTCTTGGACTCGATGCCGTCGAGGCTGTCGGTCGCGGCGCTGACCTGGGTCAGCAGCTCTTCCGTGCTGAGCGGCGCGATTTCGCTGACCGCGCCGACGAAGGTCGTCTTGCCGACGCCGAACCCACCTGCCACCAGCACCTTGAGCGCGACGGGAAAGCCTTCTGAGGCATCGGGCCCGGCGGAGTCGTAGCCGCCGCCGACGTCATAGGACCCGCCGACGTCATAGGACCCGCCGGATCCGTAGGAACCGTCGGCATCATGAGAACCATCCGAGGCATAGGAACTATCGGAGCCATAGGAAGTATCGGAACCGTAGGAAGTATCGGAGCCGTACGCACCGCCGGAGCCGTACGCACCGCCGGAGCTGTAGCCATCGCTGGAGCTGTGGGCATCGCCGGAGCCGCCAAAGCCTTCCGGATAGCCGCGGTCTCCATGGCTCTCGTGGCTTCCGTCGCTTCCACGGCTTCCAGGGCTTCCAGGGCGTCCAGGGCTTCCACGCTCTCCATGGCTTCCGAGACTTTCGAAGCCTTCGTGGCGTGCGCTGTTCTCGTACGCGGCTGGGCTGCCGAAGCCGTCAGAGCTGTCGTCGTAAGCCATCGAGCACTGCCTCCAGCAGAGATCGGTCGGTGGGCATGTCATGGAAGGCGGGCGCGTGCGCGGTGACTGCTCCGCAGTCCACCAGGTCGGAGACGAGCACCTTGGTGACGACTGCGGGCAACCGAAGATGGGCGGCGATCTCGGCCACCGAGGTGGGGCCGCCGCACAGCCCCAGCGCGACGGAGTGCTCGGGACCGAGATGGACCTGTGGCTCGGTCCCCGTGGCCATCACCAGAGAGAGCAGATCGAGCACGGCCGTCGGACGGGTCCGGCCGTTGCTCACGGTGTACGGGCGGATGAGCCGGCCGGCCGCGTCGTCGAGCAACGGCGCGTCCTGCGGAACCGACACCCTCACAGCCCCGTGGTGCTCGGGGCCCCGGCCGCCTGTCTTGCCGGAGTCATCAGGTAGGGCCGGACGCTCTTGACCAGCATCGTCATCTCGTAGCCCAGTACCGCCGCGTCCGCCTCCCGGCCGGCGAGGACGGCGAGGCAGGTGCCCGAGCCCGCGGTGGAGACGAACAGCAGCGTCGTGTCGAGCTCGACGACCACCTGGCGTACGTCGCCGCTGTCACCGAAGCGCGCGCCGGCGCTGCGGCCGAGCGAGTACAGGCCGGCGGCCAGCGCTGCCATGTGGTCGGCGCTGTCGGCGTCCATGCCGTGGAGGGATTTCACCAGCCCGTCGGCGGAGAGAAGGACTGCACTGCGTGTGTACGGGACGCGCTGGACCAGTCCGCTCAGCAGCCAGTCGAGGTCCGAGACCTGACCGGATGACATATCGGTCGACATGGTGCATCTACTCCTTGGAGGTGTTCGATTCGAGGGGGTCGGTGGTCCCGCCCACGTTCGTGTCCGGGGCCGGGGCCTGGGTGTGCGGGGCGGCGGTTGCCGTGAGTCCACGTACCGGCAGCGGTTCGAGCGGGGCCCGGGGCTGCCGGGCCTGCGGGGCGGACGCCGTTCCCAGGCTCGTGCCCGCCGCCTGGGCGGTGTCCGCCCCGGATTCGGCACGGGCCTCCGCGAGTTCGATGCCACGCCGGAATGCCGCCATGAGTCCCGGGTCGTGCAGGGCCTGTTCGTCGTCGCTGCGTGGGGCCGGTGCCTCCCTGAGCTGTGGGACGAGGTGCTCCTGGTTGGCCCGCCTCGGGAGTTGGGGCCGCCCCAGGGTGCCGCGCACCACGCCGGGCTCGGGGTGAAGCGCCTCGGGGTGAAGTGCTTCGGGGTGAAGCGCTTCGGGTGCGTCGTCGGTGCCCCGGTTCCCGCGACCGGCCTCGGCGGGGGCGGAGCGGTCGAGGCGCTCCGCGCGCAGGGGGAGCGGTGGGGCTTCGCCCTGGTGTCCTGTCTGCTGGGCCGGCTGATGCAGGTGCAGCGGCTGGCTGGGGACGTAGGGCTGGCGGTTGGTGCTCGGCTGCGGACTCGGGGCGGGGCCCCGGTCGGGTCCGGGACCGAGTCCCCGGTCCGGGTTCGGCCTGCGGTGGACCCCGGTGGCGTCCTCGGCCGGTGGCCGGTGCACGGGACCAGGGGGCGGGACCGGGGCCGCGTCGCCTCCGGCGGGAACGTCACCGTCCAGGCCCAGGAGGGACTGGGGGAGGACGAGTACGGCCTGCGTACCGCCGTAGATGTTGCTCTGCAGCTGGACGGCGATGCCGTGCCGTCGGGCCAGTGACGCGACGACGAACAGGCCGATCCGGCCGTCCTGGAGCAGATGGGCCACGTTGACCTGGTCGGGGTCGGCGAGCAGGGCGTTCATCCGCCTCTGCTCGTTGCCCGGCATGCCGAGGCCCCGGTCCTCGACCTCCAGGGCCAGCCCGGCGGTGACCTGCTGGGCGCGCAGCAGCACTTGGGTGTGCGGGGCCGAGAACACCGTGGCGTTCTCGACCAGTTCGGCCAGCAGATGGATCACATCGGCGACGGCGTGTCCGCGCAGTGTGCCGTCGATCGGCGGAACCAGTTTGACCCGTGGGTACTGCTCGACCTCGGCGATCGCCGAGCGCAGGACCTCGGTCATGGTGACCGGATTGCTCCACTGCCGCCTGGAGACGGCGCCACCGAGGACGGCGAGATTCTCCGCGTGTCTGCGGATGCGGGTGGCGAGGTGGTCGACGTGGAAGAGGCCCTTGAGCAGATCGGGGTCCTCGACCTCGTGCTCCAGCTCGTCGAGCAGTTGGATCTCGCGGTGGACGAGCGACTGGAGCCGGCGGGCGAGGTTGACGAAGACTTCGACCTTCTGGTCCTCCCCGGTGTGGTCGGAGAGCCGGGACGCCTGCACGATCGCGGCCACGGCGACTTCCTGCTGGCGGCTGAGTTCCTGCCCGAGCAGTTCGAAGGCGTCGCTGCCGGGAACGACGGGCTGCGCGGGCCGCCGCGCGGGCACGGACTCGCCGTTGCGGAGCTGTTCCACCACCCGTTGCAGTTCGGCCTGGCCGTGGACGCTGGCGCGGCGAAGCGCCAGACAGCGGCCGAAGACGGTGGTGGCGACGCGGTTGGCCGCGAGATACGCGGCCAGCACGGCGGCGAGGGCCAGCGCACCGGCCCCGCCCAGCCCGATCCACAGTTCACTGGACGGCCGGGCTCCGGTGGAGCGGACGGTGAAGATGACCGCTGCGGCTCCGCTCAGCACCGCGGCGACGGCCGGCAGCACCGCGGTGCGCAGGAGTTGGGGGCGGATACGCGCCTCGGGGGACGGTTGGGCAGCGCGCGGCCTGGCCGTGGCCGCGTGGGAACGGGCACCCGGCCGGCCGTGCCGTCCGCCCTCTCGGCGTTCCGGTCGCGCTTCGGGTGCGCGAAGTTGAGACATCAGTGTCCTCGGTACGTGGCGCACCAGGAATCGGCGTTCCCGCGGTGGCACCTACGGTTCTGGTCAGGCTCGGTTCATCGGTCCGGCAGGCTCGCAAGACATGAGCTCACCGTTGATCGCCGCGCACACACGGTAGTCGTCCATCACGCAGGTGCGACGGGCAGTTGTCGAACTTGCCCACCATCCGTCCCGCTCTGGTATGAACCATCGCACTAGAGGACGATTGCGCCGCATTGATACCTGGTCGACGGACACCCGAACGGCCCACGGAAGCGACTCCTCGACACAGCGAGCGGCTCGGCCCGTCCGGTCATACCGGACGGGCCGAGCCGTCGGAATGTTCCGCGTATGCCGCGGGTTCGGTTCTCCGCGAGCGCGCACGGCGGCTTTGGTGGCGCTGTAGGTGGTGCACTTCTCGACGCCGGCCGCGATCACTGTCACCAACCTCTATGGACAGGACAACTAGCCATCCGCAGGCGCTCCTCGTGGGCGGCTTGGCGTAAGCGCCTGACATGATGAACAGTAGTTATATGGCTATATGGGGCAAGTGGAACAATGTGCTAGTACACCAGACCGAGCCGTACAACGCCGAAACGCCTCCCGGCGCCCTCGCAAGTCAGATCACCCCCCTGGAGAGCTTCTACGGCCGCAATCACGCGCCCATCCCCCGCATCGACCCGGAGAGCTGGCGGCTGCGAGTAGACGGTCTGGTCGATCGCCCACTGGAGCTGTCGATGGACGAACTGCGGCGCCGCTTCCCCGAGCGGAGCGTGGTGGCAACACTGCAGTGCGCGGGCAACCGCCGCGCGGACCTCATCGAGGTCCGCGAGATACCCGGCCAGGTCTCCTGGGGCCCCGGAGCCATCTCCACCGCGTGCTGGAGCGGGGCAAGCCTCGCGGATGTGCTGGCCGAGGCCGGAGTGCAGCCGGAGGCGGCGCACATCGCCTTCACCGGTGCCGACGTGTCACAGCAGGCCGAGCCACCGCAGCCCTTCGGCGGCTCGATACCGGTGGCGAAGGCAACCTCCAGCGAGGTGTTGCTGGCCTGGGCCATGAACGATCAGGCACTGCCCACCGCGCACGGCGCGCCGCTGCGCGTGGTCGTCCCCGGGTGGATCGGCGCCCGCAGCGTCAAGTGGCTCAAGCGCATTACCGCTCAGGCCGAGCCGTCCGACAACTACTTCCAGATCGAATACAGCATCCTGCCCGCCGAAGCCGACCCTCACCAGGCCAGGCAGGCAGACGGCATCACCCTCGGCCCGATCGCCATCCACTGTGCCATCCTGCAGCCCGGCAAGAACGCCCAGCTGCCGTCCGGGCCGACCGAGGTCGCCGGCTTCGCCTTCGCCGGGGACGACAGAACCGTGGAACGCGTGGATGTCTCCGCCGACGACGGCGTCACCTGGGCCCACGCCGACCTGGACCCGCCGGAGAACCCCTGGACGTGGCAGCACTGGCGCGCCACGCTTACGCTGCCCCCGGGCGAGGCCGAGCTCATCGCCCGTGCCTGGGACTCCACGGCGGCTGTGCAGCCTGAGTCCCCGGCGACCGTCTGGAACCCCAGGGGGTACGCCAACAACGCCGCGGCTCGCGTGCACGTCACATGCCGTCCCTGACCCGGACACCTCGCTCGAACGATTCAGCGATTGACACAGACCGCTGGACACCTCACCGCTACCCGAATGGTGGCACCATCTCGTGCACCAGAGGTTGCGTCTACGGGTGCACCAGCTATTCGACATTGGTTGCCCTCACCAAGCTGACGCCCGGGAATTCGCGCAGGTCACCACGGGCCCTTGGCGTGGTCGGGCCTCTGACATCCCCGTTGCGGCCGCTTTCCCATGTCCCTGGCGCGACGGCACCATGGCTCAGGCTCGCCTCGCCGCCTCGCCAAGAAGGGCTGGGACTACGAGCGCTACGCCGCGGCAGGGATGAGGCGAGGGCCCGCAGGATCACGGCCTGCACCAGTTCGCTTTTGGTGGCGAAGGTGCGGTCGTCGGGGACACGGGCGGCCCGACAGCGTTCGCGGTCGTCGGTCCAAGACCTGGGCAGGTAGAGCTCGGGGCCGACCCGGGCGTGGCCGCGGGAGGTGGCGTAGGCGGCGAAGCCTCGCGCAAGGTTCGGATGTGGGCCAGGAAGGCTTTCGCGGATCCGGCGCTGTCGGCGCGGGCCAGGATTGCGGTGCCATGCCGGTGAGCGTCGGGGATCTGCGCGAGGGCGTCGCCCAACACCGCAATGCGATCGGAAACACAGCAGCGGATGGAAGCCGAAGCCGCCGTTGCACAACGGGCAGGGCTGACTTCATGTCCCCAGCCCTGCCTGACCTCGCCCGAACCGGGAGGCACCGCCCAGGTGCAGGGTGTCGCTCACCGCGGTGTTGTCGGTCCGGCCGGGGCCGCCATTGGCCGTCGGGCGTCTCGCGCTCTGCTCACAGGCCGGGGGCCTGGAAGCCGTTCAGGTACCAGAAGGCGGCGGCGTACCAGATCAGGGCGATCGCGGTGACGAGGGTGCCTCCAGCCAGTGGGAGTGCCCAGCCGGGCCAGTGGCGGTGGCGGACCACGATGACCTTGGCGACGAAGGCCCCGTAGAGGAAGCAGCCGGTGAGCGAGTGCAGCGCCAGGCGGGTGTCGGTCAGCTGGACGCCGTAGGCGGTGATGCAGTGCTGAGCGATGGGGAGGGAGAGGAGGAAGGCGGTCAGACCGATGAGGCGGTGCGTCGTGTTGACCCGGTGCGGTGCGGTTCGCAGTGCGGGCAGGCGGCCGTACATCCAGAGGGCGAGAAGTAGCTGAATCAGCGCCAGACCCAGCAGTGCGGAGCCGAGTTGGGCTTTGAGTAGTCTGGCGTCGTCGCCGCGCTGCCCGAAGAGGCTGTTCTCGTAGGCGGGGGTGTGTACCCGGCCGTACCAGTAGAGGCCGACCGTGACCGCCACGGGCAGGAGCATCCACAGGACGCCGTGGAGCCGTCGGTGGTTGGCAGGGGGAGCGAGGCCGTCCACGTGATCAGCCGCCCCCGCTCTCGATTTTGCCGCCCTGGAGCTGGACGGCATACCACGTGGTGCCGAGCGCGGCGCTGGGAGTGCGGGCGGTTCGGGCCGACGGCCCGGAGACAAAGTGAGGTTCGGTGCGGGCGGATGCGACCGCCGCCGGTGCGGGCTGCGGGCTCACGGCGATCGTCGTCCTTCTGCCGCCGGAGCAACCGTTGTGCACCATGGCACGCATGGCGTCAACGGCGACCCAGGCGGTCGCGAGGCGAGGGTTTCTCAACAGGTTCTCCAGGAATTGCGGGCCGATCTCGCCAGTACGTCCGAAGATTCCCTGCCGGGTCCAGTCGGCGCGCCAGCAGGCACGCAATTCAAGGAGAGCGGTTGGGCCGGACGGCCGATGAGAGCGACATGCCGACCCAGCTGAAGGAGGGGTGGGGAAGCAGCCGCGTTCGAAGCGGGCCCCCGGCGCGGACGATCGGTCACCCTTGGGTGCGCCGCCGGACGCCCCTGCCGACGCGGCCATGCTCGTCGCCCGCAGCCTGGTGACCTGCGCGCAGGCCGTCGGGAGCCATACGTGCCCCGCACGCCGACCCGGCCTCAGCCGCGACGGCTGCGCGCCCAAGCACTCGTAGGTCGCTGGTCTCGCATGTCCGTGCATCGTCGCCGATGGATACCCCGCGACGACGTGTTCCCTTACCTGGCTCGAGGGTTCGGAGTCATGGTCTGTGGAACGACGGGTCGTGCTGCTCGCCGAGTACGGCCCGCCCGATGGTCGCCAGGACGTGGTCGTCGTTGTCATGGAGCTCGTAGAAGGTCAGGTCGCGCAGGATCCGCTCCACGGGGCTCGGGCGGATCAGGCTGCGGGCACCGCACGCGCGGATGACGTGGTGCACTGTCTCTTCCGCCACATGCTCGATCACATGCCAGGCCCTGCTGCCGGCGATCCGCGCCTCCTCGACCCTGCCTTCGTCCCACAGACCGGCGACGTAGCGCAACCAGAGGCGGGCGGTGTCGATGTTGACCGCCATGCTGCCCACCCGCTGCTGCACAAAGGGATCATCGCCCTTGCCCTGCCGCATCAGATACCCGAGCCCGTATTCGTTCGCGGCCAGAGCGCCGCCGAGGAAGCTGGCAGCGTAGTGCGGGATGAAAGCGGTCTGCCAGTGCCCTTCGAAGTAGCCGCCGGGGCGGCCGATGAGATGCTCGCGCGGCACGAAGGTGTCGTGGAACCGCACCACATGGCTGACCGTCGCGCGCATGCCGATCGGGTCCCACCACGAACTGTCCACAGTCACAGTCGGGTCGGACAGGTCGCAGGCGAGCAGCAGGAGTTTTCCGTGGGCCTCTCGGCTGTGCCGGGCTCCGCCGGGGCCGGCCGGATCGACGAGCAGGATCGCCCACTGGGCTCCGGTGGCGCTGGTGGCGAACGCCTTGCTTCCGCGGAGGGTCCAGCCGCTGCGGACGGGTGTCAGCATGGTGCCGAAGCGACCGCTCTCGCCCGGCTTGGGGGTCTGGGGTTCGCCGCTCCAGGCGGCCCATTTCTCTCCGTGTTCGACCACGCCGGTGAACCAGTGTCGCTTCTGCTCAGGCCTGGCCAGGGCGTCGATGAGGACGAGTGCGTTGGCGTGCCCCTCCCAGCAGCGGGCCAGTGACAGATCGGCCTTGGCCAGCGTGGTGGTCATCTCCCACAGGGGCAGGGTGTTGCGCTGCTGGGGGCCGTAGCCCAGGCCGCCGTGCTCCCGCGGCACAGGGGCGGCCAGGAACCCGCCGGAGAACAGATCGTCGAAGTCCTCGGCGGGGAACGCGGCCCTGCGGTCGTATTCCTCGGCGCGGGGGGCGAAGTTGTCCGCGGCCAGCTTCGCCAAGGCGTCGAGAACGGTTCGGTCGCCCCCGGCCACCGGATCGCGGGCCGGACCGTGGCCCAGGTCGTCGGTCATAGGAGGACGGCCCCTTCCGAACGGTAGAAGTGGGCGCGGTACATCACGTTCGGTATCTGCGGATCGACGGTATGGACGGTGTGGACATCGATGGTCAGCAGGCCGCGGTTGAGGTAGCCGCAGAGGATGACCTGGCGGGAGCCGAGCGGACCTTCGGCGAGGAAGGCAACGGCCTCGGGGGCGTCCATGTCATCGGCCAGCGGGACGGCGGGCAGGGTGGCGCCGGTGACGGGCGTTGCGGTCGGTACGAGCGCCTCTTGTGACGGGTCCGGATCGCCGCGCTCGGTGATCCGCAGCAGGAGCCGGCTGCCGTCGACCGCGGCATCGACCAGGTGGATACCCGTGGCGGTGGTGTCGAAGTTGACCCAGCCACCGGTCAGTGGCGCCGGATCGACCGTCCGCGCCGTCATGCCCGCCCCTCCGCCCTGTGGAAGAACGAGCGGGCCCAGTGGTCGGCTCCCCCGCCGTCATCGCTGAAGATGCTGCTCGTGGTGGCCACCAGGATGCCCGTCTTGTGGTAGGCGCACAGGACAGTGCGCAGCGAGCCGAAGTGGTAGATCGCCGAGAACGACCAGGCGGTCGATGGGGTTCCTGGCGCGGTGTACACGACCGCCGACACCTCACCCCAGTCGCGCGGCTGCGGGCTGCCGGTGCCGAAAGCTCTGACGAACAGGCCCTTCTCGTGCCACGTCACGCTCAGCCGTAGGGCGCCCTTCGAACTGTCCTGGTCGGTGTTGACCCAGTCGCCCAGCAGCGCCGAGACGTCGGGGGCGTCCGGCGGCCGCGGCGCGTCCGGTCCGGCGGGGGAGGCCGACCGGGGCGTCATGGTTGCTCTCCGCTCGTGGGTTGCGCCGGGGGCGATTCCCCCGGCTCGGTGAGGCCGTGGACGTCGGCGCGCTCGGCCTGGCTGAAGCCGAGGGAGCGCAGGGGCAGCGCATCGGGGAACGGATGGCCTGTCAACAGCTGGAACTGTTCGCTCACTTCGACGAGCAGGACGTCCCAGCCGTCGATGCCGATCAGCCCGCGGGCGCGGGTGGCGCTCATGAGCGCGGTCGGAGGATCGCGGTAGACCATTTCCAACACCGCCGCGTCCGGGTCGACGGCGGCAACCGGAAACGGTTGCCTTTCCGCCAGGGGTGTGGCGTGGACGAGCACAGCGTGTCCTGCCGGGGAGAACCGGGAGAGCGGTACGTAGGGAGCCCCGAGGCGTGAGGAGGCTTCCCGGCCACGCGCATGCCCCCGGTTGACCAGGGTCACCCGGGCTCCGGCCTGGAGCAGGGCCAGCGCGACGGCCTGCCCGGTGCTGCCGCAACCTATGACGGCGGCCCTGCGGCCGCTGGGGTCGACCCCGGCCCGGGCAAGGATGTGCAGGGCAGCGGCGGTGTCGGTGGTGGCCGCCCGCCAGCGCCCGGCGTCGAGCCACAGAACGTTGGCCGCGCCGCACCGCAGCGCCTGCGGGCCGACGATGTCGGCCTCTTCGACCGCGCTCTGCTTGTGGGGAGCGGTCACGGTCAGCCCGCGTAGCGGCAGCCCGGCCAGCGTCCCGAAGCCGTTGGCCCAGTGCCAGAAGCGGGGGAACGTGTCCACCTGGAAGGGCAGGTAGAGCGCGGGCAACTGCAACTTCCGCAACGCCGCATTGTGCAGCCGCGGTGACAGCGAGCGTCCCGGGGCATGGCCGGCAATGCCGAACAGGGCACTGATCGGTGGCAGCGCGGGCAGTCCGTAGTCAGTCAGGAGTTGGCCGACGCTCGGCATTCCGTCCGCCCCCGGGGCATCGGCCCGGCCGAAGGCGAGGGGCGCGCCCAGCCACGGCGCCAGCACCCGGGTCCAGGTGCCGGCCGGACCGGACGCGAACGCCGTCACATCGGAGCGCCCGAGCCCGGTGAGCAGCAGGGGCGCGGCCGACCCGTACTGGGTTCCCGACTGCGGCACGAGGAGGTACAGCAGCGCAGGAGTGGTGGCCATCGCGGCGAACCGCTCCCGCAGCTCGGCGGCTGCCCCCAGCACGCCGGCCCCGCGGTCGGCGCTCCGCTCGGGGCGTGCGGATTCGGGCTGGTGCCAGGAGACGCGCCGCTGCCGGGCGGGGATGCCCGCCAGCAGTTCCGGGACCAGGTCGTCCACGGCCTCCATGTCGACCACGTCATAGTGGTCCGCCGCGCGCAGGAGCCGGGTGCGGCGTTCGACCGGGCCGGCAGTCGAGCGACCGCCGTGGCGCGAGGAGCGCAGGCTGTAGGTCACCGGCCCGGTGAAGTGTCGGCGCAGCCGGTGGGGATCGGGGTCGCCGACCAGGTCGGCACGCACCTCCAGCGCGTCGGCCACCCCTGCGAGGCCGCGCAGGCAAGGCGTGGTGAGATCCTCAGGTCGGGCGACCACTGCGACGATATGAGCCCGCCGCGTGACGGCGTCATCGCACCTGCTCGTCAGCCGCTCCATTGGACGCACTCCTCGAGAGGGGCCCGCGGCAGGACGATCCGATTAACAGCCGGGGTGCATACGATGGGACGGTCGGAGTCGATGCCCAGCCACAGGCGCAGGACATCCGCGTAGCCGGCGGTCGGCGGCCCGTAGAAGCGCAGGTCGTCGCGGAAGTGGGCCCGTGCGGATGCGGTGTCCGCGGCGGCTTCCCCCGTGGCCGGCAGCGCTCCCGACCTGGCGGCGCGGGCACGGCGTTCGACGACGTCGTCGAGCGACGGCGGCCGGTTGGCGTAATCAGGCGTGGGACGATCACCGCGGTCGAACGCCTCGCACAGGGCGTCCACCAACGCCTCCGGGAATCTGCCGATCACCGCGTTCACCTGCCACATCCGGGTATTGCGGCTCGACGGTGCGCCGCGAAGAGGTCGGAGCGAAGGAGTTCGTCCAGGCGCACGCGGACGGACCGCTGGATGTGCCTGGCGCACCGGCCGTACACCTCCGAGGACTGCCCCTCCGGATTAGGGATGTCACAGCGCGGATCCAGACACAGGGTGCGGCCCTCGGCCTCGGGTGCCATGGCGATCACCCCATGTCGATGGGCCCGGGTCATGCAGTAGATGACGGAGCTGTCCCGGCAGAGCTCAGGGGTGACCGGGCGTGCTCGGTGAAGCCGGGGATTCCCCCGGCCCGGCACTCGGTCCAGTCCGAGCTCAGCGAGCGCGGACATGGCGCCGGGAGCCATCGGGTCCCCAGGCCGCGTCGTCGCAACACCCGCGCTGGAGAACCGGAAGGCGTACGCGACTCCCGCCTCCGCGGCCTGGGCCCACGCGATGACCTCGGCCATGGGCGAACGGGAGGCGTTCCCGCCGCAGACGAACAGCACGCGGCACACCGCCCCGGTGGCGCGTACCCGCCACCAGGTGACGGCCGACGGGTAGGACAGCGCCGCCGCCGCGCCGACGCCGAAGACGAGCGCGAGGAGCTGAGCGGCCCCCGGAGCTTGGAGCCCGGCCACCCACGCCAGCGAGAAGGAGGCGGCCAGACCGGACATCAGGCTGGCGAACGCCCATGCCGGCACGCCCCAGGTGTACTCGCGCCGGTCCAGGTAGATCAGCGAAGCGAAGACGAACAGCACCTCGTACGCCACGCCTATGCCCGCCGCCGCCAACGCGCCAGGGGTACCGAGGAATGTGGTGAAGCCCGCACGCAACTGCGCTTGCCCGGCCAGTGCCCCTGCCGCCAGCAGCAGAGCCAGCCAAACCGGTGCGGCGACATGCTCCTCCACGAAGAAGCGGCGGTCTGTTGCGAGAACTCCCGACTTGGCCACCCGGCTCATGATTTCGAACCGGCCCATGTAGCCGACGAGATAGATCAGGACGCTCAGCACGGCAGCCAGCGTGAGGTGGTAGCTGTTCACATCACCGAGTGCCACTGAAACCGCGATCAGGCTGAGGCACAACCCCACCCAGGAAGATGCCGTCACCCGCCGTTTGCGCGCCTTGTCGACCAACGGGGAAACAACCAGAACTCCCCCGCGCATCAACAACAGCATGAAGAGGATCGAGACGCCGGAAAAGGTGTAGTTCATCGTGGTAGCACCGATAATGAGCGAAGCAAAGAAGCCGGATGCCAACGTTTCCCGACCCGCCACTGGAATCCGACGCCCCCCGATCCCACCCCGTCGCATGTGCCGCCACCAACCCGACAGGGCTACGAACACAGGCATCACCAGGAGCTGTCCGAGGACGGCTGCGGGCAGCAACTCAAAGCCGTTGACCGGCTTCCCCGACAGCGGAGTCACTCCGCTGGCCAGTGCCTTCACCAGCATGGCGTACGGAACATACGATATGAAGTAGCCGAAGGTGAGCCATCCCATGCGCAGGCCCCATTTCTGATCGAATGTCCCGGCTGTCCCTACAGGTGGAGTGGCGAAGTGCGGCAGCCGGCACTTAAACCTCGAGGGGTCCCCTGGGATCGACGTGTCCGCCCTTCGATCGAAAACAAAACCTCGATAACCGCTCAGGTTTTAGACCGACACGCACGGTCTCGCTCGTGACCACCCATTGTGTCGGCCTCGCGAACCGTCAGGGCGCGTCTCAGGGTAACAAAATCACGCCAGCCCGAAACTGCGCGCATCCCGTGGCCCGTGCAAGAAATTCGAGCCCAGTAATTCAGCCAGGTGCGCTTTCCTAAAAAATTTTACCGTTCGCGCGGACACGCGGCGAGCGCATGAAGCGCACGATCCCTGTCCATCATCCCTCTTCGTAGCCGGCCTGCCACTTGTCGGCCCGCGGGTGGGCCGCTGCGCCGGGTGGTGTCCGCCGTGTGGGAGGCGCGTCGGCGTCTGGTTCATCTGTCCGGTGCAGTGGTGCGGAGCCCGGGTCGCACTCGGCTGGTCTCGTCGTGGTGCGGCGGCGGCAACTGCGAAGGCGGCGGCGGCCTGCAGATGGAACAACGGGCCGATGACGTGGATGAAGCGGTATCCGTCGATGTAGAGCTGGGCGTGGATGTATCAGCTTGCCGCGAGCGTGGCGGCGAGCACCAAGCGCAGTGCGAGGGCGGGCAGGCTCCGGGGGTTCATGTGAGTTTCTCGTCCTTGACCGCCAGTGCGTGGCCGCCTTGCCGGTAGTTGACGGTGCGGATGCCGAGTGCGTCCTTGAGGCGTCCGGCGGGCAGCACCTGTGGAATGGGGCCTGGGCCGTGGCCGGGTTTGGGAAACGGGTAGCAGGTGGGGGCGGCCGAGTGGAAGGTGATGTTTCCCTCGGTCTTGGTGAACAGCTGGTGGACGTGCCCGTTGAGGCACGTGACTGAGGAGAAACGGCGCAGCATCGACAGCACCTTCACCGCATCGTCGGTGCCCCAGCCCCACTTCGGATACATCGCGAAGAGCGGGATGTGGCTGAAGACGACGATCGGGGTGTCCGATGACAGGCCGGCGATGTCCTTGCGGACGAAGTCGATCTGATCGCTGCCCAGGTGGCCGAGTCGCTCAAGGTGCAGAGTATTGACCAGCGCGATGAAGTGCACACCATGGGTGTCGAAGCTGTACCAGCCGTCGCCGAGAGTGTTTTTGGCGAAAGCCTGTCGATATGCGCGTCCGTTGTCCCCGATCGAGTCGTGTTCGCCCGGAACGGTGAAGATCCGGTCGGTGCGCAGCTGCGACAGCATCTGCTTGACCTGGTCGAACTGGGCGGGGGTGGAAAGGTGTGTCAGGTCGCCGCTGTGCATGACGAAGTCGGGGCGGAATCCGAGTGAGTTGACCTGGTTGAGCGCTGCGGTGAACGTTCCGGTGACATTCATGTTGGGCGGGCCATGGAAGCCGATGTGGCTGTCGGAGACCTGCACGAACCGCAGGTCTGCGCTGCCTGCCGGGGTGGGGTCCGACGAACCGGGGATGTGGCTGATCACCTCTCCCCCGGTGACTGTCAGGATGACGGCGCCACCGAACCAGGCGGAGTGCCGCATGAGCTGTCGGCGGGTCATACCGTGCTCGCCGTCGCCGTGGGAGTCGTGTGTCGGTTCGGTCATGGGGTCACCTCCACGGTGGCGGTCATGAACGGGTGGATGGTGCAGTAGTAGGCGTAGGTGCCGGGTTTGGTGAAGGTGTAGCTGTAGGTGTCGTTGGTGGCCAGGCCTTTCGACTTCAGCGGCCCGCCCGATCCTTGTTTGCTGGTGACGGTGTGCGTGTCGGGGTCGGTGTTGGTCCAGGTCACCTTCGTGCCCGCCTTGACCGTCAGTTTCGCCGGGGAGAAGGCAAAGTTCTTGATCGTCACCGCGTTGGCGGCCGCCGGAGCGGACGATTGGCCGGCGGTTGGTGAGGTCGAGGGCGTGCTTGGTGGTGGGGTGACCGTACCGCCCGTTCCGGAGACACCGGGCGTTCCAGGCAGGGTCTGGCCAGTGCCGGGACTCAGTGCGCCCGATGGTTTGGTTTGTGATGATCCGCCGCACGCACTGAGCAGTCCCAGTGCTCCGGCAACGGCGACAGCGGCCAGGCACGTGCGCGACCGCCGGACCAGCACAGAGGAGTTCGCATTCATGGCCATCGTTCCTTCTACGCATTCCTCGCCGCGCGGGCGGGTGTGATCCAAGACCGATCCGGGATCGGCCTGTTTCAGGCAGACAGACGACCGGGTCATGCCCCCCCCGGGGGGGTATTTGAAGGGGCGCAACCCGGTGGGTTACTTTAGGTGGGCGGACAGTAATTCCATTCAGCAAAACGAATCCCACAGCGAAGTTTTCGTTGTTTCACTGTGACGGCGGGTAGCGGTACGCCTGGAGTCAGGAGATTTTCCGCGGTGTCCGTAATGGACCGCAGGCGAAGGCGGACAAGCACTGCACTTCGACCCGACCGAAGACCTGCTGCACCGTCAGCCGACGCCCGCACCGGTGGCGTCATGCGCACCGGAACCCCGATCGCCTGTCGGTCCGACGCACCCCCGGTCATGTGACCCGAGGACTCGGTGGCTCACATCGGGTAGGGACCGGGTGGTGCCGCTGGGCGAACCAGTAGCGCGTACTACGCTCTCGAAACCGAATCCACTGCGTCGATCGACCGCGACGCCGGGGAAGCCGCGGCGTGCCACCCTCCCGGCTGTTGGGTGCGCAGGAAGCGGTTGCCGAGCGGAGCTACGGGGGCTCCCCGGCCGGTTTCCGCGGCTCGGGGAGGTCGTTGGTGGAGCGACTGGTGGGGGCGGTGCCACCGATGCCGCGCCCCTGGCCGACGACGCGGACGGCCGTCCGGCACGGGACTTCGTTCCGGCCTCCTGACGTGGGCGGCGTCGCAGTGAGCCGGACCGTGCGGGTCGCCATGCCCAGCAGTGCTGGGCGGTGCGTGGTCATGACCACCGTCCGGCTTGCGACCAGCCGCCGCAGAGCACCGATCACCAGCAGTTCGGCGTCGGCGTCCAGGCCGGACGTCGGTTCGTCCAGCAGGACGATGGGCGCGTCGGCGAGCAGCGCGCGGGCAATGCCCACCCGCTGGCGCTGGCCACCCGACAGGCCGGTCCCGCGGTCACCGACCCGGGTGGCGAGACCGTCCGGAAGGTGCTGCGCGAAGTCGGTGACGAGCGCGGCCCGGGCCGCCACGGCCACATCGGCGTCGCCGGCGTCCGGTCGCGCGTAGCGGATGTTCTCGGCCAGGGTGCCGGGGAACAGGTAGGTGTCCTGGAGTACGACCGAGACCTGCCGGTGCAGCCAGGGCTCCGGGAGCTCGGTGGTCGCACGGCCGTCGATCGCCACCGAACCGAGGGTGGGCGGATACAGGCCCGCGATCAGAGCAAGTGAGGTGGACTTGCCGGCGCCGTTCGGGCCGGTCAACGCGACCCGTTCGCCGGGCAGGACGGTCAGGTCCAGGGCGCCCAGCGCGGGCCGGGACCCGTAGGCCATCGAGACGCACCGGAAGTCGATCCGGCCGGCCGCTCGAACGGGCAGCCCGGCCTCGCTCCGCGCCGGGCTGCGCGGCTCGTCGAGGATGCCCAGGATGCGCTCGCCGGAGGCCTGGCCCTGGGCGAAGGTGACGGAGAGACGGGAGAGCGACTTGATTGGCGAGACCATGCTGTTGAGGTAGCTGACCGCGACCACCAGCTGGCCGACGCTCCACCAGTGATTCAGCACCCCCGATCCGCCGATCCACACCAGCAGCGCGATGCCGCCCGCCGTCGCCAGCTCCAGCAACGGCACCCGGAGCGCCTGTACCCGGGTCGTGGCCAGCCCTGCCTGCAGCGCGCTCTCGCTCTCCGCTGCGAAGCGGTGGTCGTGCAGGTCCTGGCGGCCGAAGGAGTGCACCGTGCGAATGCCGTGCAGGGTTTCGGTGACCAGTGCGGCAAGCCGGCCCTCGGCCTCGCGTTCACGGCGTGCCGTCTGGTGGCCGAGCCTGCGGTTGTGCGCCCCGATCACGTAGACGAGCGGGATACAGCCGATGCCTATCAGGCCGAACCGCCAGTCCAGCCACAGCAGTGCGATGGCGAAGCTGCCGACCGAGAGCATGCCGGGGAGGAGCGTCGCGAACAGGGCGACCAGGCTGTCCTTGATACGGGCGCAGTCGGTGATGATCCGGCTGGTCGACTCGCCCACGGCCTGCCGGTCGTGATAGCTCATCGGCAGCCGCTGCAGATGGCCGTAGGCGTCCGCGCGGATCGCCACGCTCATTCGTTCGCCGACCCCGTTCATCACCCGGTCGCCGGCGTAGTCGAACGCGCCGGAGACGGCGGCGGTCAGTATGACCGCCCCGGCCGCGGTGGCGAGCATCGTCGCTTTTCCGGCGCCGAAGATGCCGATCAGGTGGGCAAGCGGGTTGTGTGCGGAGGCCACGCCGAGAACCCGGTCGATCACGGCGGCGATCGGCCACGGCGCCGCGAGGTCGGCGGCCATCTCGCAGATCCGCAGGCCCAGGCCGAGGCAGAGCATGCCTAGGTACAGCAGGCCGTAGCCGCGGAACCGCCACAGAACCTGCCGCTGGTCCGCGCGCCGTCTGCCCCGGGTGCCCGTCACGGCCGGACCGCCGCCGTCCTCGGCCACCGTCCGGTCTCCGACGTCCCAGGCGCTGTCGTCTGCGCGTCCGGCGATGCGGCTCGGGCCTGCATCCGCGCCCGCAGTTCCCAGTTGCGGCCGTAGGGGAGAATGCCGTGGTCGGCCATCGCGCCGGCCACGACCGGGGCGATGGCCGGATCGGCGGCGAGGAGCTCGCGCAGCAACTCGGAGAAGCGGTTCCGCCGTTGCTGTTCCTCGGCCGCATCGGCTCCGTGGCTGCCGAATCGGGTCATCGCGGTGAGCAAGGTGCGGGTGATGCCGGCACCACCGGCCTGTCGTACGCGCTCGTGCGCCGTCCACAAGGCGGACGCCCACACGGTGCCGTTGGCGTGTGCCCGGCCGTTGCCCGGGCACATGCAGGCGGTGGTCCAGCGAGCGTCGAGCTGTCGGCGGCGCGGGTCCCACGGCGGTATGAGGCCGCGGTGCCAGCCGTAGATGTCAGGGGTGCCGAGGAGGACGGCGGCGAGGAAATCGGCCGTGCCCTCGTCGAGGGCGACCTTCCCGTTGTGCTGGTCGAGCGGCGGGCGCAGCCGGTTCGCCCGGAAGTCGGCGGTGTGGTGGCAGATGTGGTGGCCGACTTCGTGGTAGATGATCGCCGGGTTGTGCGCGGGCGCGTGGAAGTAGCGGGAACACCCGGGATCAGGGCGCTCGGTGAAGCGGCGACCGGCGCCCAGATGGATCTCGCCCGACCGGGCCGGGGGCTCGGGCTCCGGCGGTGATGCTTCTCCGGGCAGCCGGTAGTGCCCTCCGCCCCAGCCGCGGCCCGGTACGGAGTGCGGGCCGATCCGGATCACCAGGGGCGGCAGCGGCCGGTCCAGCAGCCGGGCGGCGAGGTCCAGGACACGGGCAGCGTGGTACGCGGTGTTGGTCACCCCGAAGCCGCGCGCCTGGTACTGGGCCTCCGGCCCGGCGAGCGGACCGCCGCCCGCCGCCGGGTCGAAGAGGTACCCGTGCTCACCGGGACGGCGGAAGAGGTCGCCGCCGCGCTCGTCCCGTACCGTCAGTCCGGCCAGGCTCAGCTCGGCGGGTCCGGTCACGGTGGCGTCGAGGTCGACTTCGGTCGGCCGTCCCGGTCCGGCAAGACCGCCCGGGCCGAGGTGATGATCCGTCAGATACGCAGTGACCCTTATCATGGTGCGGGAATCCTCTCGGCGAGCAGATCCACAGCCGCGCCGTCGGCCAACTGGCTGGGCGACAGCACCGGCAGACCGGTGGCCGCCGCCGCCTCCCGGGATGCCAGGGGGCTTGCCGTGATCAGCCCGCTGACCGCCAGCACCGGCACCGCATCGAGCAGATCGACTCCGGCACGAGCCGCGAGCGCATCACCGACCGCGAGTACCGCCCCACGACAGATGGTCGACAGTTGGCCGGCCAATCGGCGTGTCTCCTCCTGCAGCAGGCCGTCGGCGATCTCCAGCACGATCGCTTCGGCACCGTCGTGGCCGAGCGCGTCGCGCATCGCCCCCATGGTCTTCAGCAGCCGCTCGGGCGGATAGCCGAAGGTCGAGGACATCCCGAAGTCGAGGAAGTCCACGACATGCCGGGCACCGGCGTCGATGTAGGCCCAGCGGTCCTTGCCGCTGCCGGAGCCGGTGACCTTCGCCGCTCCGGCGACCAGACCTGCGCGCGTCCAGCCGCTGACCAACCCGGCCGCTGTGGTGGTCTTCCCCGAGTTCATCGACGAGCCGACGACCGCTACCGTCGGCGGTTGCATGGGTGGCTGCGACTGCGGCGCAGGCGGCGTCCACGGCCGCGCGAAGTGCTCCAGTGACAGGGGACGCCCGTGGTCATCCGTCAGCGGTCCGAGGACATCGAGCTCGGTCGGCGGCGAGCAGCCGGTGTGCCGGGAGACGGCGACGCCGATCACCCCGCCTGCGGTAAGCAGGTGCGCCTTCGGCCCCTGCCGGTGGTAGCCCTCTTGAAGTGCTCTCCCGGCTGAAGCCGGGAGATTCCTGCTTACCTTGCGGCAGCGGGCTTGACGCGCTTCGCACGTCTGACGACTGCCCTCCCGGCAGCCGGGATGAGCGCGAGGCCCATCCGGTACAGGTGCAAGACGTTCCGGGCTGCGTTGTGGTCGGCATTGCCCGACCAGCCGCAGTCGGGGTTCTTGCACACGAACACGGCCTGGCTCTCCCGGTTGCCGGGCGTGGTGAAGCCGCACGCTGAGCAGCGTTGGGAGGTGCCGGGGGCGGGGACCTTGTGCAGGGTGCCGCCGAGCCGGGCGGTCTTGTACGTCAGCATGGTGACCGTGCGGCCCCATGTCTCCTTGCTGATGGAGCGGTTCAGCCCGGACTTCTGGGCGACGTTCTTCCCTGGCTCCTCGATGGTTCCTCTGGCGGATTTGACCATGTTCGTGATGGTGAGTGCTTCGACCACGACGGTGCCGTATGTGCGGGCGATGGCGGTGGTCGTCTGGTGCTGCCAGTCCAGGGCCCTGCGCTTGGCTTTCGCGCGGAGTCCTGCGATCTGGTCGTAGGTGCGGTGCAGCCGGCGGCTGGTGCGCTCGCCGGGCTTGCGGTGCCGCTTGCGCTGCGCGGCGCGCCGCTCCAGGTGCAGAAGCCTGGCCTTCTCCTTCTCCGTCAGCCATTCGCCGTGCTCGTACGTCTCGCCGTCTGAGAGGGCGATGGGCACGGTGACGCCCACGTCGATGCCGACTTCCGGCCCCTGGTGGGGCTCGGGCTTGACCTCCAAGGTCTGGACGCGGAAGGCGATGTGCCAGCCGAGCGCGTCCTTGACCAGCCGTGCCCCGGTGATCCGGTTCTCCGCGCCTGCACGCTTGCCGACCGGAAGGTCTTTGGTCCACCGGAAGCGGACCCGGCCCACCTTGGGAATGTTGGCCATGCCCCAGCGGCGGTGCACGCGCACGATGTTCAGGTCCCGGCCCTGAGGGACGTCCACGGACATCACCGTGCGGAACCGGCCCTTGAAGTTCGGGGCGTCGGCGCGGCCGTCCCAGCAGTTCTTCCACGCCAGGAAGTACGTCTTGAGTACTGCTTGCGCGGCCTGCGCGGGAAGGACAGCAAGGAAGTCGATGTCCTTGCGGGCCTGTCGTACGGCGGCATCCGCGTGTCCGAGAGTCCGCTTTTCCTTCGGCATCATCTGCCACCAGGCGTGCAGCAGGTTCCACAGGGTGCGGGCCGCGTGCGCCTGGCTATCAGTCCTCAACGCCTCGGCAGGCGACAGCGCAAGCCGGGCACGATGCCCGAACTGCCGCTTGACCATGGTGTCTTGACTCACGATCGAGACCATAGCATTGGTTTATGTCACCGCGCTGGAACCCTCATCCCGATGTCAGAACCGGTCGCCATGTTGTCTACAACCTGCATGTTCATTTGGTTTTTGTCACAAAGTACCGGCGTGAAGCGTTCACCGACGCCATGCTGACCCGCACCGAAGAGATCATGCGGGAGGTCTGCGCCGACTTCGAGGCCGAGCTGAAACAGTTCAACGGCGAACAGGACCACGTCCACCTGCTCGTGCACTACCCGCCGAAGGTCCAGCTCTCCAAACTGGTCAACTCGCTCAAGGGCGTCAGTTCCCGCAGGCTCCGCCAGGAGTACGACAGCCACGTCCGCCGGTACCTGTGGGGCGGACACTTCTGGTCCGGCTCCTACTTCGCAGGATCATGCGGCGGGGCACCCCTGACCGTCGTCAAGCAGTACATCGAAAACCAGCAGCGTCCCGTCTGACCCTCACCCCGGAGACGAAGAGCACTCCGGCACTCCGCGCCTCCGGGCCAAAGATGGCCTTCACCCCCGCCCTGAAGGACTCTGCTGAGGAATGCGTGATTCGAGCAGGGCTGGGTCGTTGGTCCTCCACGATTGTTATGGCGTGAGCGGGAGGGCCGAGAGATGTCACTGGAGCCACGGGCTGATCATGGGGTGCCGGAGCTGACGGCCCGGGTGGTGCGGGCAGCGTTCCCGAAGGGGACGATGGCGGTGCGGATCCGGGAGGCGTTGGGCCCGCTGTTTGAGGACGAGGCGTTCGCAGAGGCGTTCGCCGTCCGGGGACGCCCGGCTGTCTCGCCGGGGGCGTTGGCTTTGGTGTCGGTGTTGCAGTACGCGGAGGGGCTGACCGATCGGCAGGCCGCTGACCAGGTGCGGGCCCGGATGGACTGGAAGTTTCTGCTCGGCCTGGAGCTGGACGATCCCGGGTTCGAAGCCTCCGTGCTGAGCCTATTCCGTTCCCGTCTCATCGAGCACGGACTGGAACAGACGACGCTGGAGCTGGTGCTGGAACGCCTGCGCGGGCTGGACCTGCTGAAGGCCGGTGGCCGGCAGCGGACCGATTCCACGCACGTGCTGGCGGCGGTGCGGACGCTGAACAGGATGGAGTTCGTCGGCGAGACGCTGCGGGCCGCACTGGAAGCGCTGGCGGTCGCCGCCCCGGCATGGCTGTCCGGCCTGGTCACACCCGAGTGGGCCGAGCGCTACGGGCCGCGCGTGGACGCCTACCGCTTCCCCAAGGGCGAAGAGGTCCGTGAACAGTGGTCTGAGCAGGTCGGACGGGACGGGTTCGTCCTGCTGGACGCGGTCTACGCCCCCGCGGCTCCGGACTGGCTGCGCGAGATCGAGGCGGTGCAGGTCCTGCGGGTCTCCTGGGTCCAGCAGTACCACCGCGACGAGAAGGGGGTGCGCTGGCGGGAGGGCAAGGATCTCCCGCCGGTTCATCACCGGTTGTGCTCGCCCTATGACACCGATGCCCGTTACGGGATCAAGCGCGGCTCGGGCTGGACCGGCTACAAGGCGCATCTGACCGAGACCTGCGAGCCGGATGCGCCGCACGTGATCACGCAGGTGGCCACCACCGATGCCGTGGTGGCCGACACGGAGATGACCGAACCGGTCCACCAAACGCTCGCAGAACGGGAGTTGCTGCCGGACGTGCATGTCGTGGATGCCGGCTACACCACTGCCGCCCTGTTCCTGTCCGCGACCGAGCGGGGTATGGAACTGCTCGGCCCGGCCCCGCACGACAGCAGCCGCCAGTCCCGAGAGGATCAGGGCTTCTCCCGCGCCGACTTCACCATCGACTGGGACAACGAGAGCGCCACCTGTCCAGGCGGGCACCAAAGTTTCGAGTGGTGGGAACAGAAACACCACCGCAACGGCACTCCGGTCCTCAAGGTGTTCTTCTCCGCCGAGCACTGCCGCCCCTGCCCGAAGCAGACGGCATGCACCAAGCCCCCGTCCGGCCGCCGGGGCAGGGGCATCACCTTCCTGCCCCGCGAACGGCACGAGGCCCTCGAAGCCGTCCGCCAGGCCCAGGAGACCGACAATTGAAAGAACCGTTACGCGATCCGGGCCGGGGTCGAAGGAACGATCTCCCGTGCGACACGAGGGCGCACGATACGAGTGAACACACCGAGTGGAGGTTCGATGTTGAAGGTGTAGTTCCGGGCCAGTGTCCAGGGTCTGTCCCCACCCTGACGTGCGTTGCGGGTAACCGCGGGGTGCGGAGCTCAGGGGGTCAAGCCCAAGGGTGCCCGTGCCATCCGGGGACCACAGGCGAAGGGGAAGACTGGACGGGCGAACGACGAGTGAACCCCTGGTTGATGTCTCGTCAGGTATCAGCTCCGGATGATGGATCGCTCTGCCGGAGTCCAGGAACCGGCCGTTGAGAGGCGGCAAGCGGCGACTGTAAGAGGTGAGTTGCAGTCGTAGGACACCGCTGTTCCCGGGGCATAGGGGGCGCCCACCCCAGTCGGATCTCGTACGTGTGCAACGCGGAAACCCCGTCGGGGTCCGGGGCCGGTTATCCGGTGCCCGGTTGGCCGACCGCGAGGAGAGCTCAACTCCCCGGCGGGAACAGGAGGACCCAAGAAGCGAACGCCGGCGGCCGAAAGGCAGCGGGAAAGCGGGACACGATGACCGGCCCCTCCGCCGGTCGTCTCGTATAACCGGCCGGATACGGGCAGCTGCCCGGACCCGAAAGGGTGCTGACGTGGGTCTGGTGGGCCTGTGAAGTGACGATGACCGAAGGCGATGGAACCGAGGGACAAGTTGGACACCAAGGCGGTGAAGGAGGCCGGGATGGCAGATGCCGCTCCGGCTGTGATCGCGGTGGTGAACGGACCCGAGGACGATGTCACCGACTGGCTGTCGATCGACTGGCAGCGGGTGGATGACGACGTACGGCGGCTGCGGCAGAGGATCTTCACGGCGTCACAGGCAGGGGACCTGAAGAGGGTCCGCAATTTGCAGAAGCTGATGCTCCGTTCCCGCGCCAACGCACTGCATGCGGTGCGGCGGGTGACGGAGGTCAACGCTGGCCGCGAGACGGCGGGCGTCGACGGCAAGGTGGTGCTGACCGCGCCCGGCAAGGCCGAGGTGGCCGACTGGGTGCAGCACCGCTCCGAGTCGTGGACGGCCCGGCCCGTCAGACGGGTGTATGTGCCGAAGCCCGACGGGCGTCGGCGTCCGCTCGGCATTCCCGTGATCTTGGACCGCTGTCTTCAGGCTGTGGTCCTTGGTGCTCTGGAGCCCGAGTGGGAGGCACGGTTCGAGCCGAGGTCCTACGGATTCAGGCCCGGCCGTGGCTGTCATGACGCGATCGAGTCCATCTTTCTGACCTGCCGGGGCCCCAACCCTGGTCGGCCATGGGTACTTGACGCGGACCTGGCGGCGGCATTCGACCGGATCGACCATGATCACTTGCTCCGGCGGCTCGGCACGTTTCCCGCGCGGGAACTGGTCGCGCAGTGGCTGCGGGCCGGTGTGGTCGAGGACGGTCGGCTCACCGAGACCGGGGAGGGAACTCCCCAGGGCGGTGTGATCAGCCCCGCGCTGATGAACGTGGCTCTGCACGGAATGGAGGAGGCCGCCGGGGTGCGGTATCACGCGAGCGGCATCCACGCCGGGAGCGTGATGCGCAAGAGCCCCGTGCTGGTGAGGTACGCAGACGATCTGGTGGCGATGTGCCACAGCCGTGAGCAGGCCGAGGAGGTCAAGCAGCGGCTCGCCGCCTGGCTGGAACCCAGAGGGCTCGCCTTCAACGAGGACAAGACGCGCATCGTGCGCCTCACCGAGGGCTTCTGCTTCCTGGGCTTCCACGTCCGGCTGTATCGCAACCGGAAACTGCTGATCAAACCCAGCAAGGCGTCCGTGAAACGGATCCGGAAACGGCTCGCCGCCGAGATGTGGGACCTGCGCGGGTCCAATGCCGAGGCGGTGATCAGGACCCTCAACCCGATCATCCGGGGCTGGTCCGCCTACTTCCGGATCGGGGTGTCCAGCAGGGTCTTCAGCTCGCTGGACTTCTACGTGTGGCAGCTCGCCTACAAGTGGGCCAAGCACGAACACGCGAACAAGCCAAAGGACTGGATCGTGCACCGCTACTTCGGAGAGTTCAACCCCCGCCGGGGTGACCGGTGGGTCTTCGGAGACCGCGGCAGCGGACGGTTCCTCACCAAGTTCGCGTGGACGAAGATCGTCCGGCACCAGCTCGTCAAGTTCGGGGCGTCTCCGGATGACCCGGCACTGACCGAGTACTGGGCCCGGCGGCGGCGCAAGGACGTGATCCCGCTGATCGACAAGGCCGACTGGCACCTGCTCAACCGCCAGAACGGCCGCTGTCCGCTCTGCGGGGCTCTTCTGCTGCACGCTGACCATCCGCCGTCCAGCCCCATCGCGTGGGAGCAGTGGCTGCGGGCGACCCGCAAAGCGATCAGCCTCAAGGCGATCGTCATCACCGGGCCGGGCACACCGGACGCCCCACCCGCCCAACTCCTGCACGCCCACTGCCGACAACGGCTTGTCACCGCCACCGGCAAGGGGCCCAGCCTTCTGCCCGCCCGTGAGCCATAGGGCCTGCTTGAGCCGTGTGCGGGGCCAACCCGCCCGCACGGTTCTCAGGGGGCGGCGGCGCGGCAACGCGCCGCCGCTACCCGACAGGCCGTCCGTGTCACCGGCCTGCGCCGTACCCGCTACCGCGATCTACCCGCGACCCGCCTCGGCCACGTCTTCGCCGCCACCGCACTCAACCTCATCCGCATCAACCGATGGCTGACCGGCACCCCACTCGGCGGCACCCGCACCTCCCACCTCGAAGCCCTGATGCTCGCGGCCTGACCACCCGAATCACGCATTCCTCAGCAGAGTCCTGAAGGGCGGAGCACTGGCCAAGATCAGAGGTAGACGTCGGTTGCATACCGGTTGCCACAGGCGCCCACCACGAGGTCGCCCCTGTGAAGCTTCAACCTGCGGCCGTGTGCGTCCTCCAGGTGCTCGTGGGCTCCGACGCCGGTGACCTGAGTCACCACCAGATCGCCGAGGCGGAGCGGCACGGACGGTGCGCCGAGTCGGCACTGCCTCACATCGGGCACTGTGCGTGTGACGTGGCTCCACTTTGCGGTGAACAACTCTTTCATCGGTGCTCCTGACAGGCCCTCAGCCCCGACGGGCGAGGAGCCCTTTGTCGAGATCTACGGGACGTTGGGTGCTACGGGACGACGGGCCGTCGCGGCTGCCTGCCAGGCTGCAAGGATCAGCAGAGTGCCGGATTCCAGCAGGACGCTGAGCAGGGCTTGCGGGGCAGGCTGCAGACCGTGTTCGGTGAACCCGAACACACCGATCGTGCGGGAGGCGGTGAACCCGGCGAGAGCACCGAGCGCGACGCCGGCAGCCGCGGCCCTGAGCAGCACCGGTGCTGCGAACAGCATCAGCGCGGCGACCGCGAAGGCGGCGCTCGCCTGGAGCAGGAACAGGTCGCCGACGATGTGGATGAAGCGATACCCGTCCAGGTAGAGCTGGGCATGGATGTAGCCGCTCCCGGCGAGTGTGGCGGCGATGACCAGGCGTATGACGAAGGCCGGACGCCTCGCGGAGGCGAGTCCTGTCATGCCGTGGTCGCCGGCCGGCTGATCGAGGACGGCGCCCGGCGCCTCGCCGTGCTTGTCCGGGTACTGGTTCATGGGGTCACCTCTACGGTCGCGGTCATGAAGGGATGGATGGAGCAGAAGTAGGCATAGGTGCCGGCTCTGGTGAACGTGTGACGGAAGGTGGCGCCGGTCGTCAGCGGTGTCGAGCGCACAGGCCCGCCCGATCCGGAGCTGGTCACGGTGTGGGCGTCGGTGTCCTTGTTGGTCCAGGTCACCGTCGTACCCGCCTTGATCTTCAGCACGGCGGGGGAGGCCCCGAGGGGCAGTGGAACCATCTCGGTCATCTCGGCTCACTCCTGTGGGATGGAGGAGGGTTCCTGGGGATCAGTCCTTGTCGGGTTCCACGGGCGCCGAGGGTCGCGCGGTTCGGTGCGTAAGCACCTTTTGTGAGATTTGCAAGATTTGCGGACTATGCGATGATCGCGCTATGCCGTGGAGTCTTCCGAAGCGCGGTCCAACGAGTGAACCGGACCGCTCCGGGAATCGTGTCTCTGATACGGGGACCCTTTCCCGCGCGGACGAGGAACTGCTCCGCACGCTGTACGCCGAGCATGCCGGGCCGCTGTTCCATTTCGTCCTGCGATTGACCTCAGGGGACTGGCAATGGGCCGAGGATGTCGTGCAGGAGACACTGCTGCGGGCCTGGCAGCACCCTGCGGCGTTCGATCCCGAACGCGGTCCCGCCCGGGCATGGCTGTGTACGGTTGCCCGGCATCTGGTCGTCGACGCCCACCGGGCCCGCCGGGCCAGGCCGACCGAGGTCGGTGGCGAGGCGCTGGAACGGGTCGCGGAGCGGACGCCCGGGGAAGACGAGATCGAGCAGGCGCTGCAGAGCTGGGCGGTGGCCGACGCCATCCGGACCCTGTCCCCGGAACACCGGGCCGTGCTGCTGGAGACGTACTACAGGGGCCGGACGATGGTCGAGGCCGCGAAGGTGCTCGACATTCCGGTAGGCACCGCGAAGTCGCGGACGTACTACGCCTTGAAGGCGCTGCGGCTGGCGCTGCAGGAACGGGGCATCGAGCCGTGACAGCGGCGTGGAGGAGGTGCGGAACATGAATGCCGACTGTGACGCCATCCGGTTCTCCCTGGGCGGGTACGTGCTGGGCACGCTGTCCCCGGCGGAGACGGAGCAGGTACGCGCCCACCTTGCGGAATGCGACGAGTGCCGGGCCGAGCATGCCGAACTGGCGGGGTTGCCCGCACTGCTCGCCAAGGTCAGCGAGGCCGAGGTCGAGGCGGCGGGCGAGGCTGCGCCCGCAGCGAGCGAGGAACTGGCCGACCGGCTCGTACGGCGGGCCGCCGCGACCGCGCAGCCGCAGCCTGCAGCCGCTGCCGTACCGCAGCGAAGCCGGCTCGACCGGTTGCTCCAGCAGGCCGCGTCCCGGCGTCGTACCGTCTGGCGGAGGCAACTGGCTGCGGTCGCCGCGGCCACGACGCTCATCGCGGCGGCGGCGTCGGGCGGCACGTGGCTGGCTACCATCGCGTCCACGAGCAGCCAGGTGGCACAGCCCGCAGCGACGTCACCGGCCCCGTCCCGCACCTTGTCCGCAAGCGACCCCGCCACCGGCGTTTCCGCCTCGGTGAAGGTCTCGCCCGCTGCCTGGGGCAGCGCCCTGCAGGTCTCGGCCAAGGGAGCGCCCCCCGGAATCACGTGCAGGCTGCAAGCGGTCGGGGTCACGGGCGCCACGGCGACCGCCGCCACCTGGCAGGCGGGCAGGTACCCGAGTGGTGCCATGATTTCCGGGACGGTACCCATGTCCCCAGGAACGATCAGTCACTTCGACATCTACGCCGGCAACGGCCAGAAGCTCCTCACCATCCCGGCGTGAGGCCTCGACCGGCCGGCCCCACGTGGCCGGCGTTGATGGCCCGCGTCAGCGCTCGTCGCCACCGAGCCCCGAGCGGAAGGCGATGTGTACGGCTTCGGCGCGTTCAGCGCTCCGCTCCGAGCCTGACGACTACCTGGATTGGATGGCCTTTGACGGTGCCCTCGGTCACGTGGGACGCGGCGGCGACGTCGGTGTCGGAGAGCCCCTGGGTGAGAAGCCGCAGTACATCGGACTGGTATGTGTCCAACGATGCGACCCGTGCCCTGGCAGGCGGGTTCGTCAGGGAGGCGGGCGCGCGGGTGACGACGTCGATGACGTGGCTCGTGAGGGCGCGGGCGAAGAGGGACTGGCCTTCGGTCGAGGCGTGCAGGGCCGTGAAGGCTGCTCCGGGGCCGCGTCCTTGGCAACGAGATCACGCGGCGGGGACTGGCGTGGAGCATCTACTCCACCCCGGACATCACGGTATGCACCCAGGTAGCGGACGGGCGGGCCGCTGAGACCGCACCCGACGTCGCCCAGGTCGACATCCGGACGCCCGGCATGGACGGTCTGGCCGCCACCGGGGCGCTGACACTCCCCCGCCGCGCGTGATCACCCTGACGACGTTCCACGACGATGCGCAGGTCACGGCGGCTGTGCACGCTCGGACCGGCGGTCGCCCGGCCACTGCTCGACACACACGGATCGCATTTCACCTTCGAGTTCTCGCTGGCAGAAACGCCTGGGCCGCATGACCAGGGGTCCGTGGGAAGCATCCGCTGGATCACGGTCGTGACCTGCGGATCGTCGCGGTCGGCAGGTGAGCGACGCGCTGACGTAGTAGCCGAAGCCTCACTGGGTTCGGTCATGCCGAGCACTGAAGGCAGGCGTGGACTTCGCGGCCGTCCAGAGCTTGATGAACCTCGGTCGATTGTGCGAGGCACTCGACGATGCCGTTGCCGCGGCCGTGCTCGTCCGGGGCGACGTCATGGTGGGGGCGTTCTGTGGCAGTTCCGGAGTCGACGACCACGATGTGCAGCGTGTGGTGGTCGACGGCCAGCTGCACCGTCATGTACTCGTGGCCGTACCGGGCGGCATTGGCGGCGAGTTCGTCGACGATGAGGACGGCGGAGTCCCGCTCGTTTTGGGGGATGCTCCAGTTCTCCAACAGGTCCGCCGTGAAGTGACGGGCGGCGGAGACATGTGCTTCCTGCGCCGGCAGGGTGAGCAGCGCCTCGCGGCGGCAGCCTCGCGGGGGCAGCCTCGCGGGGGCAGCGGACTCGTGATGGTTGAGTTGGTCGCAAACATGGGCTTCTGCTCTTCTTCGGAGGCGCGGAGGCGGCAGGGTGAACCTGGCGGCGGAACGCAGGGCGAGGGGAGCGGCGAAAAGTGCGGGTCGCGGCTGCGACGTTGTCGCCGGAGTCTGATGGCCGTGGTCCGCCGGGCGCTTCGGCATGTGGCGTGGAGACGAGCGTCGCGGACGCCGCGGCCGTCTGTCGGGAGTAGCTGTGTCATGTCAGCTCACTCCTTGCGGGTGGGGAGGGGAGGGGGGAGGAGATCTCGTGAATACCAGCGCTTGTTTACTTTCACGGGTGGAAGGTGCCACGCGGTTCGGCACGCTCACGCCTTTTGATCGGTTGGGGAATGGATCCGGTAAGAAGCCGTTTTGTGTCGATCGAGGAGGCTGCGGATCGAAAGGCGGTTCTGATCGGGTGGTCGTGGGACGACCGGCGCATAGAGGAAGGGCGTCTTGGTAGCTCAAGGTTGTTGAAGCCGTTCGAGGTTCCAGGAGACCCTGGTGTCGAAGCCCTCCGTGCCGCTGCGGGTGGGGGCCAACTCGGTTGCCCGATCGCGTGATTGCCTCGCGCATGTGTAGGGGAACGCGGGCAACCGTCCGTATCGGCACGCCGGTATCCGTCGGGCCTGACCGATGCGGACCTGGCTGAGGCACTGCGACCTGCCGGAGCGAGAGGGCATGAAACAGGGGACTCAGCCTCGCTGGGGCATCGCCGGCTCGCCCATCCCTGCGGGCGGGCGCCCGACGAGCCCGTGAGCCGGCCCACGGCTGTACGTGCTGTTCCAGCGGCAAATCCGGGTCGGCTAGCCTGTCCCGGTTGATCTCCTCGCCGGAGCGGACCAGGTGCTGGATCGCGCCGTTGACGTGCCAGATGTTGACGTTCATGCCGGCCAGGACGCGACCGCCGGCCAGCCAGAAGGCGATAAACTCCCGGCTTGCGAGATCGCCGCGCACCACCACGTCCCCGTAACTACCTTGCTCGGCGTAGCCCGCGTACTCCATGCCCAGGTCGTACTGGTCGGTGAAGAAGTACGGGACGCGATCGCAGTCGAGACATTCCGGTGTGGCGGCTATAGGCGTCTGCCGCACCAAGCCGGAGAGCGTGCCGCGCTGCGCTGCCCGGCCGGCGCTGGGGCGGATCTGTCCGATCGCAACCTCCGCAACGCCCGGGACGGGGCGGCCCGGTGCTGCGGCCGGGGCAGCCTGGAGGTCGCTAAAGCGGGGCGTCCCCTTGCTGGATCACGGATGGACCGCCGTGCCTCAGTAGCCCTCCCCCCGTCGAGGGGGACCGTCGAGCGCCTGGATCGCCTGCTTCTGTTCGGCCTCCGTCACCTTGGCGAACGAATGCGTCATTGCGTTCAGGCTTTCATCCCTTCCCCGAGTCACCGCTCACCCGCAAGATCAAGATCGCGATTGTCCTGACCCTGAGCAACGTCCGTTGCCTCGCTGCGGCGCCAGGGGTGTGCAATCGGGGCAGCCACGGACCGCCACCAGGGATCGAGAGGAAGCGTTCCCGCGGGTTCGAAGGGCTCGCCCGGCCGGGGAAATGCGGCCGGCTGCTCGGCCTCCTCGGCGGCATCCTTGGTCCACTCGCCGGGCTCTGCCCACGGGTGCATGGAGAGGGTGAAGGTGCCCCAGTGGATGGGCATCATGACCCCGTGCGGCTTGCCACCTTGCAGGTCAAGGTGTGCCTGGATCCCCTGAGCGGGCGTCATATGTATGTCGGGCCACCCACCGGGGAGTGGGGTACAGTCCGTGTGGTTCTTGGGCCAGTACTCGGAATAAGCCCCGATCTGGATCATCGTCGCGTCGAACGGGCCGTGTTCGGCGCCGATGTCCTTGAAGCCGGGGAAATAGCCGGTGTCGCCGCTGTGGTAGATCCGGTGTTCGGGTCCCGCGACGGCCCAGGACGCCCAGAGCGTGTGCTGCTGGTTGCGCAGGCCGCGGCCGCAGAAGTGCCGGGCCGGGGTGGCGGTGAGACTGATCCCGGCGATCTTCGCCGTCTCGTTCCAGTCCAGTTCGCGCATCCGGTCGGTGGGCACGCCCCACCGCTCCAGGTGGGCGCCGACGCCGAGCGGGACGGCGAACACCGTGTCCGTGCCCGCGAGGGCCTTGATCGTCGGCAGATCGAGGTGGTCGTAATGATCGTGAGAGATCACCACCGCGTCGACGGGGCCGAGCGCGGCCAGCGGCAGCGGCACGGGGTGCAACCGCTTGGGACCGGCGAAGGCGAAGGGCGAACAACGCTCGCCCCACACCGGGTCGAAAAGCACCCGCCGGCCGTCGATCTCGGCGAGCACGCTGGAATGACCCATCCAGGTGAGCCGCAGCCCGGTGGCGGGCGGCTCGGCGAGGTCGGCGTAGGTGGTGGCGTGCACCGGCACGGTGCCGGCCGGGGCCCGGCGCGCCCGCTCGTCCTTGCGGAAGTAGACCTTCGCGAACTCCAGGGTGGATCCGGACGGTCTGGTCCGTGCCCCCACGGGGTTCTGAAAGACGCCGTCGGCGAAGTTGGGTGAGCGGCGGATGCGCTCCATGCGGGCACCGCCCGGATCGGCGCCGAATGCGGCGGGGCGCAGCGAACGCAGCCGGGTGCGGAGCGGAGGCAAGGAGTCAGCGCCGTTCACAGCATCTCCAGAGGGAGTCGATGTCGTCTCATTATGGGTGGGGGGTACGACAGTGCGAGCGGAGCGGCCGCCGGACCGGCCGCCGGACCGCTCTCCGTCAGCCACGCGGCTGCCCGTACGCGTGCTCGATGCGCAGTCGCAGCACGACCCGGCGGTCACGGACCATGGCTCTGCGGTAGTCGTCCCAGTCGGGGTGTTCGCCCTGGACGTCGCGGTAGAGCGTGATCAGCTCCTCCACCGTCGCGTCGTGCGGATCGGCGGCGACCGGGGACAGCTCGGCCGTGCCGTCCACCACCGTCCACGCCCAGCGGTCCGCGCTGGTGACGTGGTAGCTCGCCCGTGGGTCGCGGCGGAGGTTCTTCGTCTTCGCGCGGTCCTCGGTGATCGAGACGCGGACGACGCGCTCCCCGGGATAGTAGGAGTGGTTGACATTGGACAGCTGGGGCCTGCCGTCGCGCTTGAGCGTCACGAGCACGCCACCGCTCTCCTCGCCGAGCAGCCCGAGCAGCGCTTCCTGCTGTGCGTCGATTCCCGTCATGCCGGATCCAACGTCCGTACCCGCCGCAGGATTCCGGATCCGCCGTACTCCCGTGTCACATCCGAGAGATCCCCGTCCGTCACACCCGTGAACACAGCCCGCCGACGGCGTCCCACGACACCGCCGGACGGCATCCGAGCCGTAACGAAGGAGACCGGCCATGACCGCCCGCATCTCGCTCGACCCGCCCCGCAGCCTCCTCTTCCGCGCCGCTTCGTGGTACTCGAACCGTACATACGGCAAGGTCATCGATCCCCTGCGGGCCACCGCCCACCACACCGGAGTGCTGTGGGCCGGGAGCCGCTTCGAACTGGCGGTGGGACGCTGGAAGAAGCTGGACCCGCAGCTCAAGGCCCTGGCCGTCATGGCGTCCGCGACCACCATCGGCTGCAGCTGGTGCATGGACTTCGGCTACTGGGAGAACCACCGGCACGGCATGGACCCGCGCAAGCTGCGTGACGTACCGGTGTGGCGCGAGAGCGAGGCGTACAGCCCGCTGGAGCGTGACGTCATGGCGTACGCGGAGGCGATGAGCCTCACCCCGCCCGAAGTCGGGGACGAGCTGGTGGAGCGGCTGCGCACCACACTCGGCGAGGCGGCGCTCGTCGAGCTGACGACCATGGTCGCGGTGGAGAACATGCGTTCCCGCACCAATTCCGCCCTTGGTCTGACCAGCCAGGGCTTCAAGGACCGGTGCGAGGTGGAGCGCCCCGCGAGCCCCTGACCGATGCGGTCCAGCCACTGAACGACGATTCAGCAGTGGCCGCATTGACATGAGTGGCTCCGCCTCCCGATACTGACCGGCGATTCAGTAGACCGACCCGTTGGTGTCGACCCGTCCGAAGCGGGAGGCAATGCCCCGCCCCCACCCCGGGCCCACCATGATCACCGTGACCGAGGAGAGCCCCCCATGACGACACCTCCGGTGTCCCCCTCCGCCGCACCCACGGCGCCGCTGATATCGCTTACCTGGACCGATCACGTCACCGGCCGTCAGGGGCATCTGGTCGTGGACCGGCTGGTGCGGGGGGTGGCCAGCGGTGGGCTGCGGATGCGGGCGGGCTGCACGCTGGACGAGGTGACGGGACTGGCCCGTGTCATGACGATGAAGGAGGCCCTCCACTTCGACGCCGATGACACGGACGCCCGCTGTATACCGCTGGGCGGCGCCAAGGGCGGCATCGACTGCGACCCGCGCGACCCGGAGGCGTACGGCATTCTCGTGCGCTATCTGCGGGCCGTGCGCCCGTACATCGAGAACGTGTGGACGATGGGCGAGGACCTGGGGCTCACCCAGGACCTCGTGGACCGGGCGGCGGCCGAGGCCGGGTTGATCTCCACGGTCCAAGCCGTCTATCCGCTGCTCGACGACGAGACGGCGGCCCGGCGGCGGCTCGCCGACGCGTTCGCCGTCGAGGTGGACGGCATCGGGCTCGACGAACTGGTCGGCGGCTGCGGGGTCGCCGAGTCGGCGCTCGCGGCACTGGACCGGGCGGGCGTTCCGTACCGGGAGGCGACGGCCTCCGTACAGGGGCTCGGCACCATGGGCGGGGCGACGGCGCGCTTCCTGGCACGGGCCGGGCTGAAGGTGGTGGCCGTGGCCGACATCAAGGGCACGATCGCCAATCCGGCCGGCCTGGACGTCGAGGCGCTGCTGGCCGCCAGGGACGGGTACGGAACGGTGGACCGCCGCGCGCTCCGGGACGCGGACCGGGAGCTGCCCGCCGAAGCCTGGCTGGCGCAGGACGCCGAGATACTGGTACCGGCGGCCGTCTCGTACACGATCGATGCCACCAACCAGACCCGGATACGGTCTCGTTGGATCGTGGAGGCGGCCAACATGCCGGTGCTCCCCGAGGCGGAGGCGCTGCTCGCGGCGCGCGGGATCACGGTGTTGCCGGATGTGGTGGTCAACTCCGGTACGAACGCCTGGTGGTGGTGGACCCTGTTCGGTGACATCGGCGCGGACGCCGACGAGGCGTTCGGCCGCACCCGCCGCTCGATGCGGTCCCTGATCGATCTGATGCTGGCCCGCGCCGAGGCCGACGACTGCACGCCGCGGGCCGCCGCACATGCCATCGTCGCGGACCGGCTGCCGGTGATGGCGGAACGCTTTGGCTGGTACCGCTGATCCCGACTGCGTACCGGATCACGGCAGTTCCGGCCGACGGCCGACAACCGACACTCGCCTCTGCTGCGTGCGGCTTCACCCGCTTCCGCACCGCCGTCGCTCCCCACACCGGTCACCACCGGGCCCCCGCCCCGAAGAGTGCCGCGGTCGCCGCGCAGGTCTTCGCCGGGGACGGCGGCGGCCAGGGGCCCCAGGAACCTCCGCCCCGAGCCTGTCCGGACCCCGCGCATTCGTTAGGGTGACGCCGTGGCGAGAGTACGGCTGAGCGTGGCGGAACGACGCGAGGAACTTCTGCGGGCTGCCGTCGAGCAGATCGAGGTGCGCGGGGTCGCGGCGGTACGGATCGCGGACGTGGCCTCCGTGCTCGGCGTGAGCAACGCGCTTGTCCTCTACCACTTCTCGACCAAGGAGAAGCTGGTCGCGGCCGCCTTCGCGCATGCCGCCGAAGCCGACCTCGCCCACCTGCGCAAGCTGCTGAGCCGCCGCACGAGTGCGGTACGGCGGCTGCGCACCGCCGTCCGCTGGTACGCGCCGACGGGCCAGGCCAAGGGCTGGCGGCTCTGGATCGAGGGCTGGGCGGCCTCGCTGCGCGACCCGGCGCTGCGCAACGTGGCCGGCGATCTCGACCAGCAGTGGAAGGCCGAACTGGCCGAGGTCATCGAGGAGGGCGCGGCCGCCGGTGAATTCCACTGCGACGACCCGATGTCCGTGGCCTGGCGGCTGACTGCCCTGCTGGACGGCCTGGCCGTGCAGATGACGTCGTACGCGGGCCCGCTCTCCCGGGCCACGATGCTGACCTGGACCGATGAGGCCCTCGCCCGCGAACTCGGCATCGATCACGCGACGCTGACGGCCTGAAACGCCTCCTCTTCGGGTACCGGCCGGGAGGTGGCGGCCGAAGGGCCGCTCCACCCGGCCGGCCGACGACGGTCAGGTCTGGCGCAGGGGCGCGTACACCTCTTCCTGGAGTCCGAACGTCCAGGCCACACCCTCCTTCGCGGTCCTCGTGGCCGGCGGGACCCGCAGCCAGTAGGTGCGGTGGGTTCCGTCCGGCTCCGGGGTGGAGTTGACCACCTCGACCATGACCACGTCCTCGTCGCCGTCCAGCGCGATCCGCCACAGGACTCCCGTCTCGTCCCGGTGGACCGGCTCGGCGCCCGCCTCGGTGAGGTATCGGTCGTAGCCGTAGAACTCCAGCATGACGCGGCGCAGTTCCGCGTTCTCCTCCTCACGTATCCGTTCGGGAGTCAGGGAGTTCAGTTCCGCGAGGAATTCGGCGGGCACGGGCATGCCACGCCAGGCGTGGAGCGCGAAGCCGTCGCGGTAGGCGAGCGCCGGGCCGTCCCCGCGGTCCAGCCGGCCCGCCTCGTCCCGGTGCAGCGCTTCCGGTCGCTCGCTGATCACCACGACGCGCTCGTAGGGCCACCACCAGCCCGCGTGCCTGGCCACCTCGGCCAGGCCGTCCAGCCGGTCACCCCGGCCGTCGAACGCGGCGAGCCAGGCCGCGTCGTGCTGGCCGAGGACCGCGTCGAGCAGCACCAGCCGGACATCTGACTCGTCCTCGGGGCGCTCCGCGAGTTCCGCGACGACACCGGCCCTGATCCGCTCGGCGAGCGCCGCCGTGGTCTCCCAGAGCTGCGCCCCCGTGGCGGACCACAGGGCGGACCAGCCCGCCGGGCCCAGCTCGTCGTACATCCTGCGCCGCTCCTCCGCCCAGGGCCGGGTCCGTACCTCGTCACGCACCGAGCGTCCGGCGTCGACGAGTTTCTCCACGGCCTCCACGGCGGCCCTGGGTGAGTCGACCCAGAGGATTCGCTCCGGCTCGGCAAGTCCTGCGCTGCGGTAGGCGAGCCGGAGCCCGTCCTCGGCCGCGGCCCGGTCCGCCGCGCCGGTCGCCGCTGCCACGCCCCGCCATGAGTCCACGTACTGCATCGGTCTTCCCCGTCCCTGAATTCGGTGTTCGGTGTTCGGTGTTCGGTGGTCTGCGCTCGCGCGTTCTGCGTTTCGGTGTGGTGCGCTCGCGCGTCTTGCGTTCGCGCGTTGTGCGTTGCGCGTTGCGCGTTGTGCCCTTCAGCGATCCGGAGCGTTCGCGTGCGTCGCCGATCCGGCGCCCTCCGGCTCACCGAGGCCCACTCAGTTCGCCTCGGCCCGCCTCAGTCCGCCACGATGCGGACCGCTCCCGGCGCGTACTCCCGCTGGCGCACCACGCGGTACCAGCCCTTCGACAGGGGTATCGCCGCGTGCTCCTCGTGCACCACCCGCCCGCCGTCGGGAAGGTGAAGCAGCATCGGCCCGAAGGCTCCCGCCTCGCGCATCAGCCGGCCAGGTCCCTGAACCGCGTGCGCATGTCCGGTGACCTCGCCCAGCGCGAGGATCATGCGCCCCCGGCCGTCCCTCGGTTCGCCCGGCGCGTCCACAAGATGCGCGGGCACCGCCGACTCCTCCAACGACACGATCAGTACATCGCCCTGCCGGTACACAGACGTCTCCCCTCGATGACCGCACCCGTTGTGCCGGCCACGAGAAAAACGCTAAGGGAAGGGTCTGACATTGATACTCGTAGCGGGTTCCCGGCGACCGGCTCCCGCTGAAGTCGGCGGGCACGTGCGACCCGTCCCGGTGGCGCCGTTGTCAGTGCGGCTTGATACACCTTGCAGACATCAGCCGTCCCCCAGTACCAGGAGCTCAGGGTCATGTCCGGTGTGGACCATCTGCACGAGTTGCTCGGCCTTCCCGTGGTCGACTTCCAGCACGCGACGGGTGAAGTGCCCACCCAGGCCGCCGATGCGGCGGCCTGGCGCATCTCGGTCGATCCGTACGACGACGAGTCCGAGATGACCTGGGAAGAGGCGTTCCAGGCGTTCCTCGCGGCGGTCGACCCGGCCGGAGTCCGTGCGCTGATCATCGGTCAGTGGGGCGAGGCGTACGAGGAGACCTCGTCCTACCCGATCGATCTGGTCATCGGCGCGGCCGACCGGTTCACGTCGCTGGAAGCCGTGTTCGTCGGCGACATGGTCCTGGAGCAGAACGAGATCTCCTGGATCGAGCAGTCGGACGTCACGGCGCTGTTGACGGCCTTCCCAGGACTGCTGGAACTGGGTGTGCGCGGCGGCTCGGAGCTGGTCTTCCCACCCTCGAAGCACGAGAGGCTGCGTTCGCTGACCATCGAGACCGGTGGTCTGCCGGTCGGTGTGATCCGCGGCATTCTGGACAGCGAGCTGCCCGCGCTGGAGCGGCTCGATCTCTGGCTCGGCGTCTCCGCGTACGGGGGCGACGCCGATGTGGCGGACCTGGCGCCGCTCCTCTCCGGCTCCCGTTTCCCCAGGCTCACCCACCTCGGTCTGCGCAACAGCGAGCTGCAGAACGAGATCGCGACGGCCGTCGCGGGCGCCCCGGTCGTGGCCCAGCTGCGCGTCCTCGACCTGTCGAACGGCACGCTGGGCGACGAGGGCGGGGCGGCGTTGCTGGACGGCCAGCCGCTCACCCATCTCGAACGGCTCGATCTGCACCACCACTTCATGACCGAGCAGATGGAGCGCCGGATCGCTCAGGCGCTGGAGCCGCATGGCGTGCGCGTCGATCTGTCGGAACGCGAGGAGCCCTGGGGCAACCGCGGCGTCGAAGGCCGCTACCCCGCGGTTTCGGAGTGATGGGCGATGACCGACATCGAACACCCCGAGACGTTTCATGGTCTTCCGGTCCTGACCCTGCCGGGACCTGACGGTGCCCGCGCCGAGCCCCTCCCGGCCACCGACGCGGTCGCGTGGCGGCTGGAGAGCGACTGGGAGGGCGATCCGACGTTCGCCACGCTCTGGCAGCACTTCCTGGACACGGTCGACACTTCACGTGTCCGGGCCCTGCTGATCGGTCCCTGGTGGCAGGGGGACTACGAGTCCGTCGCTCCCGTCATTGATCTGCTGACCGGTCATGCGGACCGCTTCCCGGCCTTGCGGGCACTCTTCCTCGCCGATGTGGTCAGCGAGGAGTGCGAGGTGTCGTGGCTGATCATGTCCGATATCACCCCGCTGATCGAGGCGTTCGGTCAGCTGGAGGAGCTGACGGTACGCGGGGGCGGCGAGCGGATCGAGGGCCGGACGACACTCGATCTGCGGCCGGTTCGGCACACGTCGTTGAAGAAGCTGCGGTTCGAGTCCGGCGGTCTGCCGTCCAGCGTCGTACGGGCGGTCGGGGCTTCGGAGCTGCCCGCGCTGGAACACCTGGAACTCTGGCTCGGCGTCACCGAGTACGGCGGGGAAGCGACGGTCGACGACCTCGCTCCGCTGCTGTCCGGTGCGGCGTTCCCCGCGCTGCGCCATCTGGGGCTGCAGAACAGCGAGATCCAGGACGAGATCGCGGCCGCCGTGGCCTCCGCACCGGTCGTCGCCCAGTTGGAGTCGCTCTCCCTCGCGATGGGGACCCTGAGCGACGCGGGCGCCGAAGCGCTGCTCTCGGGCCAGCCGCTCACCCATCTCACCTCGCTGGATCTGCACCACCACTACATCAGCGACGCGCTGGTGGAGCGTCTTGGGAACCTGCTCGGTTCCGACCGGGTGAACAGTGAGATCGACGAGGTCGAGTACTGGGATCCGGAAGAGGACGACGAGCGCTATGTCGCCGTCAGCGAGTAATACGGCCGGCCCGGCGCCGCGCTTCGCCGTCGTGGGGGTGCCCGGGAACCGCCGGGTCGCGCTCTTCCAGGACGCCGTGCGCGCCGCCGGGCTGCCCGCGGCGCGTGTGGTGTCCTGGCTGGACGTCCTGCGCGGCGAGGCCGCCTTCCGGCCGGGCGAGACCGTACGGATGGACTCGCCCGGTGAGGACGCCGAGGTGGAGCGGCTACTGAGGGCGGTCGGCGATCCGACCAGGGTCGAGGGGACCGCCCTGTGGTACGCCCGGTTCACCGATGCCGTACGGGCGGTGGCTCAGGCGGCCGCCGCTTCCGGTGCCGCGTTGCTGGACGACCCGGGCGATGTCGCGGTGCTCTTCGACAAACGGCTCTGCCATGCCGTGCTGGACGACGCCGGAGTGCGTGTACCTGCCTCGCCGACCTCGGGCGCCGCGGCGCCCGAGGTGCGCGACTGGGCGGACGTACGCGAGCGGATGACGGCCCACAACATGCCCAGGGCCTTCGTGAAGCTCGCGCACGGATCGTCCGCCTCGGGGGTCCTGGCCGTCGAGACGGCCGGGCCCGGCCGGGTCAGGGCCACCACATCGGTGGAGCGGGACACGGCCGGCCGGCTCTTCAACTCATTGCGGGTGCGTCGCTGCACGACGGAGCGGGAGGTCGCGGCGATCGTCGACGCCCTCGCGCCGGACGGGCTGCACATCGAGCGCTGGCTGCCCAAGGCCACCCAGTGCGGCCGGGCGGCGGATCTGCGGGTCGTGGTGGTGGCGGGCCGGGCCACCCATGCCGTCGTGCGCACCAGCGACTCCCCCATGACCAATCTTCACCTCGGCGGCACGCGCGGAGACCTCGACGACGTCCGTGCGGCCGTCGAGGCCGCGGGCAGCAGCTGGACCGAGGCCCTGGCCCTGTGCGAACGGGCCGCGGCGTGCTTCCCGGACACGCTGTGCGTGGGCGTCGATCTGCTGCCCTCGACCGGCTGGCGGCGCTTCGCCGTCGGCGAGGTCAACGCCTTCGGCGATCTGCTTCCGCGACTGACCGGACTCCCCGGCAGCGGCGCCGAGGGCCAGGACACCTACGCGGCGCAGGTCGCCGCCGTACTGAACAGAGCAAGGAACCACCGTGCAACCGCCACTCCCTGACACCGCGCCCGCCCTCGTGGGGGCCCGGAACCCGGACATGAGCGAGATCGTGGGCACCCACGACCTGCTGCTCGTCACCCTCGACACGCTGCGCTACGACGTGGCGGCGGAGCTCGCCGCAGCCGGTCGCATCCCGCATCTGGCACGCCATCTGCCGGGTGGTGTCTGGGAGAAGCGGCATGCGCCCGGCAGCTTCACGTACGCCTCGCACCAGGCGATCTTCGCGGGGTTCCTGCCCACCCCGGCCGGCCCGGGGCCGCACCCCCGGCTGTTCGCGGCACGTTTCGCGGGCAGCGAGTCCACCGCTTCGGGGACCTTCGTCTTCGACACCCCCGATCTGCTGTCCGCACTGGCCGGTGCGGGGTACCGCACGGTGTGCGTCGGCGGTGTCGGCTTCTTCAACCGGCAGGGCCCGCTGGGCTCGGTACTGCCCGGCTTGTTCCAGGAGAGCCACTGGGAACCGGAGTTCGGTGTCGCGTCGCCCACCTCGTTCGAGGCGCAGGTGGCCCGCGCCGAGCAGGTCGTCGCCGACCTCTCCGCCGAGCAGCGGCTGTTCCTCTTCGTCAATGTGTCCGCCCTGCACCAGCCGAACTGGTTCCACCAGCCGGGTGCCACCCGCGAGGCGGGCGATTCCCGCGCCACCCATGCCGCCGCCCTGGAGTACGTCGACGCGCACATCGGCCGGCTCTTCGCCGCCGCGAGCAGCCGTCGCCGTTGCTTCGCCATCGTCTGCTCCGACCACGGAACGGCGTACGGGGACGACGGCTACACCGGTCACCGGCTCGGCCACGAGTCCGTCTGGACCGTTCCGTACGCGCACTTCTTCCTGGAACCGGGGGCCACCGCATCATGAGCCGCACCACGACCGTCGCGCGGTCCACCCGCCCGTACCAGAGCTATGTGTACGCCTATCCGCACAAGACGGCCTACCGGCCGCTCGCCGAGCGGCCGGTGCTGCGCGAGTTGTGGGCGGCCGAGCGCAAGGACGCGCTCTCCCTCTATCTCCACATACCGTTCTGCGAGGTCCGCTGCGGCTTCTGCAATCTCTTCACCCGGATCGGCGCTCCCGACGAGCTGACGACCCGCTATCTCGACGCGCTGGACCGGCAGGCCACCGCCGTCCGCGACGCGCTGGGCGACGCGGAGCCGGTGCGGTTCGCCGCGGCGGCGTTCGGCGGGGGCACTCCCACGTTCCTGACCGCGGCGGAGCTGGAACGGCTCTGCGACATCGCGGAGAAGCGGATGGGCGCCGATCTGCGGGCCGTTGCACTGTCGGTCGAGACGTCGCCGTCGACCGCGACGGCCGACCGGCTGGCCGTCCTCGCCGACCGCGGTACGACCAGGATCAGCATCGGGGTGCAGAGCTTCGTCGAGGCCGAGGCGCGTGCGGCGGTGCGACCGCAGCGGCGCGCCGACGTGGAGGCGGCCCTGGACCGGATACGCGATGCCCGCATCCCGGTCCTCAACATCGACCTGATCTACGGCATCGACGGGCAGACCGAGGAGAGCTGGCGCACCTCGCTGGACGCGGCGCTCGGCTGGCGGCCGGAGGAGCTGTACCTCTACCCGCTGTACGTCCGCCCGTTGACCGGTCTCGGCCGGCTCGGCGCCGACGGCGAGACCGCGGCGGACGCCGCCTGGGACGAGCAGCGGCTGCGGCTGTACCGCGCGGGCCGCGACCATCTCCTCGCCCACGGCTACGAGCAGGTGTCCATGCGGATGTTCCGCCGCGCTGACGCCCCGCGGACGGACGGCCCCGACGACTACGCCTGCCAGACCGACGGCATGATCGGCCTGGGCTGCGGCGCCCGCTCGTACACGACGAAGCTGCACTACTCCTTCGACTACGCGGTGGAGATGCGGGAGGTTCGGGCCATCATCGACGGCTACACCGCCACCGAGGACTTCTCGCGCGCCGAGGTCGGGCGGTACGTGGACGGCGACGAGGCGCGCCGACGCCACCTCCTGCAGTCCGTCCTCCAGGCCGAGGGGCTGCGGCAGGCCGACTACCGGGAGCGCTTCGGTACCTCCCCGGCCGATGACTTCCCCGTCGAACTGGCCCGGTTCGAGGCGCGCGGCTGGCTCGACGCGACGGCCGGGGCGTCCGGACTGCTGCGGCTCTCCCCCGAGGGCCTGGCCCACTCCGACGCGCTCGGCCCGGAACTCTTCTCCCCCGGTGTGCGAGCCGCAATGGCCGCGTACGAACTGAAGTGAGCGCGCCCATGGACCTGACCATCCTCTACCGCGGCCCGCTCGCGTCCTGCGACTACGACTGCCCGTACTGCCCGTTCGCGAAGCGGCGCGACAGCCGGGAGCAGTTGCGTGCCGACCGTGCCGCGCTGGAGCGGTTCACCGCGTGGGCCGCGGCGCAGACCGGTGACCGGATCTCGGTCCTGTTCACGCCCTGGGGCGAGGGTCTGGTCCGCTCCTGGTACCGGCGCGCGCTGGTCGAGCTGGCGCGACTGCCGCACATCGGCCGGGTCGCGATCCAGACCAACCTCAGCGGCCGAACGGGCTGGCTGGCGGAGGCGGGTGAGGCCGGCCGCGAGAAGATCGCCCTGTGGTGCACGTACCACCCGGGGCAGACGCCGTACGAGCGGTTCCTCGGCAAGTGCGGAGAGCTCACCGCGCTCGGCATTCGCCACAGCGTCGGTGTCGTCGGGCTCGACGACCATCTCGAAGAGGCCCGGCGGCTGCGGGCAGCACTGTCCGACAAGGTCTATCTCTGGGTGAACGCCGCGGAGGGGCACACCTACACGGACGAGGAGGCGGACCGCTGGACGGCCCTGGACCCGCTCTTCCCGTACAGCCGGCATCCGCACCGCTCGGCCGGACTGCCGTGCCGGACGGGCGAGTCGGTCGTCTCGGTGGACGGTGACGGCACGGTGCGGCGCTGCCATTTCGTCCCGGCGGAACTCGGCAACCTCTACGACGGCAGTTACCGGCGCTCGCTGGGCCCGCGCGCCTGCCCGCTGGCCGTCTGCGACTGCCACATCGGCTATGTGCATCTGGAGACGCTGCCGCTGTACGACGTCTTCGCGGGCGGCGTGCTGGAGCGGATACCGGCGCCGCCGCTGTCGTCGCTCGCCGGACAAGCCGGATCCGCTGCCCAAGCCGCATCCGCCGAACGGCCGCGATCCGCCGGACGGGCCTGACACTCGGGCCCGTCCGGCGGGCGAGGATGCCACGGTCGCGGCTCCGGTCGTGGGTCACCGGACAGGCTCTGGCGGGGCGGCAGGGTCAGAGCGGCAGCAGGTCGGGCCGCTTGGCCTCGACATGGTCGCCGGAGGACTCACCACGCAGCCGTCGGCCGATCCACGGCACCAGGTACTCGCGCGCCCAGTGGATGTCGTCGCGCCGTACTTCGAGCGTGCCGCGCTGTGCCTGCGGGGGCCATTCCTGGTCGGGGTCGGCCGGCACATCGAGACCGAGGACCTGGGCGGCGCGCAACGCGACCCTGGTGTGTCCCTCGGGCGACAGATGGAGCCGGTCGTCGTCCCAGGCGCGCCTGTCCTGGACGGACCGCAGCGACCACAGGTCGAGGACCGGGCAGTCGTAGCGGTCGGCGATGGACCGCACATGGGCGGTGTAGGTGGCGATCTTGCCGCGCAGATGGCGCAACACGGGAACGCCACGGGTGTCGAAGCCGGTGGTGACCATCACGGCGCCGACCGATTCGGTCAGCTCGGCGACCGCGCGCTCGAAGCGCTCGGCCACGTCGTCGGGGTCGGTACCGGGCCTGATGATGTCGTTGCCGCCCGCGCAGAAGCTCACCAGGTCGGGTGCGAGCTCCTTGGCGCGCGGCACCTGCTCCTCGACGATCTGGTCGAGGAGGCGTCCGCGTACGGCGAGATTGGCATACCTGAAATTCCCGTGCGCGGAGCCGTCGGTGCTCGATTCCGCATCATGGTCCGGGAGCTGGTCCGCAAGAAGTACCGCGAACCGGTCCGCCCAGCCGACGAAGGTCCCGTCCGGACCGGGGTCGCCCACTCCCTCGGTGAAGCTGTCGCCAATCGCTGCGTACGACCCGATGACGCCGTGTCGGTTGTTGACGCCACGTTGATTTTTTCTCGAATCGTCTGCCACAAACGCTTATCCTGCACCGCCGAATGTGACCTACGCGACCGTAATAAGGGGTTGACGGGTGGTGAGATAGACCACCCGGTCAGGTTTTGGTAAAGGAGGAATAAGCAGTAGGGGCGGTGCGCCGCCGGCGCACCGCCCCTACTGTGTGACTCAGGTCATGCCGTGTTGCTCAACTGCCTGTCCGTTCGGCTCAGACGTAGACGCCGTGCGAAGCCAGGAAGGCGATCGGGTCGATGTCCGAGCCGTACGCCGGGCCCGTGCGGACCTCGAAGTGCAGGTGCGGTCCGGTGGCGTTGCCAGTGGCGCCGGAGAGACCGATCTGCTGACCGGTGCTCACGGACTGACCCGCTGAGACGGAGATCGAGGACAGGTGGCCGTACTGCGAGTAGTGGCCGTCGGCGTGCTTGATGACGACCTGGTTGCCGTACGCGCCACCCCAGCCGGCGGCGACGACGGTGCCGGAGGTGATGGACTTCACGCTGGTGCCGGTGAAGACGGGGAAGTCGATCCCGGTGTGGCTGCCGCTGGACCAGTTGGAGCCGGAGGCGCGGTAGCCGGTGGTGTGGTTGCCGGGGACCGGGTGGGCGTAGCCGGAGCTATTGCTCTGAGCGGCCGGGGCGGAGGTCTTGGACTCCGTGACGGTCGACACCTTGGCCGGGGCGGACTTGGCCGGGGCGGACTTCTTCGCGGTCGAGGGAACCTCGGGGGCCTTCGACGGGAGGGCCGCGCCCGCACCGGCGCCGGTGGGCGCGGAGTCACCCGAGGCCTTGCCGCCGAGGGTCAGCTTCATGCCCGGGAAGATCAGGCTGGGGTCGTCGCCGACGACCTCGCGGTTGTCCTGGTACAGCTTCTGCCAGCCGCCCTCGATCTTGTGCTCGGCGGCGATCTTCGACAGCCAGTCGCCGGAGACGACGGAGTACGTCGTGGTGGCGGCCTGCTTCTGCGCGACCGGCTTGGCCGGAGCGGCGTGCGTGGTGGCGGCGGAGACCGACTGCGGGGCGGCGGCCGGGGCGGCGTTGGCACCGGTGGCGCCGAGCAGCGGCAGCGCGATGACAGCGCCGCCGGCGCCTGCGGCGGCAATGCCACGGGCGATGGTGCGGGTCTTCGTACGACGGTGCTTACCCGATATGGGCATGAAGTGCTTCCTCTCCGGCGCCTACGAGGTGAGCTGTCGGGTTCGGGCTGGAGATGCCCGGACGCGCTGAGCGCGACTTCACCCCGAGCCGGCCAGATTTCTCCGATCGGCGGCCTACCTGGTTCCCCCGCTCCTGCCACACGATGAGTGGATGCGAATTCCGGGCGGCGGCAGGATTAGGCGGTCCGTCCGGATTGACGGCGACCGTAAGCGAGTCGGGACGGCGAGAACAAGCCACTGGTTCCGTACCGGAATCCCCGCCAGGAATTCGGCGCGGAATTCCCGTCACACTCCGTGGATTAAGGATCTTGGCTTTCCGCGCCGCGCACGGAATACCCGACCGCCCCGCCGGTACGCACCGTCACGGATATGATCCCGCTCACGAACGGACGACCATCTGCCGTACACATGGGGCAAGTTATTCCAAATCATGCCATTCCGGACATGTCATGCTCATCGTTCGCGGCGGAGCCTCAGCACCCCTGCGTCGAGGTCCCCCCGAAGCCCGGTGTGCAGCCCCTGATGAAGCAGTACCGAACCGTGGTGCACCGCCCCCGTATCCAGGCAGGCGTACGTCGCCGCGGGGTCGAGTCCGCGCAGCCGCAGGGCCGGGGGCCGCTCCCCGTACCGCTGCGCCTCCAGCCACATCAGGACCACGGCCTCGTCCCCGTGGACGTACTGGACCGCGCTGAGCCCGCCGCGCGGGGCGCGCAGCCGGTACAGCGAGCCCTGCTGCACCACCGGCCGGATCTCCTTGTAGAGATTCACCCAGGTCCGCGCCTCGGCCAGTTCCTCCTCGCTCCACTCGGTGAGGTCACCACCGACCCCGAGTACACCGGCCATCGCGCTCACGAAACGGAAGCGCAGTGAGCTGACCCTGCCGTTGAGCTGGACGTTGGGGCTGTCGGTGACCCAGGCGGCCATCACCCGGGCCGGATGGATCTGGCCGAAGCCCTCCTGGATGGCGAGGCGGTCGAGCGGGTCGGTGTTGTCCGAGGTCCACACCTGGTCCGTACGGGACAGAATCCCCAGATCGATCCGGCCGCCGCCGCCCGAGCAGGACTCGAAGGCGACCGCGGGGTGCGCGGCCCGGAGCCGGTCGATCAGCGCGTACAGGGCGTCGACATGCTCGGTCCAGAGCTTCTGCGGATACCCCTCGCCCGGCCAGCCCGCGTCGGTGAAGGAGCGGTTGAAGTCCCATTTCACATAGTCGATGCGCGCACTGGAGAGCAGTGCGTCCAGCTGTTCCCAGAGATATTCCCGCACATCGGCGCGGGCCAGATTGAGCACCAGTTGATTACGGAACTCGGTCCGTGTCCGCCCGGGGAAGTGCTGCACCCAATCGGGGTGCGCACGATAGAGATCACTGTCGGCATTGACCATTTCCGGCTCGACCCAGATACCGAACTGCATGCCGAGACCGTGCACTTCGTCGGCGAGCGGCCCCAGCCCGCCGGGAAATCGGTCCGGATTCGGCGTCCAGTCACCGAGCCCCGCCCGGTCGCTGGTGCGTTGCCCGAACCACGCGTCGTCCACGACGAACAGCTCGACGCCCATCGCGGCGGCGCGCTCGGCGAGGGCGCGCTGCTGCTCCTGCGCGATGCCGAAGCCCGTCGCCTCCCAGGAGTTGTAGAGCACCGGCCGCAGACTCCCCGCGTCCGGAATCACCTGGGCCAGCTGCCAGGCGTGCCAGGCCCGGCTCGCCCCGCCGAACCCCTCCGCGCTCCACAGACCGGCGAAGACGGGTGTGACGTACGACTCTCCCGGTGCGAGCAGCAGCAGCCCCGCGTCGTCGTGCCCGGCACCGCCGGTGATCTGCACGAGCCCGTCGGGCAGCCGCTGCACGGAGATCCGCCACGACCCGGACCAGCCGAGCGCACAGCCGTACACCTCGCCGCTCTCCTCGGTCGCCGCGCCGTCGGCGTCGAGTGCGACCCACGGCAGGGACTGGTGCCCGGTGTGACCACGCCTGCTGGAGATGACGCTCTCGCCGTACATCAGCTCCGCCCGGGCGAGTTGCGACTCCGCCGCCCAGCGGCCGTGCAGCCGGCTCAGCCGCCAGCCGTCGCGGGCGGGCAGCGCCCAGGCGGCCGCGTCGGCGCGCAGCAGCTCCAGCGGCGCACCGTCCGGCCCGGCGTGGGCGACGGTGGCCCACCGCTCGATGACGTCGGAAGAGTCCCGCATCCGGTAGTGCAGGGTCAGGGCGAGCCGGTGCAGGGAGTCGGTGAAGCCGATCCGGAGTTCGTCCCCGTCCACCGTGGCGTCGGCGAAGGCCCACTCGGTACCACGGACCTCCGGGGTCCGTACCGAGAGCGCCGGGCGGACGAACCGGGGGCCGCCCTCCACCGGGTACTCCTCACGGCCGTCGAGCGGGGACTCGAAGCTCCGGACGGACTGCTCCGGCGCCGCCGCCAGCGCCTGTGCCGCGGCCAGGGAGATCCGCGGACCCCAGTGCAGATGGACCAGCTCGTCCCGCTCCGTGAGCCGCAGCGCGTAGCAGCTGCCCGCCCCGGTGAGAAGCCAGGTCCGGCCCTTGCCGCCAGTCTCGATCATTGCGCCCCCCACATTCCAACAGTTCCGCACATCATCGACCGTTGCCGGGCGGGCGGGCAACGGTCCGGACGAAGAATTCACCAGACGGATTCGCCGCCGGAGCAAGGCTGTTCGCCGGGGTATCGACAAGGAATGACCGAGATGATTGCCTGGGGAACCAATGTCGTATCGTCGCGGAAGTGGCCCAGTCGGCGACTCGCGTCGACGCCAGACACTCCAGGAGAGACTGTGACGCAGCAGTTGCCGCAGATCCCGTCGACGGAACCCGAGCTGGCGGGCGTCCGGAACTTCCGCGATGTGGGCGGCCTGCCCACCGTCGACGGCCGGCGGGTGCGGTACGGGCGGCTCTTTCGCAGTGGTCACCTCGCGCACGCCACCGCCGAGGACTCCGCCTTTCTCAGCGGTCTCGGTCTGCACACGGTCTTCGACTTCCGCAATGAGGCCGACCACCGGCTCGACGGCGCGGACATCGAGCTGCCCGGCGTGCGGAATGTCGGCATCCCGCTCTCCGACCCCGCCGAAGGCGCCGAGTTCTGGCGCCTCGTCCGCGACGGCGACCTCGACCAGCTGCGCTCGATCCTGGCCGACGGCAAGGGTACGAACCGGATGATCGCCTCGTACCGCTCGATCATCCTGGACCGTACCGCCGAGCACAGCCGGGTCCTGCACGCCCTGGCCGAGGACAGCGTTCCGGCGTTGATGCACTGCGCCGCGGGCAAGGACCGGGCCGGTCTGTCGATCGCGGTGTCGCTGCTCGCGGTCGGCGTCGAGCGCGACGCCATCGAGGCCGACTACCTGAAGTCCAACGACGCCCACCGCCGCTACAAGGTGCGCCGCAGCGACACCTCGGCGGACGGCATGTCGGCCGAGGTGATGGAGCTGCTCAATCCGCTCTTCGGCGCCCATGCCGACTATCTGGCGGCTGCCTTCGCCACCATCGACGAGACCTGGGGCGACACGGACCGCTATTTCTCCGAGGGGCTGAAGCTCGCTCCCGAGACCCGTGAGCGGCTGCGCGGCCGGCTCCTCGACGAGGCGTAGCGCGAACCGCTCGGTCGCGGTGGTCAGCCCTTGCCGGCCACCTCGAAGAGCAGGTAGAGGAAGCCCGCGACGATGTGTCCGGCGATGAGGTAGGCGAACAGCCTGATCACCACGCCGCGCGGAAACTTCCGCTCCTGGGCCTCGTACTTCTTGTTGGACCCGAGCGGGTCGTAGTTCTCGGAATCGGACATGACAGTCCTCTCTCTGGCGACCGGACGGGCCGGTCAGCGACGGTGGATGCCGCCGCCGAGACACAGCTCGGCGGCGGGGCTCTGCAGCAGGGTGTGGACGAAGAGCAGCTCGGCGCCGTCGCGGTCGACGGCCGCGATCCGGTGCGGGGTGAGCGAGTCGAAGTGCGCGCTGTCACCGGGCGCGAGATCGTGCACGGTGTCCCCGAGCGTGACCCGGAGGTGTCCGAGGAGCACGTACAGCCACTCCTCGCCGGGATGGACCCGCACGAGATCGCCCTGCGTGCCGTACGGAACACGGACGCGCAGCGCCTGCATCGCCCGGCCGGAACCGCCGGCCTGCTGGTACATCCAGCCGTCGGCCTCGGCCCCCTCGAACTTCCCGCCGCGGATGATCGCCTCCCGTTCCGGGGGCGTCTCGCCGAGCAGTTCGGAGACCGTCGTACCGTAGATCCTGGCCAGACCGAGGAGCATCGGCAGCGAGGGCTGCCGACGGCCCGTTTCGAGCCGGGAGAGGTGGGCGGGCGACAGCTCCGCCCGTTGAGCGGCGGTCTCCAGGGTGAGACCACGGCTGCGGCGCAGATCGCGCAGACGTGGCGCGACCCCGGGCAGCTCGTCGGCCACCCCTCCGTCTGGAGTGTTCATGTACCCATTGGGCCAGGAGTTTTCCTTTGAGGCAAATTTATTGCCTCAAAGGCAAACCTCACGCCCCGCGGATCAGCGGTTGGCGACGGCCTGTTTCACCAGGGTCCTGCCGAAGTCCCACACCAGTCCACCCCCGCTGTGTGCGTCGTCCATCACGGCGGTGAACGCCGTGACGAACCGGTCGGCCTCCGGCTCCCCGATCATCAGCGGCGGAATCAGCTTGATCACTTCGAGGTGGTCACCCGAGACCTGCGTGAGGATGCGGTGCTTCTGGAGCAGGGGCACCACCACCATCTGCGCGAAGAGCCCCTTACGGGCCGCCTGCAGCATGGCCCAGCGGCTGCGCAGCTTCAGTGACGACGGCCGGCCGAACTCGATGCCGATCATCAGCCCGCGCCCGCGCACCTCGTGGAGGAGTTCGTAGCGGTCGACCAGTGCGGCCAGCCGCCCGCGCAGCAGATCGCCGGTGCGGCGCGCGTTCGCGACGATCTCCTCGTCCTCCATCACGGCGAGGACCGCGAGCCCGGCAGCCATCGCCTGGGCGTTGGAGCCGAAGCTCGCGGAGTGGACCAGGACCCGGTCCATCGACGAGTAGACGCGTCTGAAGATCCAGTCCTTGCCGAGGGTCGCCCCGACCGGCACATAGCCGCCGGAGAGGGCCTTGGCGACACAGACCAGATCGGGTTCGACATCCTCCTCGTGCTGGTACGCGTAGAAGTCCCCGGTCCTGCCGAGGCCGGTCTGCACCTCGTCGGCGATGAGGAGCGCCTTGTGCTTGTGCAGCAGCTCCTGCGCGGCGCGAAGGAAGCCGGGCGGCGCGGCGTGGACGCCCTTGCCCTGGATCGGCTCGACGACCAGTGCCGCCACATCGCCGCGCTTCAGCTCACGCCTCAGTGCGTCGAGATCACCGAGTGCGATGGCGGTGTCCGGCAGCAGCGGGGCGAAGCCGTCCCGGAAGCCGCTCTCCCCGTTGACCGAGAGCGAGCCGGTCGTCAGCCCGTGGAAGGCGTGGGTGCAGTAGAGGATCCTCGGCCTGCCGGTGGCGTACCGGGCGAACTTCAGCGCGGTCTCGACGGCCTCCGTACCGCTGTTGCCGAAGAACACCCGGTCCAGATGCGGGCTGTGGACGAGCAGCTTCTCGGCCAGCAGTCCGGGCAGCGGCTGGCAGTCGAAGCGGGTGAGGTCGGCGAGCGAGGCGTCGAGGACGTCGTGCAGGGCCTTGCGTACGACGGGGTGGTGCCGGCCGAGACCCATCACGCCGAATCCGGCGAGCATGTCGAGGTAGTCGTTGCCTTCCGCGTCCCAGAAGTGTGCGCCCTCGGCCCGTTCGTAGACCTTGTCGAAGCCAATGGTGTGCAGCATGCGCGGCAGTTGGTGATTGAGGTGTTTCGCGTGCAGCTCGTAGCGTTCCGCGCCGCGCTCCGCGAGGAGCTGCGCCAGATCGAAGCCCTTGGGCCCGTCGTCCTTCATGCCCCGCTCTCCTCGGTCCTTTTCGCTGCTTCCTTGCCGGCCAGTGCGGCGCTGATCCGCCCGGCGATCTCGACCGGGGTGAGCCCGATGTCGGCCAGCACCTCGGCGCGCTTGCCGTGGGCGAGGAACTGCTCGGGGATGCCGAAGGTACGCAGCGGTACGTCGACCCCGGCATCCCGCAGCGCCTGTCCAACCGCCGAACCGACGCCCCCGGCACGGCTGTTGTCCTCGACGACGGCGACGAGCCGGTGCCGTTCGGCAAGTGGGGCCAGTTGTTCGTCGACGGGCTTGACCCAGCGCGGGTCGACGACCGTGCAGCGGATGCCGCCGCCCGCCAGCAGGTCTGCGGCCTTCAGACAGACCGGGGCGAGCACCCCGACGGCCACGAGCAGCACATCGGGATCGTCCGCCCGGTGCAGTACGTCCATACCGCCGATCCGGTCGATGGCCGGGATCGACTCCCCCACCGACTCCTTGGGGAACCTGATCACGGTAGGGGCGTCGTCGATGTCGACGGCCTCGCGGAGTTCGGCCCGGAATTCGTCGGCGTCGCGCGGGGCGGCGATCCGCAGTCCGGGGACGACCTGTAGCAGGGACATGTCCCACATGCCGTTGTGCGAGGGCCCGTCGGGTCCGGTGATCCCGGCCCGGTCGAGGACGAACGTCACCCCGCACTTGTGCAGCGCGACGTCCATCAGCAATGGGTCGAAGGCCCGGTTGAGGAAGGTGGCGTACACGGCGACGACCGGATGCAGTCCTGCGGTGGCGAGTCCCGCCGCACAGACCGCGGCGTGCTGCTCGGCGATCCCGACGTCCCAGACCCGGCCGGGGAACGCCTCGGCGAACCTGGTCAGTCCGACGGGGTGCAGCATCGCCGCGGTGATGGCCACGACATCCGGCCGCTCCGCGCCGATCTCGGCGATCTCGTCCCCGAACACCGAGGTCCAGGAGGGCGCTTCCGTCGGGACGAGCGGTGCGCAGGTCAGCGGGTCCATCGCGCCCACGGTGTGGAAGCGGTCGGCCTCGTCCCGGAGCGCGGGCGGGTAGCCGCGGCCCTTCTCGGTGAGGCAGTGCACCAGCACCGGGCCGTGGAAGCGCTTCGCCCGGTGCAGTGCGGACTCGACGGCCGCGATGTCGTGCCCGTCGATCGGCCCGACGTACTTGAGCCCGAGGTCCTCGAACATGCCCTGCGGGGCGAAGGCGTCCTTGAACCCCTTCTTCGCACCGTGCAGCGACTCGTACAACGGCTGCCCGATGACGGGCGTCTGCTGGAGCACTCCCTTGCCCCAGGAGAGGAAGCGTTCGTATCCGTCGGTGGTACGGAGGGTGGCGAGGTGGTTGGCGAGGCCGCCGGTCGTCGGGCCGTACGAACGCTCGTTGTCGTTGACGACGATGATCAGCGGCCGGTCCCGTGCGGCCGCGATGTTGTTGAGTGCCTCCCAGGCCATGCCGCCGGTGAGGGCACCGTCGCCGATGACGGCCACCACATGGTCGCTCCGCCCCAGCACCTGGTGGGCCTTGGCGAGGCCGTCGGCCCAGCCGAGAACGGTCGAGGCATGCGAGTTCTCGATGACGTCGTGCTCGGACTCCTCCCGGGAGGGGTAGCCGGACAGGCCCCCCTTGCCGCGGAGCTTGGAGAAGTCCTGCCGCCCGGTGAGCAGCTTGTGCACATAACTCTGGTGCCCGGTGTCCCACAGGATGCGGTCCACCGGCGAGTCGAAGGCCCGGTGCAGGGCGATGGAGAGCTCCACCACCCCCAGGTTCGGGCCCAGATGACCGCCGGTCCTCGCCACTGCCCGGACGAGGAACTGCCTGATGTCCTCGGCCAGTTCGTCGAGTTGCGCGCCGCTCAGCGCCTTGAGATCGTGCGGCCCCCGGATGCTCTCCAGAATCGTCACGCTCGGGCCCCCTCTCTGGTTCTGTTTCAGCTCACGGTGACGGCGGGAACCCCCGATGGTGTCCCCGCGCCGTCCATGCCCTCGGCGATCTTCTGGGCTTCTTCGATCAGCGTCTCGACGATCTTCGACTCGGGCACGGTCTTGATGACCTCGCCCTTCACGAAGATCTGCCCCTTGCCATTGCCGGACGCGACACCCAGATCCGCCTCACGGGCCTCACCCGGACCATTGACGACACAGCCCATCACGGCCACCCGCAACGGCACTTCCATGCCCTCAAGCCCCGCACTGACCTGATCCGCCAGCTTGTACACATCCACCTGCGCCCGCCCGCACGACGGACACGAAACGATCTCCAGCCGACGCTGCTTCAGATTCAACGACTCCAGAATCTGCAGACCGACCTTGACCTCCTCCGCCGGCGGCGCCGACAACGACACCCGGATCGTGTCCCCGATCCCCTCCGACAGCAACGCACCAAAAGCCACAGCCGACTTGATCGTCCCCTGGAACGCCGGCCCCGCCTCCGTCACCCCCAGATGCAACGGGTAGTCACACCGAGCAGCCAGCTGACGGTACGCATTGACCATCACCACCGGATCGTTGTGCTTCACCGAGATCTTGATCTCCCGGAAGTCATGCTCCTCGAAGAGCGACGCCTCCCACAGCGCCGACTCCACCAACGCCTCCGGAGTCGCCTTCCCGTACTTCTTCAGCAACCGCGCATCCAGCGAACCCGCGTTCACACCGATCCGGATCGGCGTACCCGCATCCTTCGCCGCCCGCGCGATCTCCTTCACCTTGTCGTCGAACTGCTTGATGTTCCCCGGATTCACCCGCACCGCGGCACAACCCGCATCGATCGCCGCGAACACATACTTCGGCTGGAAATGAATATCCGCGATCACCGGAATCTGCGACTTCTTCGCAATCGTCGCCAACGCGTCCGCGTCATCCTGCGTCGGACACGCCACCCGCACGATCTGACAGCCCGACGCCGTCAACTCCGCGATCTGCTGCAACGTCGCACCGATGTCCGACGTACGCGTCGTCGTCATCGACTGCACCGACACCGGCGCATCCCCGCCCACCGCAACCGACCCGACCTGGATGCGCCGCGAGTGGCGGCGCATCGCGAGCGGCCGGGCCGGCAACTCGGGGAGACCCAGTGCGACCGGCTCTCCAGCGGTCATGACGTCACCGGGTCCCGGAGACGGTCTCGCGTGCGGCGCGCAAGGATTCCTTCAGCGATCCCATGGTGGCGAGGACGGCGGTGGGCTCGTAGCCGCAGTGCGCCATGCAGTTGGCGCAGCGCGGGTCCTTGCCGCGGCCGTACTTGTCCCAGTCGGTCTCCTCGATGAGTTCCCGGTACGTGGGGACGTACCCGTCGCTCATCAGGTAGCAGGGCCGCTGCCAGCCGAAGAGCGAGTAGTTCGGGATCGCCCACGCGGTGCACGGGAAGTCCGCCTTGCCCTCCAGGAAGTCCAGGAAGAGCGGCGAGTGGTTCAGCCGCCAGCGGGACCGGTTGCCGCCCGCGAACGACTTCTTGAAGAGTTCCCGGGTCTGCTCGACGCCGAGGAAGTGCTCCTGGTCGGGTGCCTTCTCGTACGCGTAGGCGGGCGAGATCATCATCTCGTCGACCTTCAGGTCGTCGTTGAGGTAGTTGAGGACCTCGATGACGGTCTGCGGGGTGTCGGTGTTGAAGAAGGTGGAGTTCGTAGTGACCCGGAAGCCGCGTCGCTTGGCCTCCTTGATCGCCGCCACCGCCTCGTCGAACACGCCTTCCTTGGCAACGGATTCATCGTGCCGCTCCCGCAGCCCGTCGATGTGCACAGCAAAGGCGAAGTACGGCGAAGGCGTGAATTTCTCGATTTTCTTCCGCAGCAGCATCGCGTTGGTGCAGAGGAAGACGAACTTCTTCCTCGCCACCAACTGCCGTACGATTTCGTCGATCTGCGGGTGCATCAGGGGTTCGCCACCCGCGATGGAAACCATCGGGGCGCCCGATTCCAGTACCGCGCCGACAGCCTGGGCAACCGGCATGCGCTGCTTCAGAACTCCGGCCGGATGCTGGATCTTCCCGCAGCCCTCGCACGCCAGATTGCAGGCGAACAAAGGCTCCAGCTCGACAATGAGCGGGAACTTGTCCCGCTTGCGGAGCTTCTGTTCAATGAGGTACGTCGCAACCTTGATGGTCTGACGGAGCGGCATGGCCATCTAGCTCACCTCCTGGGGAGCAGCAGAGATCGGTGCCATTCATAGAATGCCGGTAGGACGGCACGGAGAACACGGAAAGCTGATATTCCACCGCGTATCGTCCCGATGCGGACGAGCTCGTGCTCCGGAGCGTCCACGACCACCCGTACGGCGGCAACCGGGCGCGGCCCGGACCACAGGGCGGCGCGAAGGGTGGCGGCGGACTCCATATCCACCGCGATCGCTCCGGTGGCCCGCAGCTCGGCCCGCTCATGTCCGCGTACGACATGGGCGGAGCCGGTCAGCGGACCGGTGTGGACGGTGCGGCCGGGCACCGTCCGGGCAAGGGCCTCGGCGAGCAGGTCCGTGCCGGTGCAGGCCGTCGGATCCCCGGCTCCCCGGGTCTCGTCGGCGACCACCAGGTCCCCGGGGTGCATGCCGGGTGACAGCCCGGCGCAGAAACCCGAGGCGAGGACGGCCATGGCGGGTGCCCGGTCCCGACCGAGTGCCTGTGCCACGGCCGCCTCGGCGGCCTTGGGGCCCATGCCCGTACGCAGTACGGTCACCGGGCCCGGAGCCGCGCCGGCCGCGCCCTTGCCACTGCGCAGGGCGAATTGCTCGATGCCGAGCGCACAGGCGATCAGCAGCGGCGCAGCGGGGCCGGCCGGCCCCGGACCATCGCCCATCAGGCCCCCTTGCGGGTGGCCGTGCGATCGGCGAAGGGTTCGCCGTACACGTACCGCCCGAGTGCGGTGAGCGGGAAGACCTGCCGGTAGAGGTGGTAATTGATGGAGAAGTCCCAGGGGAAGCCGGTGCCGGTGAAGTACGGCTCGTCCCAGGAGCCGTCGGCCTGCTGGGTCTCGGTGAGCCAGCGCACCCCCCGCTGCACCGCCACACTGTCCCGTCGCCCCGCGGCGAGCAGCGCGAGCAGTGCCCACGCGGTCTGGGAGGCGGTCGAGGTACCGTGCCCGATCCACTTCTCCTCGTGGTACGAACGCAGGTCCTCGCCCCAGCCACCGTCGTCGTTCTGTACGGACTCCAGCCAGCCGACCGCCCGGTGGATCGCCGGATGGGTGCCGGGCAGCCCGGCGGCCACCAGCGCGGGCACCACCGACCCTGTCCCGTACACGTAGTTGACGCCCCAGCGGCCGAACCAGCCGCCGTTCGGGTCCTGTTCGGCCAGCAGCCACTCGATGCCGCGCCGGGTGGCGGGGTGCGCGGACCGCCCCTCGACGGCGAGCATCTCCACCACGTGCCCGGTGACGTCAGCGGACGGCGGGTCGATGACCTCACCGAAGTCGGAGAAGGGCAGCCGGTTGGGGAACGGACTGGTGTTGTCCGCGTCGAAGGCTCCCCAGGCCCCGTTGCGGGACTGCATGCCGAGGTTCCAGCGCACTCCGCGCTTGATGGCGGCCTCGACGCGTGCCATGTCGGGGTGGTGGACCCGGCGCAGCGCGAGGACCACTTCCGCGGTGTCGTCGATGTCGGGGTAGTTGTCGTTGTGGAACTCGAACGCCCAGCCGCCCGGGGCGAGTCGGGGGCGGCGTACGGACCAGTCGCCGGGCCGGACGATCTCCTCGCCGAGCATCCAGTCCGCGGCCTTCACGAGCGCCGGGTGGTCGGGGCGGACCCCGGCGTCGGCGAGGGCGATGGTGGCGAGGCAGGTGTCCCAGACCGGGGACTGGCAGGCCTCGATCATCCGGGCGCCGTCCTCGCGCCAGACGGCGAACCGGTCGAGCGATTCGAGTCCGGCCCGCATCACCGGGTGGTCCAGGTCGTAGCCGAGCAGGTGCAGCGCGATGACGGAGTACACGGCGGGCGGCTGGATCCCGCCCCAGCAGCCGTCGTTCTCCTGGCGTTCGATGATCCAGCGGGCCGCGGCGTTCATGGCGGACCTGCGCAGCTTGCGCGGTGCGATCCGGTGGTAGAGGTGCAGCGCCTTGTCGAGGCGCTGGAAGACACCGTCCCAGCTCACCGCCGGAGCGGTACGTCCGGGCGGGTTCGGATGATGTGGATCGGTGTGCAGTTCATCGAGTGCGAAGGGGGCCGGGCGCACCGGCCGCTTCGCCGAGACGATGGTGAGCGGCACGATGGTCTGGCGGGCCCAGCAGCCGAAGTCATAGATGTTGAGGGGAGCCCATTTGGGAAAGAACATCAGCTCGGGCGGCATCTGAGGCAGGTCGTCCCACTTCCACCAGCCGAAGAGGGCGAGCCAGATCCGGGTGAAGACACGGCTCGCCGCGATTCCGCCCTGTTCCCTGATCCACCCCGAGGCCCGGGCCATGTGCGGTTCGTCCGGTCGGTCCCCGGCCAGCCGCAGCGCCACATACGCCTCGATGGTGGTGGAGAGCTCGCCGGGGCCGCCGTGGAAAGTCGCCCAGGTGCCGTCGCCGAGCTGTTCGCCGCGGATGAAGCGGCCCGCCGCCTGGACGACGGTCTGGTCCTGGATGCCCAGGAATTGCCGGAGCATCAGGTCTTCGGCGTCCATGGTGACGTTGGTGGCGAGGTCGCCCTTCCACCAGCCCTGCTCGTCCTGCCTGCCGAGGAGATGCTCCACCGAGCGTTCCGCGGCCCGCCGCGCGGCGGCCTGTACGTCGTCCGCGGCGATGGTTGTGTCGGTCGGATTGCTGGCCGAGGCTGCGCGGGGGTTCACAGCCCCGGTGCTTCCGTCGGTCGTCGCTGTCATGGCTTCCCCTTCGTGCAGTTTGGTCCTCTGCTGTGCTGGGGTCTCCGTCGGCCGGCGCCCGGACGGGCGCCGGCCGGCGACTGCGAGTCATATGGAGGAGATAGTGATCATCTCTTTCGTACGACGACGAAGTCAGCGAGCGCTGTGAGCTGCGCCCGCACGGTGGGCGGCATGTCGACGCGGTGCAGTGCCTCGATGGCGACCGCATGCTGTCGGCGGGCCTCCTGGGCGGTCCATTCACGGCCGCCCGCCTCCTCGATGAGCGCCGCGCGGGCGGCGAACTCCTCTTCGGAGAAGCTGTCGAAATCACTGCTCTTGGCGTCGGCGGCGAGCAGTTCACCGAGACGCTCCGAGGCCGGTCCGCCCGCGGCGAGCGCGGCGACGACCGGCAGCGACTTCTTGCGCTGGCGCAGATCGCTCCAGGTCTGCTTGCCGGTGGACTCGGGGTCGCCCCAGATGCCGAGCAGATCATCGACGGCCTGGAAGGCGAGGCCGAGGTGGTGACCGTACGCCTCCAGGGTGTCGGCGGTACGGTCGTCGGCGCCGCCGAGGACCGCGCCGATGGAGCAGGCGCAGGCGAGCAGGGCGCCGGTCTTGTTGCCCTCCATCTCCAGGCACTCCTCGACGGTGACCCGCTCACGGTGCTCGTAGGAGATGTCCTGGGCCTGACCGTCGATGAGCTTGCGGGTGGCGACGGTCAGCCGGCGGGCCGCCCGGCCCGCCTCGACGGTGCCGAGCTCCAGCAGGATCTCGTTGGCGAGCGCGAAGAGCGCGTCGCCGACGAGGATCGCCTGGGCGGGGCCGTGCACCTTCCAGACGGTGTCGCGGTGGCGGCGCTGTTCGTCGCCGTCCATCAGGTCGTCGTGCAGCAGCGAGAAGTTGTGCACGAGTTCGACGGCCACGGCGCCGGGGACGCCTGCCTCGGCGGTGGCGCCGGCCGCCTCCGCGGACAGCAGGGCGAGCGCCGGGCGGACGGCCTTGCCGCCGTCGCCGACGGAGGGCCGTCCCTGGGCGTCGATCCAGCCGAAGTGGTAAGCGGCGACGGTGTCCATGGGCGGTGCGAGCCGGTCAACGGCGGCCCGTAGCACCGGCGTGGAAAGGGCCCGTCCGCGCTCCAGAAGCGCGGTGACGTCCGTGTCGGCCACGGTGTCGAAAGCCGGATTCGCCGGGGTCACTGACTCTCCTCTTGTTCCGGTGGTACTGCTCATGCCGCCTCCTGCAGCGGATGTTCATGGGAGCGGCCGAGCGCCCGGAGCGCGGCGTCCGCCGCGCTGAACCCGCTGCGGACGGCACCTTCCATCGTCGCGGGCCAGCCGGTGGCCGTCCACGCTCCGGCCAGGCTGAGGCCGGGGGCACGGGTGCCGGCTCCGGGCCGCAGTCGGCCGACGCCGGGGGCGGGGGCGAAGGTCGCCGTGCGCTCCCGGGTGACGAAGAAGTCTCTGATCCCGGCCCCGCGGGCGGCCGGAAGGAGCCGCTCCAGCTCGGGCAGGTAGCGCCTTCGCAGCTCGGCGACGGGGAGGTCGATCTCCTCGTCCGCGGCGGACTGGGACACCGCGAGGTACTGCCCGGGGCCGGTGAGGCCCGAGGCGTCCGTACGGTCGAAGACCCACTGGACCGGGGAACCGAGCGCGGTGAAGAACGGGCGGCGCAGCACCTTGCGGTCGTAGACGACGTGCACGTTGAGGATCGGCGAGGTGCCGATGTCGAGCAGCCGCTCCGGCGCGTCGAGCGCGCCCGCGGGCAGCAGGTCGTGGGTCTCGCGCTGCGGGACGGCGAGGACGACGGTGTCCGCCTCGATCCGTTCGCCGCCGGCCTCGACGGCCCAGCGGCCGTCCTCCGTGCGGGTGACGGAGGACGCTCTGGTGCGCAGCTCGGTGCGTACTCCGGCGGAGTCGAGTGCCTTGCGGGCCAGCGTGTCGTGGATGTCGCCGAGCGGCACGCTCGCCCAGCCGATGTCGGCGGCGCCGGGCTCGGAGAGGAGTCCGGTCTTGAACACCTTCGCGGCGAGGGCCAGCGAGGAGTTCGGCGCGGTGGCGTTGAGCGTGGCGACGCCGACCAGGTCCCAGAGGGCCTCGATGGTGCGCGGCGACTGGCCGTGCCGGGTGAGCCAGCTGCCGAAGTCGACGGCGTCGAGCGCGGGGTCGTCCGGGTCCAGGCGGCCCAGCGCCAGTGCGGCGCGTCCGACGCTCGCCCGCTCGCTGAGCGAGAGATGCGGGTAGCCGACGAGCCCGGCGGCGAGATGGAAAGGCACCGGCAGCGCGTTGCGGCGCAGCCGTCCCAGCCGGGGGCCCGCGGGGCGTCCGACATCGAGAACGGGCACGTCCAAACGGTTTTGCAGGGGCGCCAGGCGCGTTCCGTCGACGCGGTCGAGGAACCAGCGGTAGGCGGTGCAGCAGCGCAGGTAGACGTGTTGTCCGTTGTCGACCGTCAGTTCGCCGCGCCGGAAGGAGAAGGCGAGTCCGCCGAGCCGGGGCCGCCCTTCGAGCAGGGTCACGTCAAGCCTGGCGTCGGCGAGCCGCAGGGCCGCGGTGATGCCGGCGAGTCCGCCGCCGATCACGACCGCGTGGGAGGGACGCGGGGCGTCGTTCGTCATGCGCCCTCCTTTCGCCGGGTCACTTCAGTCAGGGACGCGTCAGTACACCAGAGGGTTGACCACCGATGGAAGCGCGTTTCCGTGCCGCACATGATGCGTGAGATATCCCAACGGCGCATCAGACACGCCCCCTGGCCGTCCGGCGGGACACGTAGCGCGCGTCGAGACCCGAGAGTCCGCGCACCGCGACGTACGCCTTCTCGTGGCCCGGCAGCGAGACCCGGCCGCGCAGCACCGCCTCGGGATCGCGCTCGATCCGGTCCAGCAGCCGGCGGTAGATGCCCGCCATGGCCGCGACACAGGCACCGCTGCGCCGGTCCAGCATCGGCAGCAGCCGGTACCCCTCGGCGAACAGGGTGCGGGCGCGCCGTACCTCGAAGTGGACCAGTCCCGCGAAGTCCGCTCCGGGCGGCGGAGTGGCCCGGTGGAACCCGGCCGAGCAGCCGAACTTGGCGAGGTCGTCGGCGGGCAGATACGTACGCCCGTTGCCGGCGTCCTCGCGGACGTCGCGCAGGATGTTGGTCAGCTGGAGCGCGAGGCCGAGCGTGTCGGCGTACTCCGCCGCCCGGTCGGCGCCCGGAGCGCCCGGTTCCGTACCGAAGACGCCCAGGCTGAGGCGGCCGATGGCGCCCGCGACACAGCGGCAGTAGACCTTGAGGTCGTCCCAGGTCTCGTACGTCGCACCGCGCACATCCATCAGCACGCCGTCGATGAGTTCGTCGAGTCCGCCGAGCGGGAGTGGGAATCTGCGCGCGGCGTCGGCGAGCGCGACGGCCACCGGGTCGGTGTCGTCCTCGTCGATCGCGCCGTCACGGATCCGGTCCAGGACGGTGCGGGTGCTCTCCAGCCGGGTCCGCTTGGTCTCCGGCTCCAACTCGCCGTCACCGATGTCGTCGACGCGACGGGAGAAGGCGTACAGCGCCGACATGGCCTGTCGCTTCTCGGCCGGCAGCAGTCTGATGCCGTACGCGAAGTTACGCGCCTGCTGTCCGGTGACCGCCTCGCAGTAACTGTATGCGGCCTGTACCGGTGCCGACATGTACGTCGTCTGTCCCTCCACGGTCCGGCTCACCCCTCTCTACGCGCTCTTCGCAAGACAACTCCCACCTCGCGCAGCAGGCTGGGCTTGGTGGGCTTGGGCGGTCCGGGCAGTACGTCGAACCCGGCGGCCGCGATCGCGGTGAGGGCGGCACGCCCCCCTCCCACGAATCCGGCGAGAAGCAGCTTGAGCCTGCCGTGGACGCTACCCACCAGGGGGGTGCCTTCATTCAGCAGTTCCCGAGCGCGTTCCGCTTCGTACGCAACCAGCGAACGCACCGATGCGCCCCCCGAGGGGGCGGTCAGATCGGTTTCGCGGACGTGGAACCGGGCCATGTCGTCCGCGGGCAGGTAGATCCGGTCGGCCGCGAGGTCCTCGGCGACGTCCTGGAGGTGCTCGACGATCTGCAGGGCCGTGCAGACGGCGTCGGAGCGGCGGATGCGTTCGGGGCTGGCGGTTCCGGTGATCTGCAGGACCAGCCGGCCCACGGGATTGGCGGAGAGCTCGCAGTAGGCGGCGAGCTCCTCGTACGTTCCGTAGCGGCGGATCTTCTGGTCCTGCCGGTTCGCCTCGATGAGGCCGAGGAAGGGTTCGGGGGTGAGCGAGCGGCGCCGCACGGTGGGGCGCAGCGCGCGCAGCAGGGGGTGCTGCGGCCCCTCGCCCGCGATGTCGAAGACCCGGTGCAGATCGGCCTCGAAGGCATCGAGCATGGCGAGCCGATCGTCGGTCTGCTCGGGATCGAGGCCGAGATGGCGGGCGTCCGCGCCGCCGGGCGTGAGGTCTCCGTCGCCGATGTCGTCGACGAGACGGGCGTAGCCGTAGACGGCCATCAGGTCGTCGCGCCAGGCGCGCGGCAGAAAGAAGGGGGCTACCGGAAAATTCTCGTCAGCGGCCTTGTCGAGGGTGCTGGGCGCGGCGGCATCGTGGTGCGCCTGCCGGGTAGGGGTCACCACCGACCGCCCGGCGCGGGGACGGCGTGAGCACCTCGGAGCTGGAGATTTTCCGTCATAGCCGTCACATCTCCCGTTCTACACTGCTGACCCAAAACATCCCATTCCGGACACGCCGCCCGCTCTGCCGAGTGCGGAGCGCGCCGTCAGGCCGTGTGGCCAGGCGGTATCGCCCCACTTGCAACGAATCAGCACCGCTACAGCTTACGTTGTACAACGCTCATCGATACGTCGGGGTGTTGCGCGCACAGGAACAACGCGTCCTGCCCCGCCAACCTTCCCCGTGCGCAAGGAAATTGACGTCATCCGCCGGGAGGAGATCTTGTCCGGGGCGTACCGCCGCGCGTGCAGGCCGCCCGGCGGGGTCCGTAGTCCGGACACGGACGCGGCCTCCACCGGAACTCTCCGGCGGGGGCCGCGTCCGTGCCACGGGACCGAAGGACGCGCTACTTGCCGGTCTCGCGCTCGTACGCCTTGAGGACCTCGTCCGTCGGGCCGTCCATCAGCAACTCACCCTTTTCCAGCCAGAGCACCCGGTCGCAGGTGTCCCTGATGGACTTGTTGCTGTGGCTGACCAGGAAGACGGTCCCCGCCTCCTTGCGGAGTTCCCTGATGCGCTTCTCGGAGCGGATCTGGAACTTGCGGTCACCGGTGGCCAGCGCCTCGTCGATCATGAGGACGTCGTGGTTCTTCGCGGCCGCGATGGAGAAGCGCAGCCGGGCGGCCATGCCGGAGGAGTACGTCCGCATCGGCAGGGTGATGAAGTCACCCTTCTCGTTGATGCCGGAGAAGTCGACGATCCCCTGGTAGCGCTCGTGGATCTCCTCGCGCGACATGCCCATCGCGAGGCCGCCGAGCACGACGTTGCGCTCGCCGGTCAGATCGCTCATCAACGCCGCGTTGACCCCGAGCAGCGACGGCTGGCCGTCCGTGTACACCTTGCCCTGCTCGGTCGGCAGCAGTCCGGCGATGGCCCGCAGCAGGGTCGACTTGCCGGAGCCGTTCGTCCCGATGAGGCCGATGGCCTCGCCGCGGTAGGCGGTGAAGGAGACGCCGCGGACGGCGTGCACCTTCCGTACACCGCGCGCCTCGCCCTTGCCGCGGCGCAGTATCCGGCTCAGCGCCGCGGTGGCGCTGCCCTTGCCTCCGCCGGCGCCGTTGACCCGGTACACGATGTGCACGTCGTCGGCGATGACGGTGGGGACGCGTCCCGAAGTGTTGTCGTCAGCCACGGCCGTACCGTTCCTCTGCCTTCCAGAAGTACACGAAGCCCACCAGGCCGATGAGGACCGCCCAGGCCAGCGCCACGATCCAGACGTGCGCCGGCAGGTTGCCCGAGCCGTAGCCGTCGATCAGCGCGAAGCGGATCAGGTCCATGTAGATGGCCGCCGGGTTGTACTGCAGCACATCGGCGATCCAGGCCGGCTTCTTCTCGAGCATCACCGGGATGGAGAACATGACGCCCGACGCGTACATCCAGGTCCGCATGATGAAGGGCATGAGCTGGGCGAGGTCGGGGGTCTTGCTGCCCAGCCTGGCCATGATCAGCGCCAGCCCGGTGTTGAAGAAGAACTGCATGGTCAGCGCCGGAATGATCAGCAGCCAGGAGAGACTCGGGTAGCTGCCGAAGGCGACGGCCACGACCGCGAGCACGAGCATCGAGTACAGCAGCTGCTGGAGCTGCTGCAACGAGAACGAGATCGGCAGTGAGGCGCGCGGGAAGTGCAGCGCACGGACCAGCCCCAGGTTGCCGGAGATGGCCCGCACACCCGCCATCACCGAGCTCTGGGTGAAGGTGAAGACGAAGACGCCGGTCACCAGGAAAGGGATGAAGACCTCCTGGGTCATTCCCCTCCGGGTTCCCAGGATCAGCCCGAAGATCAGGTAGTAGACGAGAGCGTTGAGCAGCGGCGTGGCCACCTGCCACAGCTGGCCGAGCTTCGCCTGGCTGTACTGGGCGGTCAGCTTCGCTCGGGAGAACGCCAGGATGAAGTGGCGTCGGCCCCAGAGCTGCCGGATGTACTCGAAGAGCCCTGGCCGGGCGCCGCTCACCGTCAGGCCGTACTTGGCGGCCCTCTCGGCCGCGCTCAGGCCGTCGTCGGCGGATGGTGGGGTGCTCAGTGCGACCGCACCATCATGGGTTGTGTCACTCACCAGATAAAACTCTCGTATTCAAGATGCGCAGCCAGTCGCGGGCGCGGCTCGGAGCGGACAGGTCCCGTGGAGAAGATGTACGTCTCATGCTCTCAGAGGAGAGCCTCTCAGATCACGGGAGGCCGACCCAGTCTGGTCAGCCGCCATACAGTGCGCCATCGCATCGGACGGCGGGTGCCGCAGGGCGTGGACCAGCCTTCCCGGAAGCCGCCGAACCATGCCTTCAGGGCCGGGCCGGAGGGCTTGCGAAGCAGGGTCAGCAGCAGCCACACGCCGAGGTAGACGGGGACCAGCGGGGCGGGCAGGTTGCGCCGGGCCAGCCACACCCGGTTGCGGGCCACCATGCGGTGGTACACCGCGTGCCGTGACGGGGCGGTGGTCGGGTGGTCGAGGACCATGTCCGCGCGGTAGTCGATCATCCAGCCGGCGTCCAGTGCCCGCCAGGCGAGGTCGGTCTCCTCGTGCGCGTAGAAGAACTGGCCCGGCAGCGGTCCGACGTCGGCGATGACCTTGGTGCGTACGGCGTTGGCGCCGCCGAGGAAGGTCGTCACCCGCGAGGAGCGCATCGGGTCGGAGGCCCGCAGCCGTGGCACGTGGCGGCGCTGCGTGACACCGGTGTCGGGGTCGGCGATGCGGAAACTGATGATGCCCAGCTCGGGATCGGCGTCGAAGGCCTGTCGGCACAGCTCGGCGGTGTCGGTGAGCGGCAGCAGTCCGTCGTCGTCGAGGAAGAGCAGGGCGTCCACATCGGCACCGGACGGGCCGAAAGCCTCGATCCCGACGTTGCGGCCGCCGGGGATGCCCAGGTTCTCGGGCAGCTCGACGGTGCGTACGCCCGCGGGGACGTCCGGTACGGGGGCGCCGTTGCCGACGACCACCACTTCGATCCGGTCGCCGTCCTGCTTGGCGACCGAATCGAGAAGGGCACGCAGCTCCGCGGGGCGGTTTCCCATCGTGATGACGACCGCGCCGAGCTTCATCGGATTGCTCACTTCAGCCTGCTCGACGCCAGGATCGACACGAGGTGCAGCAGGGTCTGCAGCAGGGCGATGCCGGCCAGCACCGCGACCATGAGACGGGTGAAGAACAGATCGTCCCTGACCGCGTCGAGGACGGCCGCCACCAGGATCACCAGTGACGCCTCGACGCCGAGGATCAGCCGGTGGAACTTGAGCGCGCCGGCGGCCCGGCGGGCGAGCGCCATGCCGGACGAGCGCGGCTCGGAGGCGGCCTCCTTGACCGGCGGCAGACCGCCCTGGTGGCGTGCGACGCCGACGAGGTCGGTCTCGGCCTTGATCAGGATGGCGCCGAGGGCCGCGAGAGTGCCCAGGAAGGCCCACAGCCAGTCGATCCGTCCGGAGCCCCACAGATCGGCGGCGCGCAGGCCGAAGCCGACCAGCACGGCGGCGTCGCAGAGATACGCGGCGACGCGGTCCATGTAGACCCCGGCCAGTGAGAACTGCTTCTTCCAGCGGGCCACCTCGCCGTCGACACAGTCGAACAGCAGGTAGAGCTGGACCATGAGGACGCCGAGCAGCGCTCCGGGAATGCCGGGAACGAGCAGCGCCGGCGCGGCGAGCGCGCCCGCGACGGTCATCACGTAGGTCAGCTGGTTGGGCGTGATCCTGGTGTTCACCAGGTGCCGGTCCACGCGCAGGGAGATCTCGCGCATGTAGAGCCGACCCGCCCAGTGTTCGCCGCTGCGCCGGTCCTTCACGCCCGGCGGGTGCACGACGGGACGGAGTTCAGCTATGGATGGCTTTTGCATAGTCGGCGTACGCGTCCCTGATCTGGTCTGTGGACAGGTTGAGGTGTTCCAGGATCGTGAAGCGTCCCGGGCGGGTCTGCGGGGCGTAGTCGACGGCCTGGACGAACTCGTCGGCGGTGAAGCCGATCTCTTCGGGCAGGACGGGCAGACCGTGGCGGCGCAGGGTGGCCACCATGAGCAGCGACTCCTCGCGCGCACCGCGCAGATGCATGGCGAAGCAGGCACCGAGGCCGACCTGCTCGCCGTGGCTCGCCGCACGCCTGGGGTACAGCAGGTCGAAGGCGTGGTTGATCTCGTGGCAGGCGCCCGAGGCGGGCCGGGAGTCCCCGGCGACCGACATCGAGATGCCGGTCAGCACAAGGCCCTCGGCCAGCACCTTGAGGAAGGCGTCGTCACCGATCCCGCCGGGGTGGCGCAGCACGGCCTCGCCGGCCTGCCGGGCCATGGCCGCGGCGAGTCCGTCGATCTCCTCGCCCTTGACCTCGTGGGCGAGTTCCCAGTCGGCCACGCAGGAGATGTTGGACACCGCGTCGCCGATGCCGGAGCGCACGAAACGGGCCGGTGCGTCGCGGACGACGTCGAGGTCGATGACGACGGCGATCGGAGTGGGGACCCCGTAGGAGCCCCGGCCGTTGTCGTTGTCCAGGGTCGCGACGGGCGAGCAGAGACCGTCGTGCGCGAGGTTCGTCGCCACCGCGACCATGGGCAGGCCGACGCGTGCCGCGGCGTACTTCGCCACGTCGACGATCTTGCCGCCACCGAGGCCGACCACCGCGTCGTAACGGTTGCCCCTGATGTCGTCGGCGAGCTTGACGGCCGAGTCGAGGGTGCCGTCGGTGACCGGGTACCAGTGGGCGCCGGGCAGCGCGGGGGCCAGCCGCTCGCGCAGCGCCCGCCCCGAACCGTCGCTGATCGCGACGGCGAGTATGCCGGAGGCGGAGATCCGCTGGTCGGCGAGGAGGCCGGCCAGATCGTCCAGGGCGCCGCGACGGATGTCGACGACGACCGGGGACGGAATGAGACGGGTCAGTACTGGCACGCGATCTCACGGCCCTTCGCGAGGTCGTCGTGGTTGTCGATCTCCACCCACGTCACGTCGCCGATGGGGGCCACGTCGACGGTGAAGCCGCGGTTCACGAGCTCCTGGTAGCCGTCCTCGTAGTAGAGGTCGGGGTCGCGCAGATACGTGGTCTTCAGCGCGTCGGCGAGCTCGGCGGCGGCCTCCGGCTCGATGAGGGTGACACCGATGTACTCACCGGTCGCGGTGGCCGGGTCCATCAGCTTCGTGATGCGCCGCACACCCTTGTCGCCCTCGGTGATGACCTTCATCTCCTCGTCGGCGAGGTGCTTCACCGTGTCGAGGGCGAGGATTATCTTCCGGCCGTCACCGCGGGCGGCGAGGAGGGTCTTCTCGACGGAGACCGGGTGGACGGTGTCGCCGTTGGCCAGGATCACACCGCGCGTCAGGACGTCACGGGCGCACCACAGGGAGTAGGCGTTGTTCCACTCCTCGGCCTTGTCGTTGTCGATCAGGGTGAGGGTGACGCCGTACTTGGCCTCCAGCTCGGCCTTGCGGTCGTACACGGCTTCCTTGCGGTACCCGACGACGACGGCGACCTCGGTGAGACCGATCTCCGCGAAGTTCGCCAAGGTGAGGTCCAGCACTGTCTTCTCGCCGTCGACCGGCACGAGGGCCTTAGGGAGCGTGTCGGTATAGGGGCGCAGACGCCGTCCTGCACCGGCTGCCAGTACGAGGCCGATCATGCGGGTTCTCCTTCGTCGTGAACGGCGGGTGCTCCGGAGGACACCCAGAAGCGGATGGACTCCGCGAGGACCACCAGTGCCACAGCCGCTGCGAGCGCGGTCAGTGCCAGGGTGAAAGCTGAATGCCGGGTGAATACGGCGGCGAGTACGGCCACCACCAGGGTGCGGCCCTCGTGCCCACCGATCGCGCGTACCAGCCACTGGGGCGGCGCGCCGGTGCCGCCGCGGATGCGGTACACGGTGTCGTAGTGATGGTAGGCGACGGCCGAGACGAGGCCGAAGGCTGCCGGAAGGGCTCCCGGGACATCGCTGCGGGCGGCGAGGACGAGGACGGTGCAGTACTCCGCCGCCCTGAATATCGGGGATACGAGCCAGTCGAGGGCGCCCTTGAGGGGGTGAGCGACCGCCATGCCCGAGCAGATCGCGTAGAACACCGCGGCGAAGATCATCTGCTTGCTGCCGAACGGCTGCTGCAACGCGGCGGCGATCAGGGCCCCCGCGCCGACGAACGCGATCACGGGTGCGCTCCAGGCACCCCCGATCCGGGGGCCATGTGCCGCCACGAACCGTGCGAGGGGACCGGAGTCGGTCAGGTCCGCGAGTGCGCGGGTCGCTCGGTCGGTGCGCTCCGCCTTGCGGGTCAGCGAGCGCAGCAGACGGCCCGCCGTGGTGTAGCAGGCGGCGAAGGCGCAGCCGATGAGCAGGGCGTAGAAGACGATCCGGGGCGTGGTCACCGCGGTCAGTACGGCGATCATCACCCAGCGCTCGCCGATCGGCAGCACTATCATCCGGCGCAGCCACACCGTCCAGCCGACGCTGTCGAGCCGGTCGGAGAGGGCTGCCGTGGGGCTCGAATTGGCCACCGCGTCGTGGTTCGCCTCGTTGAACGAGAAGTCGATGACATGGCGGCAGGCCTGGAGCACCATCGCGCCGAGGGCCAGTGCCCAGACGTCGTCGCCGCCGCGGGCGGCGCCGAGTGCGAGGCCCGCGTAGTACGCGTACTCCTTGGCCCGGTCGAAGGTGGCGTCCAGCCAGGCGCCCATCGTCGAGTACTGCAGCGAATAGCGGGCGAGCTGCCCGTCGGTGCAGTCCAGGACGAACGAGAAGAGCAGCAGCAGTCCGGCGGCGATGTAGCCGTCGCGGGTGCCGGTGGCCGCGCTGCCCGCCGCGATCAGCGCGATGAGCAGGGACGCTGTGGTGACCTGGTTCGGGGTGAGGCCGCGGCGGGCGCACCAGCGGGCGATGTAGCGGGAGTACGGGCTGATGAAGAACGTGGTGAAGAATCCGTCGCGGGCCTTCACGGCGCTGCGCAGTCGTACCGCCTCGTCGTCGACCGCGGCAACGGCGCTCTGCGCGGTGGCGCGCGCGGACTCGCCGGCCGGCACGGCGGCGACCAGCGAGCCGAGCTCGGGGCGTTGCACGGGGGTGCCTTCGGCGTCCATGGTGACGGCGAGGCGGCCCGGGACGGTGCGGTCGGTGACCGTCGCCGTGACGCCCGGACCGGCCGGGACGCCCGCGCCGACGGCCGCGGCGGTGGTGCTCAGGGCGCGGACGAGCGCGGGGCGCGCCTCCGGCTGCGCGGTGAGCGCGCCGGGCACCGTGGCGGCGGGGAAGCGCGGGTCGGTGAGTCCGAGCCGCAGGGCGTGGACGTGACCGACGAAACGGGGGTCGACCAGTGCGACGCGGCGGTCGGCGGGGATGTCGGCGAGCAGCCGTGCGGCCTCGGTCGCATCGGCGGCGATCTGTACGTCGAAGCCCAGCGACCGCAGATCGTCCGCGAGCGACGATCCGGGTACCGGTGCACCGGTGAGGATGGCGGTCGGCAGACGAACTCACTCCTTGGTGCTGACGGGGTCGGCGCGCGACAGTGCGGCCCGGAAACGGGCCGGCGGCACGTCGGCGCATCGGCAGAGGCTATCGGATGAACGGAAGTGGGAGTTCACTGCCCGTTTGTGCTCCGTTCGGGGTGGACGGGCATGATGCGGCGCCGCCCGCGATCATCATCGTCGATCCCGGCCTCACCTGACAAAACGCGAGGCGCGGGCCCGGGCCTTCCGGCCGGATCGGGACCGGAGGGCTGCGGTGTTCCAGGGGTAGGCGGCCCGGCGCAGGAGGCGGGAGAGGGCCGAACCGGCCTGCAGAGGCTGGTGCCCGCACCGTCCCGGCACCCGGCGACTGCGCCGTCAGTGAGCTCCCCACCGCTCTGACCTGCGACCATTTCCGCAGGTCAGAGCATATGACAACGGTGTTCAGTGCCGTGTTGCCCGATACCCCCCACCCGTAGTTGACTGACAGTGCTCGGGCGGATCGCGTCCGAGTCCGCGCGACGACCGGGAGGCGTCCCCATGGGGGCAGGGCACGACCACGGGCACACACACGGCGGACCGCCGCCCACCGGCACGGCAGCCGCCGCGTACAAGGGACGGCTGCGGATCGCGCTGTGCATCACGCTCACCGTGACGCTCCTGGAGGTTGCCGGCGGACTGCTCTCCGGCTCCCTCGCCCTCATCGCCGACGCGGCCCACATGGCGACCGACGCCCTGGGCCTGGGCATGGCGCTGCTGGCGATCCACTTCGCCAACCGGCCGGCCGGGCTCAACCTCACCTTCGGCTTCGCACGCGCCGAGATCCTCGCCGCGCTGGCCAACTGTCTGCTGCTGCTCGGAGTGGGCGGCTATCTGCTCTTCGAGGCGGTCCAGCGCTTCATCACCCCGGCCGAGACGAGGGGCGGGCTGACGATCGTCTTCGCCCTGGTCGGCCTGGTGGCCAACATGGTCTCCCTGTCGCTGCTGCTCCGCGGGCAGAAGGACAGCATCAATGTGCGCGGCGCCTATCTGGAGGTGCTCGCGGACACACTCGGCTCCTTCGCCGTGCTGATCTCGGCGGGGATCATCCTGGCCACCGGCTGGCAGGCCGCCGACCCGATCGCCTCGCTGGTGATCGGCCTGATGATCGTCCCCCGTACGGTGAAGCTGCTCCGGGAGACCCTCAATGTGCTGCTGGAGGCGGCGCCCAAGGGCGTCGACATGGGTGAGGTACGGGCCCACATCACCGCCCTGCCCGGGGTGCTGGACGTCCATGACCTGCACGCCTGGACGATCACGTCGGGGATGCCGGTGCTCTCCGCCCATGTGGTGGTGCGCCAGGACGTGCTGGACTCGATCGGCCACGAAAAGCTGCTCCATGAGCTGCAGGGCTGCCTCGGGGTCCACTTCGACGTGGAGCACTGCACCTTCCAGCTGGAGCCGAGCGGCCATGCCGAGCACGAGGCCAGGCTCTGCCACTGAACCGAGGTTCAGCGCCGCCGTGTAGGGTGTCCGGCGAGGCGAGGGCCTCCCCGTGCGCGCGAGAGGAGCTGAGGCCGATGACCGTCGCGACGGCGCCCATCCGGCGCAGCATCCGGTCCGTCCTCAGCTTCCGGGCCCTCGGCTAGCACGCCGGCTCACACCGGGCCGACACGTCGGCCGGAGCCCTCGTACCCAAGGGTTTCCCACGGTGACCGACAACGATCACGCCGTCCGTTCCGAGGCGTTCTTCTCCCTTTACCACGATCTTCCCCGGCAGAGTCCCGGTTCCGATGCCACCACCCGGCAGCTGCTGGAGCTCGCCGGCCCGCTGCCGCGCCGTCCGCGCGTCCTGGATCTGGGCTGCGGGCCCGGCCGCGCCGCGCTGCTGCTCGCCGCCGAGGCGGGCGCCGAGGTGACCGCCGTCGATCTCCACGAGCCGTTCCTCGGCGAACTGCGCGAAGCGGCGGCTGCTCGCGGACTCGGCGACCGTATCCGTACGGTCCGGGCCGACATGGCCGAGCTCACCGGCCCCGGCTTCCCGGCCGGGGCGTTCGATCTCGTCTGGGCCGAGGGGGCCGCGCACATCATCGGTTTCGACACCGCGCTGCGTGACGGGAAGCGGCTGCTCGCGCCGGGCGGCACCCTCGTCGTCTCCGAGTGCGTCCGGACGACGGACGCGCCGACCGACGTGGCCCGCGCCTTCCGGGGGCAGGAGACATCGAAGCGCCCTGTGGCGGCCAACGCGGCGGCGGCCGTGGCGGCCGGCTATCACGTCCTCGGGGTGCGCGTGCAGCCCGACGCCGACCGGGACGGGTACGACGTCCCGCTCGCCGAGCGCGTCGAGGCCGCCGACGCGTCGGCTCCCGGCATGGAGTGGGCGCTCGCGGCGGCCCGCGAGGAGTTGGCCATGCGGCGCGATCACGGTACGGAGTACGGCTGCGCCGGCTATGTACTGCGCCCCGCCGACCCCCGCTGGCCGACCCGGCCGGAGACGGCGGCGGACGTGGCGGCCGTGCGCGCGGTCAACACCGCCGCGTTCCCGACGCCGGACGAAGCCGCTCTCGTCGACGCGTTGCGCACCGATCCGGAGGCCTGGCTGCCGGGCCTCGGTCACGTCGCGGCCGGTCCGGACGGCGCCGTGGCTGCGTACGCGCTGCTGACCCGGTGCCGGGTAGGGGACGCACCGGCGCTCGCGCTGGCCCCGGTGGCGACGGCCCCGGAGCACCAGCGGCAGGGCGCCGGCCGGGCCGTGGTGCGGGCCGCGCTCGACGCGGCCAGGCTGCGCGGCGAGTCACTCGTCCTGGTACTCGGTCATCCCGAGTACTACCCGGAGTTCGGGTTCGTACCGGCGTCCCGCTACGGGATCCGGCCGGGCTTCGAGGTCCCGGACGAGGCGATGATGGCCCTGGTGCTCGACGACTCCGTGCCGGTGCCACACGGCACGATCCGCTACCCGGCGGCCTTCGGCGTCTGACGTGCCATCCGGTCCCTTCGCGCCACGAGGCACGGCGGGACCGGACATGCAGGACCCGAGGTGCGGACAAGCGGCTTTTGTACGGCAGACTTGACGGACTCGACGGGACCGGCGCACGGGGCCGGGACCATAGCGAAGGATGGGTATGCCGACCACACCAGCCACCGCGGCGAACAGCTCGTCGAACGGCACAGCAGAAGCGATCATGCTCGAACTGGTCGATGAGAACGGCACCACCATCGGTACGGCGGAGAAGCTCGCCGCCCATCAGCCGCCCGGTCAACTGCACCGGGCCTTCTCGGTGTTCCTCTTCGACGAGCAGGGCAGACTGCTCCTGCAGCGCCGGGCGCTCGGCAAGTACCACTCCCCCGGCGTCTGGTCGAACACCTGCTGCGGCCACCCCTACCCGGGCGAGGCGCCCTTCGCCGCCGCCGCCCGGCGTACGTACGAGGAGCTGGGGATCTCGCCCTCGCTGATGGCCGAGGCGGGCACGGTCCGCTACAACCACCCCGACCCGGCCTCCGGCCTGGTGGAGCAGGAGTTCAACCACCTCTTCGTGGGCATGGCACAGGACAGGCCGCACCCGGACCCGGACGAGGTCGGCGAGACCGCGTTCGTGACGGCCGGCGAACTGGCCGAGCGGCACGCACAGGCGCCGTTCTCGGCCTGGTTCATGACGGTGCTGGACGCCGCGCGGCCGGCGATCAGGGAGCTGACGGGAACGTCCGCCGGCTGGTAGCGGGCGGGCGGCAGCGGATGCCGCAGCGGTTACGGGTGCTCAGAGCCGCCGGCTCAGCGGCAGCACCGCCCAGATGATCTTTCCGCCGCCTGCGGTGTGTTCCACATCGCAGGCGCCGCCCGCTTCCCGGGTGATCTCCCGGACCAGCAGCAGGCCGCGGCCGCCGGTCTGCGCGTAGTCCGTCTCCAGGGCCGTCGGCCGGTAGGGGTGGTTGTCCTCGACGGACACTCTGACCCATTCCGCTCCGACGGCCACCTCGACGGCGAGTTCCGGCGAGAGCAGCGCGGCATGCTTCACGGCATTGGTGACCAGCTCCGAGACGATGAGCAGCAGGCCCTCTGCGACATCCTCGTCCAGCGGCACGCCCTGGCGGTTCAGCAGGTCGCGTACGGCATGCCTGGCCTGCGGTACGGAGACGTCCACGGCCGGGGCGGTGAACCGCCAGACTCCCTCGTACGACACGGGCCGGGCGGGGACACTCCCGCGGCTCTCCATAGTCCGGTACCCGCTCTCCACTCGGTGGTGACTGCACGTCGAGTACAGAGTGCGCGGCGTAGTCGGTCCGGCTCGTGGTACTGAACAGAAGTCGACTTCTATCGACTTCTATCGACAGGATTTGACCGGACACGGACGAATGCGTCAGCTCCTGGAGCGTTTCGGGTGCTCTCCGCCGGGTGCCCCCGGCGGCTGACCGCTCGCCTGCTGGTCCGAGACCATGGAGACCACTTGGCGGCCGCCGACCCCGATCGCGATCAGGCCGAGCCCGTCGAAGAGCAGCGCCAGCGAGAAGAACAGGCCGAGTACGTAGAGGCTGCTGTGCGGCCAGTCGAAGAGCACCAGCAGCCCCAGGAGCAGGCCGAAGGCTCCTTGCAGGAGCGTCCAGCCGAACTGCGGGCCACGCACCACGACGCTGCCGACCAGCCGGAACAACCCACCGGTCAGGAAGAGCAGCGCGGCGAACATGGTCAGCGCCTCGGCCGTGCCGTGCGGATGGTGGATGACGACGACTCCGGCGGCGATGTTCAGCGCGGCGACCACGACGCCCAGCCAGAAGAAGTTGGTGCCGCGGGACTCGACGGCGTGGAGCAGCCCGACGATGCCGCCGATGAGCAGCAGCCAGCCGAACAGGAGCATCGAGGTGAGCGTCGCGACACCGGTGTACACGAGGCCGACCAGACCGGCCACGACGAGAAGGGTGCCGAGCAGTGCCAGCCAGCCGAAACTGCGGCTCAGCTTCTTGCCCTCGGCTACGGGAACGGCCACGGGATGCTCCTCACGGTGCGTGCCTGTTCGGCGACCCCTTCTTGATCATAGGTTCGAACCGTACGGATAGCATCCGGCGCATGGACCGTACGGAACCCCGGCTGGAGCACACCGTCGCGGACGGTGTGGCGACGGTCGTCATCAGCAATCCCGCCAAGCGCAATGCGATGACGGCCCCGATGTGGAGCGCGCTGCCCGGTCTGCTGGAGCGGCTGGCCGTCGACCCCGCGGTCCGGGTGCTGGTGCTGACGGGCGCCGGGAACACCTTCTGCGCCGGGGCGGACATCTCCTCGCTCCGGGACCCGGCGGGCGATCCGCAGGCGCTCGCCGTGGCCGCCGAGGAGTCCCTCGCGGCATTCCCCCGTCCGACACTCGCGGCGATCCGCGGCTACTGCGTGGGCGGCGGCAGCCAGCTCGCGGCCGCCTGCGATCTGCGGTTCGCCGAGGAGGGCGCGTCGTTCGGCGTCACGCCTGCCAAGCTCGGGATCGTGTACCCGGCGTCGTCGACCCGGCGGCTGGTGGCGCTGACCGGCCCGGCCACGGCGAAGCATCTGCTGTTCTCCGGCGAGCTGATCGACACCGCGCGGGCGCTGCGGACCGGTCTGGTGGACGAGGTGCTGCCGGCCGGTGAGCTGGACAAGCGGGTCGACGCGTACGTACGCACGCTGGCGGCGCGCTCGCAGCTGACGCAGGCGGCAGCGAAGGAGTTCGCCGCCGGGCGTGCGGACCGGGACGCCCACTGGGCGGAGCAGGCGCGCCGCAGCGGCGACACCGCGGAGGGGGTCGCCGCCTTCCTGGAGCGGCGCGCGCCGCGCTTCACCTGGACGACCGGGCCGTAACGCCCCTGCGGCTACTGGAGGATGAAGCGGCTCCCGGCGCGGAGCTTCTCGACCAGCGCTGCCGGGGCCTTCGCGGGTGAACCCGCGTCGTACGGCGGCTGCGGGTCGTACTCGGACAGCAGCTGTACGGACATGGCGTGCTCGTCGTCCGCGATGCGGCCGAGCAGGGTGAGTCCCATGTCGATGCCGGAAGAGACGCCGGCCGCCGTGACGTACTTGCCGTCGACGACGACGCGTTCACCGGTCGGTTCGGCGCCGAAGTCCTTCAGGCGGTCCAGCGCGAGCCAGTGCGAGGTGGCGCGCCGACCCGTCAGCAGTCCGGCCGCGGCGAGCAGCAGGGACCCGGTGCAGACGGAGGTGGTCCAGGTGCTGGTGGCGTCGGCGGTGCGCAGCCAGCCGAGCAGCGCCTCGTTCTCCATCTGGTCGCTCTGGCCGGGGCCGCCGGGGACGACCAGCACGTCCGGCGCCGGTACGTCGGCGAAGGTCCTGTCAGCGACCAGCGCGAGGCTGCCGTTGTCATTGCGCACGGGCCCGGTCCGTTCAGCGACGAACACGGTCTCGGCGCCGGGGGTGCGGGCGAGCATTTCGTAGGGGCCCACGGCGTCGAGTGAGGTGAAGCGCTCGAAGAGGACGATGGCGATCTGCACGGCGTTGCCTTTCGGTCGGTCGTCGATGGGTTACGGGTCGGCCGGTCAGTGGGTGGCCGGCTGGGCGCGGAAGCGGCGCCGGTATTCGGCGGGTGCCGTGCCGAGGGCCTTGATGAACGCGCGGCGCATGGCCTCGGGGGTGCCGTAGCCGCAGGCGCGCGAGATGCCGGTGACGCCGTCGGTGGTGTCCTCCAGCAGCCGGCGGGCGTGTTCGAGACGTACGCGGTCGACGTATCGGCCCGGGGTGAGGCCCGTCTCGGCCTGGAAGGCGCGGGCGAAGTGGCGGGGCGAGAGCCGGGCGCGGGCGGCGAGCGCCTCGACGGTGAGGTCCTCGCCGGGGTGTTCGGTGATCCAGTGCTGGACCTCGCGCAGCGGTTCGCGGCGGGCGGTCTGTGCGGTGAGCTGGGCGCTGAACTGCGCCTGGTTCCCGGGCCTGCGCAGAAAGACCACGAGGTGACGTGCGATCGTGAGCGCGATGTCCCGGCCGTGGTCCTCCTCGACAAGGGCGAGGGCGAGATCGATACCGGCGGTGACGCCGGCGGAGGTGGCCAGCCTGCCGTCGCGTACGAAAATCGGGTCCGGGTCGACCTCGACGGCCGGGTGGCTGCGGGCGAGGTGGTCGCAGACCGTCCAGTGCGTGGTCACCCGGTGGCCGTCCAGCAGGCCGGCCGCGGCGAGCAGCAGCGCCCCCGTGCAGACGGAGACGAGCCGCTCGGCGTGCGGGGCGTGGCCGCGCAGCCAGTCGATCAGCGCCAGGTCGGGGGCGCGGGTGCCCTGACCGCCGGGGACGAGGAGAGTGTGCGGCGGCGCGGCGTCGGCGAGACTCCCGTCGGGGACGAGCGTCAGACCGCTGCTCGTACGGACCGGCGCGCCGTCGAGGGAGGCGGTGCGCAGTCCGTACGCGGCCCCGGGGAAGTGGGAGGCCCCGGCGAAGACCTCCACGGGGCCGGTCACATCGAGGCTCTGAACGCCGTCGAAGAGGACGACGAGTACGGATCGCTGCGTCATGGCTTCCATCCTGGGCAGCCGGGAGCATGGCCGCAATGACGAAGAACCCACCTTTTCCGCCATGCCGGGGTCCGCGCGGAATGGATGCCGTCCCGGGGTTACGGAACGTACCAACCAGTCGGTAACGTGCCTGCATGAGTACTCTGCCGCCGCGCGCCGGACGCCGCTGCCACAACGCCATCAACCCGTTGCACTCGACGGTCTACTTCTCCCCCGATCTCGGCGAGGAGCTCGGGAAACTCGGCATCGACGACACGAACGCCGCCTACCTCGTCGCGCGCGCGGCGGCGCTGGGCGCCGTCGGCCCCGGCACGGTCACCGCGGCCTTCTACAACTTCAACCACGATCTCGTCGCCCGGCATCTGCCCGCCGTGTGGTCCGTCGCCACGCCGCAGGCGGTCCTGGACGCCCGGCTGCGCGCCGCCGACGCCACGTTGCGCCGGCTCCTGGGTGAGGAGATCATCACCTCCCCGGAAATGGCCGAGGCGGCCGGGCTGGCGCTGCGCGCCGCCGAGGCGTGCACCCGACACGCCCGGCCGCTCTACGCCGCCCACGCCGATCTGCCGGTGCCCGAGCAGCCGCACCTGGCGTACTGGCACGCCGGGACGCTGCTGCGCGAGCACCGCGGCGACGGCCATCTCGCGGCGCTCCTCGCGGCCGGTCTCGATCCGGTGGAGGCCCTGGTCAGCCACACCGCGACCGGCAAGGGGATGAACCCGCGCTGGGTCCTCGCCACCCGGGGCTGGCTCCGCGGTGACTGGGAGGAGGCTTCCGAGCGGCTGCGCGGGCGTGGACTCCTCGACGGCGAGGGCGAGTTGACCGAGACGGGCGTGGCGCTGCGGGCGGATCTGGAGGAGGCCACGGACCGGATGGACAGTGCCCCGTACGAGCATCTGGGCGCGGAGGGCGTGGAACGGCTGACCGAACTGGCGCGCGGATTCCTGTTCACGGCCGCCTCGGCGGGCGCGTTCCCGGCCGATCTGATCGGCAAGGGCTGAGCGACACCGGTTCGCGGTCGGGTGGGGTGGCCGGGCGACACGGCGCCCGACCACCCGGCACAATGCAGGCGAAGGGGCCCCGCCCCGGCAAGCACAGCCAGTAGAGCCAGTACAGCCAGTACGAGAAGGCGAGTCGGTAGAACCGTGACGACGTCCATCGAAGGCAGGATCGCCGAGGAACTCGGCGTACGCGAGCGGCAGGTGAAGGCGGCCGTCGAGCTGCTCGACGGCGGGTCGACCGTGCCGTTCATCGCCCGCTACCGCAAGGAAGCGACCGAGATGCTCGACGACGCGCAGCTGCGCACGCTCGAGGAGCGGCTGCGGTATCTGCGGGAGCTGGAGGACCGCCGTACGGCGATCCTCGACTCGGTACGCGAGCAGGGCAAGCTCGACGACGCGCTGGAGGCGCAGATCCGGGCCGCCGACACGAAGGCGCGCCTTGAGGACGTCTATCTGCCGTTCAAGCCCAAGCGGCGCACGAAGGCGCAGATCGCCAGGGAGGCGGGGCTCGAACCGCTTGCGGACGGTCTGCTCGGCGACCCCTCGGTGGAACCGCTGGCCGCTGCCGCCGACTTCGTCGGCGCCGACAAGGGCGTCGCGGACGGTGCGGCGGCGCTGGAGGGGGCCCGCGCCATCCTCACCGAGCGGTTCTCGGAGGACGCCGATCTGATCGGTGAGCTGCGTGAACGCATGTGGTCGCGCGGGCGGCTGGCCGCCAAGGTACGGGACGGCAAGGAGGAGGCGGGGGCGAAGTTCGCCGACTACTTCGACTTCGCCGAGCCGTTCACCGCGCTGCCCTCGCACCGGGTGCTCGCGATGCTTCGGGGCGAGAAGGAGGACGTCCTCGACCTGGTCCTGGAGCCGGAGGAGCCGTCCGAGACTCCCGGCCCGTCGGCGTACGAGAACATGGTCGCCCGGCGCTTCGGGGTGAGCGACCGAGGCCGCCCCGGCGACAAATGGCTCGCCGACACGGTGCGCTGGGCCTGGCGGACCCGGATCCTGGTGCATCTCGGCATCGATCTGCGGCTGCGGCTGCGCACGGCGGCGGAGGACGAGGCGGTACGGGTCTTCGCGTCGAACCTGCGCGATCTGCTGCTCGCCGCGCCGGCCGGGACGCGGGCCACGCTGGGGCTCGACCCCGGTTTCCGTACGGGTGTGAAGGTCGCCGTCGTCGACGCGACCGGCAAGGTCGTCGCGACGGATGTCATCCACCCGCACGTCCCGGCGAACAAATGGGACCAGGCGCTGGCCAGGCTGGAGCAACTGTCGAAGGCCCACGACGTCGACCTGATCGCGATCGGCAATGGCACGGCCTCCCGCGAGACCGACAAGCTCGCCGGTGAACTCATCGACAAACACCCCGAGTTGAAGCTCACCAAGGTGATGGTGTCGGAGGCGGGCGCGTCGGTGTACTCGGCTTCGGCGTTCGCGTCGCAGGAACTCCCCGACATGGACGTGTCGTTGCGCGGCGCCGTCTCGATCGCGCGACGCCTTCAGGACCCTCTCGCCGAGCTGGTGAAGATCGACCCGAAGTCGATCGGTGTGGGCCAGTACCAGCACGACCTGTCCGAGGTGAAGCTGTCGCGCTCGCTGGACGCGGTCGTCGAGGACTGCGTGAACGGTGTCGGCGTGGACGTCAACACCGCGTCGGCGCCGCTGCTTTCGCGGGTTTCGGGGATCGGCTCGGGGCTCGCCGAGAACATCGTGGCGCACCGTGACGCGAACGGGCCCTTCCGTTCGCGGAAGTCGCTCAAGGACGTGGCGCGGCTGGGCCCGAAGGCGTACGAGCAGTGCGCGGGCTTTCTGCGCATCCGGGGCGACGACCCGCTGGACGCGTCGAGCGTGCACCCGGAGGCGTACCCGGTGGTGCGGGCGATGGTGAAGCGGACGGGCGGTGACGTCGCCTCACTGATCGGCAACACGAGCGTGCTGCGGTCGCTGCGGGCCGACGAGTTCGTGAACGAGAAGTTCGGTCTGCCGACGGTCACCGACATCCTGAAGGAGCTGGAGAAGCCGGGACGCGACCCGCGTCCCGCGTTCAAGACCGCCACCTTCAAGGAGGGCGTCGAGAAGATCGGTGATCTGGCGTCCGGGATGGTCCTGGAGGGTGTCGTCACCAATGTCGCGGCGTTCGGCGCGTTCGTGGACATCGGTGTGCACCAGGACGGTCTGGTGCACGTGTCGGCGATGTCGCGCACGTTCGTGAAGGACCCGAGGGATGTCGTGAAGCCGGGCGACATCGTGAAGGTCAAGGTCATGGACGTCGACATTCCGCGGAAGCGGATCTCGCTCACGCTGCGGCTGGACGACGAGGCGTCGACGGGGGACACGCCCCAGGGCGGCGGGCCAAGGCGGGAGCGGTCCGAACGGGGCGAGCGGGGCGGTCAAGGAAATGGCAAGGCCGGCCGGCCGCCGCGGCAGCGCCAGGGGCAGGGGCAGGGTGGTCAGGAGCGTGACCGGCGCGGTGGCGGCGGTGGGGGCGGCTCCGCTCGTCCGGCGCCCGCACCGGTGAACAGTGCGATGGCGGATGCGTTGCGGCGGGCCGGGCTGACGGATCCGAAGCAGGGCGGCAAGAGGGGCTGATGTCGGGGCGGGAGCGGGTTCCGGGGGCCCCGCCCCCGGAACCCGCTCCTCACGCGCCGGAGAGGCTCAAAAGACGTCCTCGAACGCCGGACGGGCCGGACATGCCGGAAGGAGTCCGGGGCGCTGCCCCGGCACCCTCACAGCTCCGTAACCTTGCCGTCCGCCACCTCGACGCGCCGTGTCGTCCGTACCGCCTCCAGCATGCGCCGGTCGTGCGTGACCAGCAGCAGCGTCCCCGTGTACGAGTCCAGCGCCGATTCCAGCTGCTCGATCGCGGGCAGATCGAGGTGGTTCGTCGGCTCGTCGAGGACGAGGAGGTTGACGCCCCGGCCCTGGAGCAGGGCGAGCGCGGCCCTGGTGCGTTCGCCGGGCGAGAGCGTGGTCGCGGGACGCATCACATGGTCCGCGCGCAGGCCGAACTTGGCGAGCAGTGTGCGGACTTCGGCCGGTTCGGTGTCGGGGACGGCCGCGCAGAACGCCTCCAGGAGCGATTCGGAGCCGTGGAACAGCTTGCGCGCCTGGTCCACCTCTCCGACCACGACGCCCGAGCCGAGCGTCGCCTGCCCGGCGTCCAGCGGGAGGCGGCCCAGGAGTGCGGCGAGGAGGGTGGACTTGCCCGCACCGTTGGCGCCGGTGATGGCGACCCGGTCCGCCCAGTCGATCTGCAGCGAGGCCGGGCCGAAGCCGAAGTCACCGCGTGTGACCCTGGCTTCGCGCAGGGTGGCGACGACCGAGCCGGAGCGGGGTGCGGTGGCGATCTCCATCCGCAGTTCCCACTCCTTGCGCGGCTCGTCGACGACATCGAGCCGCTCGATCATGCGCTGGGTCTGCCTGGCCTTCGCGGCCTGTTTCTCGCTGGACTCGCTGCGGAGCTTGCGGCTGTTCTTGTCGTTGTCGGTCGCCTTGCGGCGGGCGTTCTTGACACCCTTGTCCATCCAGGAGCGCTGCATGTGGGCGCGCCCTTCGAGGGCGGCGCGCTTGTCGGCGTACTCCTCGAAGTCCTCGCGGGCATGCCTGCGCGCCCTGTCTCGCTCCTCCAGGTAGGCGGCGTACCCACCGCCGTAGAGGTTGATCTGCTGCTGGGCCAGGTCCAGTTCGAGGACCTTGGTGACCGTACGCATCAGGAATTCGCGGTCGTGACTGATGACGACCGTGCCCGCGCGCAGTCCGCAGACGTAGCGCTCCAGCCGCTCGAGGCCGTCCAGGTCGAGGTCGTTGGTGGGCTCGTCGAGCAGGAAGACGTCGTAGCGGGAGAGCAGGAGGGAAGCCAGGCCCGCGCGGGCCGCCTGGCCGCCGGAGAGCGCGGTCATCGGCAGGTCGAGGCCGACGGTCAGGCCGAGGTCGGCGGCAACCTCCTCGGCGCGCTCGTCCAGGTCCGCGCCGCCGAGCGCCAGCCAGCGCTCCAGCGTCTCGGAGTACGCGTCGTCCGCGCCCGGCGCCCCGTCGACGAGAGCCTGCGTGGCGGTGTCCATCGCGGACTGGGCGTCGGCGACGCCGGTACGGCGGGCCAAGAATTCGCGCACGGTCTCCCGCGGACGCCGCTCCGGCTCCTGCGGGAGGTGGCCGACGGTGGCGGTGGGCGGGGAGAGCCGCAGCTCGCCCTCCTCCGGCCGGTCGAGCCCGGCGAGCAGCCGGAGCAGGGACGATTTACCGGCCCCGTTGACTCCGACGAGACCGATCACGTCACCGGGCGCGACGACGAGGTCGAGTCCGGCGAAGAGTGTGCGGTCGCCGTGTCCGGCGGCGAGGTCCTTGGCAACGAGAGTGGCAGTCATCAGGGTGCCGATCCTAATCGGCCGCCGGGACCGGCCTGGGATCAGCCCGGCACCGGTACCAGCACCGGCGCGGGTACCGGGCCCAGCGGCGGTCCCGGGCCCAGCGCTGGTACCGGTACCGCGTCGGGTGGCAGGGGAGGTCCGCCGTCACCGGCAGATCTCCCCGGCCGCCCGTTCTCTGTGCGGCCAGCGGCACGGACGGCACCTTCCACGGAACCGATGCATCACTCTCCGTAGCCGGTGCCGTACGTGGCGCTCGCCTCATGAAATCAGCAAGAGGTATCGGCCTGCCCGCTTGTGAGGTGATAGGTCGCCCGCTCGTCCAGGAGGAGCGGGATCAGATTGCGGGCCGACTGCCGCAGCGGTACGTACGCTCCGTCACCGTCGCGCCGGGAGGTGACACCGTGCAGGGCGAGTTCGTCCTTGACGTCGTCGAACTGGTCCTTGGTGAGCCGGTATCCGCACGGCGGGTCCTGAAGGACTTGGCCGGCTTCGGGTGCCTCGTTGTCGGCGCCGCCGAGAAAGACCGGGCCGCGGTCCTTGAATCCCGCGGCCCGGGATGCGGCGGTGGCGGCGACGATCGCGCCGCGGTGTTCGTCGGTGAAGGCGAACAGGCCGTCGAGCGCGACGAGTTGGGAATTGACTCGGCGTCGGCTGTTGAGTGCCGGGTCGGCCTTCTCGGCGGCGGTGAGTGCGTCGACGCGGGATTCGATGAGCAGGCCGACGGCGTGCTTGATGCCGGAGGTGTTGCGCAGGATGCGTTCCTGTCCGTCGCCCGCGGTCTGCTTGATCGGGTCGCCGGTGACGGGGTCGGTCCAGATGCCGTAGAGGCCACTGCTGTAGCCGGCCTCCGCGGCGGTGGGCCGCACATAGCTCTGGGCGAGGGTCTGCGATTCGCCGTGCACCCGGTCGGAGACGTTGAGGTTACGGGGCCACAGGACGAAGAGGTCCTTGTCGTAGTACGGCGGGGTGGCGCCGTACTCGTGCAGGTCGTAGATCACATCGGGCTTCCGGTCGCGGACGACCGCCGCCATGGCGCGGCCCTCGGCGGTCTGCAGCGCGATGTGGTCGCGGTTGATGTCGACGCCGTCGGAGTTGCCGCGGGTGTTCGCGGCGCGTCCGTCGGGGTTGGCGGTGGGCACGACGAGGACGTTCGTACGGGAGAGGAAGGCGCGAGTCGAGGGGTCCTGGGCGTAGGCCAGATCGCGAATGGTCGTCAGGCACGCTTCGCGGCCCGACGGTTCGTTGCCGTGCTGACTGCAGATCAGCAGCATCGTGTTCGCGTTGGCGTGTTGGTTTCCGATCCGGACGAGCTGGAGCGGGCGGCCCTGTTTCGTCGTGCCGATCCGGTCGACGGAGACCCGGTCGCTGCCCCGGTCGACGGCGGCCAGGAAGGACTGTTCCTCCGGCTGGCCGGTCCACCGGGCCCCGTTGCTGGTCTCGAAGCCGGTACGGGGCCGGGGCTCGGTGTGCGCGGCCTGGGCGGGCATGGTGATCAGGGGTACGGCCAGGACGGCGGCGGCTGCCGTCAGGACGAGGTTGCGGCGGACCGGGCCGCGGGCGGTCGGGATACGGGGTGTCATGAGCGGCTGCCTCCCGGGATGCGGTGGGCGGGACGCGGCGGCGTCACGCCCTCGGAGTGGACTGCGCGGGGGGTGGCTGTCGCGGGTGCGGAACCCGCGGTGGCTCGTACGAAGGCTCCGGTGCCGCCGGTGAACGGCAGCTTCGCGGACGTACGGGCCAGGTCGAGGGTGAGCGTCGGCGTGGAGTCCGGCGGGTCGATGAGGTCCCGGTCGGTGCCGGCGACGACCAGGGCGAGGCGGTGGCCGGCCGGGACGACGTGGTCGGTGGCCGCGAGGTCGATGGTGATCGTGTAGGCCCTGCCCGGCGTGAGGGGGCGGCCGTGTCCGGCGGAGGCGTAGGTGCCGAGGTCGGCCCAGCCGCGGCTGAGGACGGTTCGGTCGACGTCGGCCGCCTCGGCCCGGGTCTCCTTGAAGCAGGAGCTGTCCCCGGCGGTGCTCGCGCCCCAGCAGGTGCGGTCGGTGAGGGTGGTGATGCCTTCGCCGGACGAGCCGTAGTCGCGGATGGTGTCGGGGCCGATGTCCACGAGGACCGCGGAGAGATGGGCGGTCGATGTGGTCGGGGTGGCGGTGACGGTCACCGTGGAGGATCCGGCCAGTCGCAGGTCCTGGGTGAGCGGCGCGGTGCGGAATCCCGTCTTGGCGCTCGTGGCCCGGTCCAGGTCTGCGGCCCACTCCGTCTCGCTCTGCGCCGGGTCGTCGGTGAACGTCTCGGTGGCGCCCGGGCGGGCGGGCTTCAGGCCGAGACTGCCGACGCCGGGCGCGTCGCCGGGGCCGGGGCGCACGGTAGCGGTGTGCGTGGTGCGGGGCGGCCAGACCCTGTCGGTGGACCACTGATCGGGGTGCCGTTCGACGTCGGCCATCGGTTCGCGGTCGATGCCGTTGTCGTAGCCGAGGAGATAGTGGTCGAACCAGCGGTGCAGCGTCTTCACCCACTCGGCGCGCCGGTAGTCGAACGGGTCGACGTGTCCGGTCTGCGAGAGCCAGATCTTGCGCTCCACGCCCTGGTCCGCGAGGGCGTCCCACCACTGGCCGAGGTGCTTGGTGCGGACGTTGAGGTCCTGCATGCCGTGGACGGCGAAGACGCTGGCCCGCACCTTTCGGGCGTCCTTCACGTAGTCGCGGTCGTTCCACAGCTTCGTGAGGTCGCCGGTGCGCGGCGCCTGGTCGACGAGTTGCTGCTGCACGGCTGCGCAGCGGTCGCGTGCCCCGGGGCTCTCCACGTAGCCGGAGAGCCAGTCGGGGCCGCTGTCGTAGAGGGGCGCGCCCTGGGCGAAGTAGTAGTCGTACCAGGAGGAGATGGCGCCGATCGGCACGATGGTCCGCAGCCCGTCCACACCGGTCGCGGCCACACCGTTGGCAATGGTGCCGTCGTAGCTCTTGCCGATCATTCCGGTGCGCCCGTCGGACCAGCCGGCTGTGGCGCGTTCACCGCCGGTGCGGGTGGTGTAAGCGCGGGCGCGGCCGTTCAGCCAGTCGATGACGGCCTTGGCGGACTGCACGTCGGAGCGGCCGCCGACGTCGACGCAGCCGTCGGAGCGATTGGTTCCGGCCAGATCGACGGCGACGAACGCGTAGCCGCGCGGCACGAAGTAGTTGTCGTAGTACAGGGGGAACCGGACCGGCCGGCCGTCGGCGTCGTACGTCTTGAGCTGGCTCTCGTTGCCGCGGCCGCAGCAGGAGTAGTACGGGCTGGCGTCCATGATCACGGGGATCTTCCGGCCCTGCTGGGCGGGTTCGCCCGGCCGGACGATGTCGACGGCGACGCGGTCGCTCCTGCCGTTCCCGTCGCCGTCCAGTCCGGTGTCGACCCAGACGGATTCGCGCACGGCGTTCTCGTACGAATAGACCGGGCTGCTCTCCAGGGGCCCGCTCGCCACGGGCCCGCTCTTCCGAGGGCTCGCGCCCTGTGCACCTACTGGTAAAAGCAGGACTGCCATCAGGGCGGCGACGGCCGCCACCACCAGCGATCTGTACGTCAAGCGGGTGCCCCGCGTACGTGTCGGCATGGGCGGAAGGTACCCCGGTCAACTCCTGTGCAACAGGGGGCGATCGCCTATGCATATGACGTGTCCATGCGGGAAGGACTGTCCTGTGTCATGTCGGCCGAATGGCGATCGTGTGACAGGAGCCGTCATGGACACGACTGATGCGGGGGTCGCTGAATAGTCTCTACGTGACGGTTCGAAAGATCCTTCGCCCCGACGAATTGGAGCATTCGTGCACCGCAGATTCATCGTCCCGAGCGCACTCGCGGCCTCCCTGCTGCTGGCGATCCCGGCCTCGGCCGCCGAAGGCACCGCGGGCGCCCCGGGCATCGGCGATCCCTACTACCCGGCCAGCGGCAACGGCGGCTACGACGTGTCCCACTACGACCTGCGGCTGACGTACCAGCCCGCCACCGACCTGCTGGAGGGCACGGCGACGATCCTCGCCACGGCCACCCAGGAACTCACCCGATTCAACCTCGACTTCGGGCTGGACGTCTCCGAGGTGCGGGTGAACGGCAAGAAGGCCGGTTACGCCAGGAGCGGCGAGCAGGAACTCGAAATCACCCCGGCGGCGGCGCTGGCCAAGGGCAAGGCCGTCTCGGTGGTCGTGCGGTACGCCGGAAAGCCGTCGGAGGTGAAGATCAACGGCTGGACCTCCTGGGTCCGTACGCCGGACGGCGCGGTGGCCGCGCAGGAGCCGGAGTCGGCCGCGTGGTGGTTCCCCAGCAACGACCACCCGCTCGACAAGGCGACGTACGACATCTCGGTGTCCGTGCCGGACGGCACCCAGGCGATCAGCAACGGCACGCTCCAGTCGCAGAGTTCGAAGCTCGGCTGGACCCGCTACAACTGGCGCTCCACGAAGCCGCAGGCGACATATCTGACGACGCTGGCCATCGGCAAGTTCGACATCACCACCGACACCACGTCGGACGGGCTGCCGGTCGTCAATGCGTACAGCAGGGATCTCGGCGCCAACGGCGGTGCGGCACGCGCCAGCATCGAGCGGACCACCGAGGTCGCCGAGTGGCTGACGGAGGTCTTCGGACCGTATCCCTTCGACGCGCTCGGCGGGTACTCCCCCAATGTGACGAGCGGGTTCGCGCTGGAGACCCAGACCAGGCCGTTCTACAGCCCGAAGCAGTTCGCGAACGGTGCGAACGTCTCCGTCGTCGTCCATGAGCTGGCGCACCAGTGGTACGGCGACAGCGTGTCCCTCAAGGGCTGGAAGGACATCTGGATCAACGAGGGCTTCGCCCGGTACAGCCAGTGGCTCTGGTCGGAGAAGGAGGGCGAGGGCACCGCGCAGGAGCTGGCGGACTACACATACGCCCAGCACCCGGCGGACGACGCCTTCTGGACGGTGAAGCCCGGCGACCCCGGCCCGGACAACCAGTTCGACGCGGCCGTCTACGACCGGGGTGCGCTGGCGCTCCAGGCGCTGCGCAACGAGGTGGGTGACGAGACGTTCTTCGCGTTGCTGAAGGGCTGGCCGGCCGAGCACGCGTACGGGAACGCGAGCGTGGCGGACTTCGTGACGTACGCGGAACGGGTCTCGCACAAGCCGCTCGCCGGTTTCTTCGACACCTGGCTGTACCAACCGACGCGGCCCCAGGCCCCGGCAGCGGCCGACGCGCACGCGTTGCGCGCTCCCGCTCGGCCCGCGCAGCCCGCGTCGTGGAAGCAGATCGCGGCGACGAACACGATTCACGACCACCGCTGACGGGTCCGCGGATCGGCTCCCGGTGCCGTCGCCCCTCTCCTCGGCGGGGCGACGGTGCCCGGTGGACGGCCGGGCGCCGCGTCCGCAACGTCGGCGGTCACGTCGGATCGGTGATCACGCCGGCCGCGCCGGCGCGCCTCCCGTCCGCCCGGGCTGCGCGTCGCCCCGGACGGCCTCGCGACGCGCCGCCCGCGCCCGGCGCGCGTACGGCAGGTAGCGCAGCCGCTCCGGGAGCACGGGAACGACGCGCCGCACCGCTGCGCAGAACCGTCGCAGCTTCCGCTCCTGCGCGTCCGTCCACTCCAGCCCGATCGCCTCCCGCGCCTCCGGCGGCATCAGGCCAATGGTGACGAAGCGGCGGAACCGGGCCAGCGGCGGGAACAACACCGGCCAGAGCGCCTTCAGCAGCAGCCGTACCGGCAGCGGTCCCCGGTCCGGCGGCGGTACCGGGCGGTCGGTGGCGATCAGCTCCTCGACGACGACGGTCAGCTCGATCTCGTCGGCGAGCACCTTGCGGAAGCACGGCCAGAACTCCTCGATCGTCTGCGGCATGTCCCGGTCGTGGATGCCGAGAACCCGGCCGACCTGGAGCCACTCCTGGTACAGGGCCCGTTCCTGCGCGTCGGTGAGCGGCCGGATGAGATACCGCGCGGCGTGCTGATAGACGGGGAAGCCCGTGGCGTGCACCCACGCGTAGTTCGCGGGCGACAGCGCATGGTAGCGGCGCCCTCGGGTGTCGGTGCCCTGGATGGTGCGGTGCAGCCTGCGGAGCCTGCGCCCCTCCTCGGTGGCCGCGTCACCCCCGTACACCCAGAGCTGGAGCGAGCGCAGGGACCTCTCGCCGCGCCCCCACGGGTCCGTACGGAACACGGAGTGTTCGTCGACGCCCGCGCCGACCGCCGGGTGCGCGACCTGGAGGGTGAGGGCGGCGGGCAGCATAAGCAGGGCCCGGATGTCGCCGGAGATGCTCCAGAGCACGCCGCCGGGCGGCGGCGGGACGGGGGTCTCGCCTCTGACTGCTTCGGTACTCATGACGCTCCCGGCGGTCGGCGGGGCGTGCGGCTCGGTGCCCGACCCTTGTGTGATCCAGTATGCGATCGCTGCCGGGCCGGTACGCAGGACCCCCGGGAGGCCCGGGGCCCCGCTTCTGGATCACGCCGGGCTCGAGTGCCCCGGCACGGGCGCGGGCGGGGTGCCCACCGGAGTCCGCGGGACTCCGGTGGGCACCCCGCCCGGCTGTGCGGGACGGCCCAGGACTACTCGCAGGTCCCGGCGAACGTCTCGCGGGTCACCACATCGGTGGCAGCGGCGCTCGTGTCGAGCCACGCGACGCGCTGGCCGTCACCGAGGGACGGGGCCAGCTGGGAGCCGGAGGAGCAGGAGACGCGGGTGTAGTTGTTGAGACCGTCGAGCACGTCGGCGGTCTTGGAGACCATCGCCTTCACCGGACCGTTCCAGGCGCCGAGCGCGCCCCAGAGGTCGTAGGTGGAGTAGGCGAAGTAGTCGTCGTTCACCGAGAACTGGGCGACGTAGGCGCTCGACGGGTAGCGCAGCTTCGCGGCCTTGGACAGGTCGTCGAGCGGCGCCGACATGAACGTCGTGCTCGGGATCAGGAAGCCGCCCGTCTCGCGCCAGAAGACGCGGTCCGAGGTGATCTGGATGTCGGAGACCCAGTTGAAGAGGAAGCCGGTGATCCGCTTGGTCTGCGTGGTGCCCTTCGCGATGTCGTAGACGTAGACGTACGTGCCGTCGCCGCCGGCCCAGGCGATCGTGCCGTTCTTCATCGCGAGGCGGGCTGCCTTGGTGCCTGCCTCCGGGGTGACGTTGACCGTCGTGCCGTCGGCCTTGCGGAGCATGACGTCCTGCTCGCCGTCGGCGGTGGTGCTGATGTAGGCGAGCGCGCCGTGGTCGGTCACCGGCTCGGTCTCGTCGGCGTCCGGCCGGTCGGCCAGCTTCTTGATCGCGCCCTGGCCCTTGTCACCGGCCTGGTAGATCCCGATGCCGTCGGCGGCGATCCGGGTGAAGACGATCCGGTCGTCGTCCAGGGACGGGTCGAGCAGGTAGGCATCCTGCTGGGCCAGTTCGTGCTGCGGCTTCTTGTCGAAGCGGCCCACGGTGATGCCGAAGGCGGCGCTGCCCTGGTCCCAGGCGATGGCGTCGCCGTGGCTGATCGCGTAGACGTCGCCGTTGATCTGGGCGGCCTGCTCGTCGATCCCGCCGTAGACCTCGTACGCGGGCAGGATGTCGGTGCCGATGGTGGTGCCGTCGTGCGTGCCGCCCTTCTGCTCCCAGCCGGTCTCGATGCCGTGGTCGTCGAAGGCCTTGTCGATGACGGCGAGATCGGCCTTCGAGACGTTCAGGGACTTGGCCGCGAGGGTGACCGCGTTACGCATGTCGGTGAAGCCGGACAGCGGTGTGAGGTAGTTCTGCGCGGACCGGTAGATGATCCGGTCGGCGAGCTTGCTGTCGATGTTCTTGCGCATGTCCCACAGCGCACCGCCGACGATGGTGGAGTTGTGGTGCACTCCGCCGTTGTCGATGTCGAGCGTGATGGGCTGGTAGTCCTTCTGCGCGTTGCGTCCGTCGTTCAGGTCGCGCAGGGCGCAGTCCTCCAGCGGCTTCGTGCCGTTGCAGAGGTACTCCCCGATGAGGCCGGACGTCGGGTCGCTCATCGCGATGCCCTTGTCGGCGGTCTCCATGGCGTTGCCGAAGTAGTCGGATATCGCCTCGTTGAGCGCACCCGACTGATTGAGGTAGACGAGCCCGGCGGAGTGCTCGGTGACGCCGTGAGTCATCTCGTGGCCGACGACGTCCAGGCCCACGGACAGCGGCACGCCGTCCATGTGGCCGTAGACCATCTTGGAACCGTCCCAGAAGGCGTTGGCGTAGTCCTTGCCGTTGGCGGCGACGTTGACGACGGAGTAGATCGTGCCGCCCTTGCCGTCGACACCGTCGCGGCCGATCTGGTCCTTGTAGTACTCGTAGACCTTCGCCGCGTTCAGGTGCGCGTCGACCGCGCCCGACGAGGTGTTCGCGCCGTCGAAGCGGTCGCTCGCCGACGTGCCCAGCCGGATGTCGTCGGTGACCGGACCTCCCGCGACGGCCGTGTACTGCTTGCGGTTGGCGTCGTACGTGCGGATCTGGCCGCCGGTCTGCGCGTACATGGAGCGGGTGGAGTCGACGAGCGTGTACGAGCCGTCCGCCTCCTTGTTGACGTTCAGCTTCGCCTCGCCGCCGTCGACGCGTACGCCCGTCCCCTCCGCGGGCGACGCGTCGGCCGCGTCGATGTTGTTGTACGAGAGCGCGATGCCGCCCACGCGCGCGTCGACGTACACCTCCTGGCGCACCGGGCTGCCGTCCGCCTTGCCGCCGGTGACGGTGAAGTGCCAGGCCAGCCTGCCGCCGTGGGCGTCGGGCAGCACGGACAGGCCGTGCGCCTCGGTCTTCGCGCCCTGCACGCCGCGCAGGCCGCGGTCGAGCGTGAACATCCGCTGCTTCGCGGTGGCTTCGGCGACCTTCGGTGTGGTGGAGACCGTGAGGTCCGTGTAGAGCGTGCCGGTCGCGGAGGTGACCTGCTGGCCGCCGTCGGCCGCCTCCGTCTGCACCGCGTACTCGGCGCCGAAGACCGGGACGCCGTCGTGCTTCTGCTGGAAGCGGACCGAGGACTGCTTGCCGTCCTTGGTCGTCTGCACCGTCTTCAGGTCGGAGACGGGCACCTTGTACGTGTCCTTGTGGGCCTTCAGGTGGGCCCGGGCGGCCTCGGCGGGCGTGCCCGCGCGGGCGGACTTGTCCAGCCCCTGGGTCATCGCGGGAGCGACCGGCACCGGGCTCGTCGCCGTGGTGGCCGCGGCGGTGGTGTCGTCCGCCCAGGCCGGCGCGGTCATCAGTGCCGATCCGGTGGCGGCGACGACCACACCGGTCGCCAGCATCCGCCGTATCCTCGTTCTCTTCACAGAACCCTCCCCATCACACACCTCTCCGGAGAGACGCGCACGCCCGTCCGGTTGACGGGGTCGATGTTTCGGTACGTGGGGTTCCGCTAACAAGAGGTGAGCATGGCGCGAACATGCCGTGGCGTAAATACGCCTCAAGGAACCTGCGAGGGAACCGAGTTGCCGGATTCGTCGTCCAGCCAGCCCGCGCGGGCCGCGTACCACCCGAGTTGGAAGCGGGTCGCGGCGCCGACCTCGTCCATCAGGGCGTGCAGGCGTCGCTGAACGGTGCGATGACCCATGCCCAGTTGACGGGCGATGGCGGCATCGGTCAGCCCGACGTGGAGGAGGGCGACGATCTCCCGGTCGACTGCCGCGACGGGGGGCTCGTCCTCGACGGCGACGCCGGAGACGCTCAGCCGCCATCCCTTCTCGAAGTGCTCGTCGACGCGTCCATCGGGTCGCGCGTCCGGTCGTCGGGGTGCAGGGCTCAAGCCCTGTTCAGGTGGGGTGCGAACGCGTCGGACGACGCGGGCCGGACGTTGCCGCAGTCCCGCACACCGTTGACCGGCGCGGTCACCGCCGTCCAGCCGCCGTCCGCGCCGTAACGTTCGCGCACCTTGCGCGCTGCCTGGACACCCGCCACCGAGCCCACCCCTTCCTGGTACGTCGTTGACGGAAGTAAGACTATTCGGCGAGTTCCGTGCGGCGTGCGGCCTCACGTTCCGGGGCGCCCTGACGGTGGCGCAGGCGAGGCCTCCTGGTCGTAGTCGTACACCGTCACTGCTATGCCACGGCTCAGCAGCCGCTTCGCTATCAGCGGCTCGATTCGGGACCAGGTGCCGCCCGCCAGTCCGCAGCCGATCCGCGGCATGTGGACCGAAGCCCCCAGCTCGACCGCCCGGTCGGCCACGGAGCCCAGGGCCGTGTCGATCGCCTCGTAGCGCACCGGGACCCCCTTGCTGCCCGTACGCATCCCCCGCTGGCCCACCATGTTCGCCACCCAGAGGTACGGACTCACCTGGACGAACTGGGCCGCGCCGAGGCCGAAGTCGTTGTCCGCGCGCTCCCGGTGCCAGTGACGGTAGGCCTTCTCCGGTTCGGGCCAGCGACGCGAAACGGCCAGGACGAAGCCCTTGCCCCAGCCGCCCAGGTCGTTGCAGACATGCGCGATCAGCTTGACGCCCTTGCCCTGTGGGGTGGTCGCGTCTCCCCGTACGTACGTGATCTCCGACATGACACCAGCGTAGGAGCCACCACTGACAGCGGGACCGCGCCGGGAGCTTTCACAGCATTGGTGAGACAGCAATACTGGTGCACCTGACTGATGCAGACGCAGCAGTTCACCGCTGGTCGGAACGCGAGGAGCAGACATGACGACCGGGACCGAGGACCCGACGCTCACCGTCGACGAGCTGGCGGCGCGCGCCGGTGTCACCGTACGCACCGTGCGTTTCTACAGCACCCGGGGTCTGCTGCCGCCGCCGGTGATCGGTCCCCGTCGTGTCGGGCATTACGGGCATGAACATCTGTCCCGGCTCGCGCTCATCGAGGAGCTTCAGCACCAGGGCATGACGCTGGCCGCGATCGAACGCTATCTGGTACAGCTGCCGCCGGACCTGAGCGCCCACGACCTGGCGATCCACCGGGCGCTGGTGGCGTCCTGGGCGCCCGATGCGGCGGAGGACGCGACGCGGGCGGAACTGGAGCGGCGGGCGGGCCGGGCGCTGACCGGGCAGGACATGGCGCGGCTGGCCGCGATGGGTGTGCTGGAGCGCGCGGAGCCGGTCGACGGCACCTACCGGGTGGACCCGGGGCTGCTGCGGCTCGGGGTCGAACTGCTCGACGTACCGATCGCGCACGAGACGATTCTGGCCGCGCGCACGGTTTTGCTGGACCACTCCCGGTCGGCCGCGCAGGAGCTGACCCGGCTGTTCCGGGACGAGGTGTGGGGTCCGTACCGGGAACGGGAGTCGGACCCGGAGCACGTGGCGGCGATGAAGTCGCTGTCGGCCCATATGCAGCCGATGGTGCTGCAGGCGCTGGTGACCGCGTTCCAGCGGTCGTTGAAGGAGGAGCTGCGGGCCGCGTTCACGGCGGAGTGAACGCGGCCCGCGGGGCTTGCCGTCAGTCGTGGAAGGTCTCGCTCTTCTCGGCCTTCTCCACGAGCAGCGCGGGCGGCAGGAACCGGTCGCCGTAGCGCTCGGCGAGCTCCCGGGCGCGGGCGACGAAGCCGGGCAGACCGCCCTCGTAGCCGTTGATGTACTGGAGTACGCCGCCGGTCCACGGCGGGAAGCCGATGCCCATGATGGAGCCGATGTTGGCGTCGGCGACGGAGACGAGGACGTTCTCCTCCAGGCAGCGGACGCTGTCCAGCGCCTCGGAGAACAGCATCCGCTCCTTCATGTCGATGAAGGGGATGTCCGTGTCCGGCTTCGTGAAGTGCTCCCGCAGCCCCGGCCAGAGACGGGTGCGCTTGCCCGCCTCGTCGTACTCGTAGAAGCCCGCGCCGCCGCTGCGTCCCGGGCGGTCGAAGTCGTCGACCATGCGGTCGATGACCGCGTCCGCCGGGTGTTCGGCCCAGGTGCCGCCGGCCGCTTCCACGGCACGCCTGGTCTCGTTGCGGATCTTGCGGGGCAGGGTGAGGGTCAGCTCGTCCATCAGGGAGAGCACCTTGGCCGGGTAGCCGGACTGCGCCGCGGCCTGCTCGACCGATGCGGGCTCGACGCCCTCACCGACCATGGCGACGCCCTCGTTGATGAACTGGCCGATGACGCGCGAGGTGAAGAAGCCACGGGAGTCGTTGACGACGATCGGGGTCTTCTTGATCCGTCGCACCAGGTCGAAGGCGCGGGCCAGGGCCTCGTCGCCGGTCTTCTCGCCCTTGATGATCTCGACGAGCGGCATCTTGTCCACGGGCGAGAAGAAGTGCAGCCCGATGAAGTCGGCCGGACGCGAGACGCCCTCGGCGAGGACCGTGATGGGCAGGGTCGAGGTGTTGGAGCAGAGCAGCGCGTCCGGCTCGATGATGTCCTGGACCTCCTGGAACACCTTGTGCTTGAGCGCGGTGTCCTCGAAGACGGCCTCGATGACGGCGTCGCAGCCCGCCAGGTCGGCCGGGTCGCCGGTCGGGGTGATGCGGGCCAGCAGCTCGTCGCGCTCGGCCTCGGTGGTACGGCCCCGGGAGAGCGCCTTGTCGAGGAGTTTCTCGCTGTACGCCTTGCCCTTGGCTGCGGCCTCCTGCGAGACGTCCTTGAGGACGACCTCGATGCCGGCGCGGGCGCAGGAGTAGGCGATGCCCGCGCCCATCATCCCGGCGCCGAGCACGGCGACCTTGCGGACCTGGCGCTGTTCGATGCCCTTGGGGCGGCCGGCGCCGGAGTTGACGGCCTGGAGGTCGAAGAAGAACGCCTGGATCATGTTCTTCGCGACCTGGCCGGTGACCAGTTCGGTGAAGTAGCGGGCTTCGATGGTCAGCGCGGTCTCGAAGTCGACCTGTGAGCCCTCGACGGCGGCGGCCAGGATGTTGCGGGGCGCGGGCATCGGGGCGCCGGCGATCTGCTTCTTCAGATTGGCCGGGAAGGCGGGCAGATTCGCGGCGAACTTCGGGTTCGACGGGGTGCCGCCGGGGATCCGGTATCCCTTGACGTCCCAGGGCTGCTGGGACTCCGGGTTGGCGTCGATGAAGGCGCGGGCCTTGTCGAGCATCTCCTCCCGGGTGGCGGCGACCTCGTGGACCAGGCCGTTCTCCAGGGCGCGCCGCGGGGTGTACTGGGTGCCCTGGAGGAGGACCTTCAGCAGCGCGTCGGCGATGCCCATGAGGCGTACGGTGCGGGTGACGCCGCCGCCCGCGGGCAGCAGACCGAGGGTGACCTCGGGCAGGCCGATCCGGGAGCCGGGTGCGTCGAGGGCGACGCGGTGGTGCGAGGCGAGGGCGATCTCGTAACCGCCACCGAGCGCCGCCCCGTTGATGGCGGCGACGACGGGCTTGCCCAGGGTCTCGATGCGGCGCAGCGCGTTCTTGATGGCGGTGCCGGTGTCGAAGGCCTGCTGGGCGCTCGAAGGACCGACCTTGATCATGTCCTTGAGGTCGCCGCCCGCGAAGAAGGTCTTCTTCGCGGAGGTGTAGATGATGCCGCGGATGGAGTCCTTCTCGGCCTCGGCGCGGTCGGCGATGGCCGCGATGGAGTCCTTGAATGCCTGGTTCATCGTGTTGGCGGACTGGTCGGGGTCGTCGAGTACGAGGGTGACGACGCCGGTCTCGTCCTGTTCCCAGCGGATGGTGGTGCTCTCGGTCATTGCTCTTCTTCTCCGTAAGTGAGGGGCCGGCGGTGGGTGGCGTGGGTGAAGGAGCGGGGCCGGGGTGCGTGGATCGCAAGGCGGAGGACCGATCCATGGCGCATGGGGCCTCCCCTGCTCCAGCGAAGCCGAGAGCTCGGGGAACATGGTGAGGGACGACAACGCCGCGAGGCGCGTGCCCCGGCCCCGCGACGCCACGCCACCCACCGCCGGCCCCTCCCGGGTGGCCGGGGAACGGTCAGAGACGCTCGATGACGGTGGCGATGCCCATGCCGCCGCCGACGCAGAGGGTGGCGAGGCCGTACCGCTTGTCGCGCCGCTCCAATTCGTCGATGAGGGTGCCGAGGATCATCGCGCCGGTGGCGCCGAGCGGGTGGCCGAGCGCGATGGCGCCGCCGTTGACGTTGATCTTGTCGAGGGAGAGCCCCATGTCCCTGGCGAACCGCAGCACGACGCCGGCGAACGCCTCGTTGATCTCGACGAGGTCGATGTCGTCGATGGTCAGCCCGGCCTTGGCGAGGGCCTTGCGGGTGGCGGGCGCGGGACCGGTGAGCATGATGGTGGGCTCGGAGCCGGAGACGGCGGCGGAGACGATCCGGGCGCGTGGCGTGAGTCCGTACCGCTCGCCGGTCTCCTTGTTGCCGATCGCGACGAGCGCCGCCCCGTCGACGATGCCGGAGGAGTTGCCCGCGTGGTGGACGTGGTCGATCTTCTCGACCCAGTGGTACTTCTGCAGCGCGACGGCGTCGAAGCCGCCCATTTCGCCGATCGTGGCGAAGGACGGCTTGAGCGCGGCGAGCGAGTCGGCGGTGGTGCCGGGCCGCAGGTGTTCGTCGTGGTCGAGGACGACGAGGCCGTTGCGGTCCTTGACGGGGACGACGGAACGCGCGAAACGGCCGTCCTTCCACGCTTCGGCGGCGCGTTCCTGGGAGAGTGCGGCGAATTCGTCGACGTCGCGGCGGGAGAAGCCCTCGATGGTGGCGATGAGGTCGGCGCCGACGCCCTGCGGGGCGAATCCGGTGTCGAAGTTGGTCATCGGGTCCATCGCCCAGGCGCCGCCGTCGGAGCCCATCGGGACGCGGGACATCGACTCGACGCCGCCTGCGAGGACGAGGTCCTCCCAGCCCGAACGGACCTTGGCGGCGGCCAGGTTGACGGCTTCCAGGCCCGACGCGCAGAAGCGGTTCTCCTGGACGCCCGCTACGGAGTCGGGGAGACCGGCGGCGATGGCGGCGATCCGGGCGATGTCGGATCCCTGGTCGCCGAGCGGGCTGACCACGCCGAGGACGATGTCGTCGATGGCCGCCGGGTCCAGGCCGGGGAAGCGGCTGCGGATTTCGTGGATGAGGCCGACGACGAGGTCGATCGGCTTGGTGCCGTGCAGGGCGCCGTTGGCCTTACCGCGGCCGCGCGGGGTGCGGATCGCGTCGTAGACGAACGCTTCGGTACTCAAGTCAGCAGCCTTTCGAGGGTGGTGGTGCGTCAGGGGTCAGGCGAGCAGCGAGCGGCCGATGATCTCCTTCATGATCTCGGTCGTGCCGCCGTAGATGGTCTGGATACGGCCGTCGGTGAACGCCTTGGCGACCGGATACTCCGCCATATAGCCGTAGCCGCAATGGAGTTGGAGGCAGCGGTCGGCGACGCGCTTCTGCAGTTCGGTGGCCCACCACTTGGCCATCGAGGCGTGTACGGCGTCGAGGGTTCCGTCGGAGTGGTCGACGATGCAGCGGTCGATGAAGGTGCGGGTGACGGTGCACTCGGTGGCCATCTCGGCGATCTCGAACCGGATGTGCTGGAGCTTGGAGAGCGGCCGTCCGAACGCCTCGCGCTCCTTGACGTACCGCGTGGTGATCTCCAGCAGATGTTCGGCGGCGGCGATTCCGGCGACCGCTATGCCCATCCGTTCCTGGGCGAGATTGGTCATCAGATGGATGAAGGCGCCGTCGCGCTCGCCGAGCAGGTTCTCCCATCAGCCGGTGGCATCCTTCCGGGCCCTGGTGATGCCGGGTACGTCCCAGTCGGCGGCGACGGCCTCGGTGTCCGCGCCGGGCCGCGCGGGCCCGCTGCGCACGGAGACGGGGGTGGCCGAGAAGCGCGGTGCGGGGGCGGGCTGGGTGAGTCCGCCGTGCTCGACGAAGGTGGAACGGGCGGCGATGTGCGGATGGTGAGGCGCCTCACGGAGCGAGAGGACGGGGGCCACGCAGGCGTCCGTACCCTCGAACACCTCGGTCCATTCCGCGCGCGTACGGGTCCTGAACCGGTCGGCGACGAGCGCGCGCAACTCCTCCCAGCGGGTGATGTCGCGCCGGTCCGGGGCCCCTTCCCCGATGCCGAGGAGCATGCTGAACTCGTCGTAGAACCGCTGCTCCAGCGGGCCGACCGCCATGTACTGGCCGTCGGCGGTCTCGTACGAACCGTAGAACGGGCAGCCGCCGTCCAGGAGGTTGGAGCCGCGCCGGTCCTGCCAGCCGCCCGCCGCCAGCATTCCGTGGATCATCGTGGCGAGGTGGGCGGCTCCGTCGACGATCGCCGCGTCCACGACCTGGCCCCGGCCGCCGGGGGTGCGGGCGTGCTGGAGGGCGGCGAGGACGCCGACGACCAGATAGAGCGAGCCGCCCGCGTAGTCACCGACCAGATTGGCCGGGACGGTGGGCGGCTCCCCGGGTTTTCCGATCATGGAAAGGGTGCCGGTGAGGGCGATGTAGGCGATGTCGTGGCCGGCTCGTTCGGCGAGCGGTCCGTCCTGGCCCCAGCCGGTCATCCGTCCGTAGACGAGCCGCGGGTTACGGGCGAGGGCGGCGTCGGGGCCGACGCCGAGGCGTTCGGCGACGCCCGGCCGGTAGCCCTCGATCAGGATGTCGGCGCGCTCGGCCAGATCGAGCGCCTTGGCGGGCCCGTCCTCGGCCTTGAGGTCGATGAGCACGGAACGTTTGTTGCGGTTGGTGAGGTCGTACGCGGGGTCGATGCCGAGCCCGGAGCCGCCGGGCCGGTCGACCCTGACGACATCGGCGCCGAGGTCCGCGAGGAGCATCGCGGCGAACGGGCCGGGTCCGATGCCTGCCAGTTCGACCACGCGCACGCCTGCCAGCGGGCCGTGCTCTGTCGTTGCCATCAAGCCCCCAGCGGTATGACACAACTGATGTAACAGTGATGATGCTAAGAATGCACCGCGCTCCGCAACCCCTTTGGCCGAGCAAGCGCTTAGCACTTTCTCCCGGATCCTCCCTCACGATCGCCGCCCGGCCGCATACCGCCACGGCCCCCTCCGCTAACCTCTGCCTGCTATGTCGGCGCCGGGCCCTGCGGAGGCACTCGTGAACAGGCAGAACGGGGCACAACGCCCCTATGACGTGGTCCTCTTCGGTGCCACCGGCTTCGTGGGCACCCTCACCGCCGAATATCTCGCCGCCCACGCACCCGCCGGCTTCCGCTGGGCCGTGGCCGGACGCAACCGGACCAAACTGGAACAGCTGCGCGAACGCCTCACCGCGATCGATCCGCGCTGCGCGGATCTCCCGCTGCTGCGTGCCGACGCCGACGACGCACACGCGCTGCGCGAACTCGCCGAATCCGCCCATGTGGTGGCGACGACGGTGGGCCCCTACGTCTGGTACGGCGAACAGCTGGTCGCGGCCTGCGCCGAGGCCGGAACGGACTACGCGGACCTCACCGGCGAGGCGGAGTTCGTGGACCGGATGTATCTGGAGCACGACGCACGGGCCCGCGAGACCGGGGCGCGGCTCGTGCACGCCTGCGGATTCGACTCCGTACCGCACGACCTCGGGGTGTACTTCACCGTCCGGCAGCTGCCGCGGGACGTGCCGCTGAGCATCGACGGGTTCGTCCGCAGCAACGCCGCCTTCTCCGGCGGTACGTTCGCCACCGCGCTCATCGCGATGGGCCGCGGCCCCCGGATGCTGCGCGCCGCGCGGGAACGCCGCCTGCACGAGCCCCGTCTGGTGGCCCGCCGCGCCCGCGCACCGCTCGGCGCTCCGCACTTCAGTACGCAGACCGGTACCTGGGCGCTGCCACTGCCCACGCTGGACCCGCGGATCGTCGAGCGTTCGGCGCGGGTGCTCGCCCGGTACGGCCCCGACTTCCGCTACCGCCACTTCGCCTCGGTGCGGCATCTGCCTGTGGCGCTGGGCGGAACGGCCGCGATGGGCGCTCTTCTGGGTGCCGCGCAGGTACCGGCTGCGCGGTCCTGGCTGATGGACCGGTACGAGCCGGGCGAGGGCCCGGGCGCCGAGCGCCGGGGGCGCAGCTGGTTCGCCGTGCGTTTCGTCGGCGAGGGCGGCGGGCGACGGGTCTTCACCGAGGTGTCGGGCGGCGACCCCGGTTACGACGAATCGGCGAAGATGCTGGCCGAGTCCGCGCTCTGCCTCGCCCTGGACGAGCTGCCGGCGACATCGGGGCAGGTCACCACTGCCGTCGCGATGGGCGACGCGCTCCTGGAGCGGCTGCGCGCGGCGGGACTGCGCTTCCGGGTCGCGGCGACGCGCTGAGCGGGCGGGGCCGCCGGGCGTTCGGACGCCCGGGCGGGTTGGGCGTGCGGTAAGGCGTACGGCGTGCGGTGCCGACGGCGTGACGGGGCGGTGCCGTCGGGGTGGCGGTGCCGGCCGCCCCGGGCGGGGTGGCCGGCACCTGTCATTTCTCTGTCATTTCTCCTGCGACTCTGGTCAGCGGGACCAGCATGGTTCCGGTCGATCGCCGTGTCCTCCTCCTTCCCCTCCCCCGACTCGTGGTTGTAGCGACTGGTGTCCACACCGCTGACCCCGGACGACGAGGGCGGCGCGGCCACGACGGTAGGAGCGATCACCCCCAGCGCGACCAGGGCGGCTCCCACGACGGTGCCGGTCAGGGCGACGCGCACTCGTACGGGTGATGTCTGAGGCATATTCAGTTCTCCTTGTTCCTCGGCTGAGAGGAACGCGGGCATCCCCGTCCGCCGCGAATGCGCAGGCAGGAGCGCCCCCTTCGAAGGGGTGGGAGCGGGGTGGGTTCGCGCGGTCCGACGGGTCCGCCGCTCCTCAACTGTGCAGCACGGAACGGGACTTTCACTACGCTCTGCGTCCCGCAGGTCGATGCACCTGTGCACTTCCACAATGCACGGTTCTGACCTGCGGATATGCACTCAGCAAGTCCGGGAGGAACGATGACGGGAAGCACCGTGGCAGGCCACGAGGAGCATCCGGGGCGAGCGCTCGCCGAGTTACTGAGGAACTGGTGGGAGTCGTCCGCGCGCGGCGGCCGCGACAAGCCCACTCAGCAGTCCCTCGCCAAGCGGCTGGGGGTCGACCAGACCACCCTGTCGCGCTATCTGAATCCCGCTCACGCCTCCACCGCGCCGCGCAGGATCGTCGAGCACTTGCATGCCGTGCTGCGGGCACCGGCCGACGACCTGGTCCGGGCGTGCGCCCTGGCCGACGCCGCGGCGGGGGCCTCGACGGTCCGGAAACGCCCGGCAGCCACGCCACCACCCGTAACCGCAGAACGTGTCGGGTCCACAGAACCCGCCGGATCCGGCGCACCCGCCGCGCCCGCCGTGCCCGCCGCACGCGCCTCGGAGCGGAACGACGAGCGGAGTTCGAGGACCCGTTGGCGGGACCGCTCCCCCATCGCGTCCCCGACCCTGGCCGTCTCGGCGTTTCTCCTCCTCGTCCTCGGCTGCCTTGCGTGGTGGGTGGTTCCGACCGCGGGAGAGGGCGATGCCAAGGCCACCGCGAAAGTGTCGGACCGTCGGTCGGAAAGCACGGAATGGCCGTTGGCCCGCACGGGCCATGTGCTCTGGAAGGCCCGTACCGTGCAGTATCTGCTCCGGGCGAACGGCTTCGACGTGAAGGTCGACGCGGACTACGGACCGGCCACGGCGGAGGCGGTGAAGAAGTTCCAGGCCTCCCGGAAACTGCCCGGACCAGGCATCGGGGACGAGGACACCTGGCGCGCGCTGCTCAACGCCCAGGGCCCGGACCAGCACAAGTAGTGTCGGTGACGGGGCGGCGCACGCTCTCGGGGCGAAGGTGCCCGACGGGTCAGAACGCCCAGGCCACCAGCGTGCAGATCATCGAGACGACCCAGGCCGCTCCCGCGAGAATGCCGAGCGTCATTCCCACCGCGACCCGGCGCTGGGCGAGATAGACGGTTCCAGGTCGCGTAGACGTTCGGTGTTCGTTCATGCGTACCAGTTTGCCGGTCGTGATCGGCAAACGTTATCCGTACACATACTCAGGTGATCGCTCAGGCGGTCGCTTCCCGCAGGGCCCGGCGGCAGAGTGCGTCGGCCCTGCGGGTGGTCTCCGGCTGACGGAAGTCGCGGGCCAGCAGCAGGGTGTGGGCGCAGGCGTTGTCCAGGCCGGTCCGGTGTCCGACGGAGACGAACACCGGCTTGACGCCGTCCTGGGTACGCAGTGCCCGGCCCACCTCCTCCTCGCCGTCGAGCAGCGGCGACCAGTCGCCCCGGCGGGGGCCCGGTTGCTCGTACGAGAAGCTGAACGGGTTCTTGGCGACGCCGATCACCGGGCGTCCGGTGAGCACTCCGAGGTGGCTGGCGAGCCCGAAGCGGCGCGGGTGCGCCAGGCCGTATCCGTCGCAGATCACCAGTCCGGGGTCGACCGGCAGCGACTCCAGCGCGGCCAGCACGGTCGGGATCTCCCGGAAGGCGAGGAGGCCGGGGATGTACGGGAAGCTGATCCGGCCGACGGCGGTGGTCTCGGCGACCACGTCGAGCGTCGCCTCGTCCAGGACGACGGCTGCCGCCACGACGACATCGCGCTCGTCGTCGTAGGCGACATCGACCCCGGTGACCCGGCCGGTGCCGGGCGGCGGGCCGGGCTCGTCGAGCACCACGCGGGAACGCAAGGCGTCCTGAACAGCTCGGGCTTCGGCCTCGTCGGCAGGCATCGGGAGCGTTGTCATAGTGCAGTCAAGTCTAGGCAACGGGTACGACGGCCGACTCGGCGATGACGAGGACGATGACGATTGCGGGGATGGTTGGGGGACGGTTGCGTCGACGGCGGCGGGCCTGCCGGAATCCGCCCGGGGCCGGTTCGCCCTCATCCCGTAGCCTGGCGATCATGTTCGTACTCGAATTGACCTACACCGCCCCCGTCGAGCGCGTCGACGCGCTGCTGCAGGACCATGTCGCCTGGCTGGACGCGCAGTACGCGGCCGGGGTGTTCATCGCGTCGGGCCGCAAAAACCCGCGCGACGGCGGCGTGATCCTTGCCGTCGGGGACGACCGCGGGCGGATCGAGCGGATCGTGGCGCAGGATCCGTTCACGGAGCAGGGCGTGTGCGCATACCGGATCACGGAGTTCATCGCGACGAAGACCTCGGACGAACTCGCCCCGTACCGCCAGTAGTTGCCCGGACAGCTGTAGCGAACGCCGGGCCCGCTCACGTCCGTCCCGGACGGTCCCGAGGGACCAGCGGCAGCAGCGCCCGCATGGTCTCCTCGGGGTCGGAAACAGAGATCGCCAGCCGGCTGAACGGTGCACCCCTGCGCAGTTCCACGCACAGCACCGGCCTGCCGGCCCGTACCCACTCGAAGTCCTGTCCCTCCTGAAGCAGGCGAATGCCCGCGCACAGCCGTGCGGGAATCCAGGTGCCCCGACCGCGCCCACCGCGAAGCGCCCGCCACCAGTCGGGCTCGACATACAGCCGGCGCAGCGCCGACACCGGAACCCGCACATCGCGGTGGCGTGCCACCACCTTCTCGCGCCAGGTCAGGCGCACGACGATATCGGTGCCCTGCACCACCACCCGCGCCATGTCCTCTCCCTCGATGTCGCGGTACTCCCGAGGCAGCCGCCCGGTACGGATTCCTCCTGCGTTCACCGTCGGCCACCTGCTGCAACTGTTGCGGGTCCCGGCGGAGTCCGCCTCCGGGAATACCTGCGCAGCCCGGGTCTTCGCCGCTGGACAGACGTATCCGTTCGGGTTTCGATGGATATCTGCCGTATTCGTTGAGCGGCCCTACGAAGAGGGCGGCCGGGGTTCCTGGTCGCGCGTCGGTGCATCGGGCTCCCGCGGCAGCTCCGGGCGGGTGCGCACTCGCCCGACAAGGAGGTGTTCCGACCATGGAGCGAGGAAGCAGCCGTGTCAGCCCCCATGAGGACGACCAGCGGAAACACGAACTGCTGGGCTTCCTCCGGTCCGGCCACACCACCCGCACGACCGAGGCGTACGACCCCGAGCCACCCGCCGACGACGACGTTCGTGTGGACCCGGGCGGCCCCGTCCCGCCACCCGGTGCAGCACGGGAACGGGCGCGCGCCGAGGCCGCGGCCGCGGAAGTCAGAGCTGAACTCGCACGTCGCCTGAGCCGCACGGCCTTCCCTGCGGACCGCACGTCCCTCGTGCGGACCCTCTCCGATGAGTACGCTCCGGACACGCTGGTCGACGCGGTGCGAGAACTTCCCGCGGACGACCGGTATGCGAACGCCGGAGAGATCGCCAGGGCGCTGGGATACCGGCCACGTGTCTAGGGCCGCTGGTCCGTGCCGGTCGGGCCGACCGCCAGCGCGCCCGACCTGCTGTGCGGCAGCCGGGCGACGCCCGAGCGGTAGGCGGCCGGCGGATTGGCGGACTGTTGTGGACTGTTGCCGGCTGCGGCCCGCGTCGCCCGTCACCGCCGCGGCATTCGGCGACGGCCGGCCGGTCCGGTAGTCGCCGCCGACGGCGATGCGGTGCAGGCGGTCGCGGAAGGCCGGGCCGAAGACGCCGCGCGCCGGGTCTCCGGCCGGGATCTTCGATTCGGTCGCGGTCCAGGTCAGCCCGCGGTCGGCGGAGTGCAGCACCCGTGCCCCCGGAACCCGCGACCCAGGCGGTACGACGGCTGACGGCGGCGGGGCCGCGGAAGCGGGTGTCGGTTCCCGTCACGGTGGGCGTCCAGGACGGTCGTTCGCCCGGTCGGTTTCGCTCCCCCGATGTCGCCACGGTTGCCGGTGCGGCCGGTGTCGCGGTCAGCGCCGCCGCACAGAGCCCCCATGACATCAGTCGTCTCGTCTTCCCCTTGGCCCTCATGGCATGGAAGCCAGCCCACGCGTTGCACTCCGTCAGGGTGCACCGGCGCACAGCGGGCACACGATCGGTGCGGTGGCGTGCGGTGATACAGCTCACGCCACCAACCAGTGCACGGATGAGGGAATTCCGTCGTCTCCATCAGTGCTGCGAACCGTTCGTCCGGCCGAGAAAGGGAGCAGGTCTTGTCCACCGTTATCGAGCAGTCCGTGCAAGCCCGCATGGTCGCGTCCGCACCGCGGATGGAGACCCTTCCTGCCACCCTGATGTACGACCGGGGAGATCCGTTCGCCGTACGCATGGCGTTCCCCGCGACGGCGACCTTGGAGGGCACCGATGTGTCCTGGGAGTTCTCCCGCGAGCTGCTCGCGGCGGGAGTGGACGGAGCCGCCGGTGTCGGCGACGTACGCATCAGGCCGTTCGGGTACGACCGTACGGTCCTGGAGTTCCATGCCGCCGAGGGGATCGCGATGGTGCATGTCCACACCGCGGAGCTGCGCCGCTTTCTGGCGCGGGCGCAGGAACTGGTACCGGCCGGCGAAGAGCACCGGTTCCTGGATCTCGACCGGAGCCTGACCGAGCTGTTCGGCGGAACCTGCTGACGGGGCTTCCGGCAGGGGCGGCTTTCGTGGCGGCATCACGGCCGCGCGGCATCACCGCCGGAGAGGGGTGTCCGGGGGATGATCGGTGCGGAGGAAGTCATCGGTGGAGTAATGCCCAGGCCTTGCAGCCGCCGGAGGTGGTCAGCGCGGGGGTCAGCCCCCAGTCCCCGCCGTGCGCATCGACCGCGGCTGCCGGCAACCACATGCTCTCGCTGCGGCGTTCACGGCATTCCTCCTCGCGCTGCCGGTCGAGTTCACCGACCACTCCGAGCGCTCCGCGGGCGGGGCCCGGCCCGACGATGCGGCCAGACAGCGCTTCCGGCCCCCGTATCGGTGAATCCGAGGAAGTTCCGAATACCCCGGCAGTCGGGCGGACTCCCCGCCTCCACACCCTCTCAACCTGCGCACATAACGTCACGTAATCGGACATCGGGAGGGTGGGCTTGGCGGTGGCCTTACCGCCGCTTTAACCTACGGTCTCGTAACCTACGTATCCGTAGGTACTTCTCCCGTCCCCAGGAGTCCCCCGTGACGATCACCGCTCCCCACCTTGGCAGTCCGAAGGCGTGGACCGACGCCCAGCTGCTGTACTCCCTGGAAGAGGTGGTGGAGAAGGAGCTCAACCGCCATCTCAAGGTCGCCAAGGACTGGATGCCCCACGAGTACGTGCCGTTCTCCGACGGGCGGAACTTCCCGGGGGTCTTCGAGGACGGTGAGGCCTGGCAGGCCGACCAGTCCAAGGTCACCGACATCGGCAAGATCGCGCTGGTCGTGAATCTGCTGACGGAGGACAACCTCCCCAGCTACCACCACGAGATCGCCTCCCTCTTCGGCCGTGACGGCGCCTGGGGCACCTGGGTGCACCGCTGGACCGCGGAGGAGGGCCGGCACGGCATCGTGATGCGGGACTACCTGCTCACCTCGCGCGCCGTCGACCCGGACAAGCTGGAGCAGTTCCGGATGGCGCACATGGCGGAGGGCTTCGAGTCCGACAACCGACACTCGATGCTGCACTCCGTGGCGTACGTCGCCTTCCAGGAGCTGGCCACCCGCGTCTCGCACCGCAACACGGGCCACCAGTCGGGCGACCCGGTCTGCGACCGCATGCTGGCGCGCATCGCGACCGACGAGAACCTGCACATGGTCTTCTACCGCAATCTTCTCGGTGCGGCCTTCGAACTCGCCCCGGACCTGACGATGCAGGCCGTGCGCGATGTCGTCGTCAACTTCCGGATGCCCGGTCACGGCATGCCGGGCTTCGAGCGGGCCGCCGCGCAGATGGCGATCGGCGAGATCTACAACATGCGCATCCACCACGACGACGTGATCCAGCCCGTGCTGCGCTACCTCAAGGTTCTCGACATCGACGGCCTGGGACCCGACGGTCTGAAGGCCCAGGAGGAACTGGGCCTGTACATGGGCGGCCTGGACAGCGAGGCGTCGAAGTTCGACGAGAAGCTCGCCGCCCGCAAGGCGCGGATGGCCGCGCGCGCCCAGGCCTGACGTCCACACAGTCGTCGCCGGCCGCCGGACGGGCCCACCGCTCCGCGGGCCTGTCCGGCGGCCCGGGGCCCGTTCCGCAGCCGTGGGTGTTTCCCCGGCAACCGCGCGCCCGGGTCATATCGTTTCGTGCAGGTCCCGGGCGTAGTACTCGATCGCCGAGCGGTACTGCCGGACGTGCGGGTCCTCGCTGGTGGCGGCGAGCAGTCCCAGCAGCAACTGCGTCGACTCATGGTGCTCGCCGGTGTTGAAGAGGGCCATGGCGAGGAACGTTCGCAGCGCCCCGTCGTCGGGGAACCGCTCGACGCCGCCGCGCAGCACCCCGACGGCTCTCTCGTACTGCCCGAGCACCCGGCAGGTGCTCCCGAGACCGAGCAGCGCGCCCCGGCGGTCCTCCTCCGACAGCCCCGTCCCGGCGAGGCAGCGTTCGTAGAACGGCACGGCCTCGGCTTCCAGCCCGAGCACATCATGGACCCACGCGGTCTGGTAGGCGACTTCCGCGTCCGCGGGGAAGGCGGCGCAGAGGGCAAGCAGTCGCTGTCGGGCCTCCTCGGGGCGGCCTTCGGTGCGCAGCCGCACGGCCGTAGCGAGCAGGGTGTCTCTGTCGTAATCATTCACGTGATCATTCATACGGAGATTGTCCCTGGTCAGCGGTCCCGTGTGGCTGCCTCGGCGCCGCCCGCACGGCGGAGGTGCGGCCCCGTACCGGACGGGTCTCGGCGTGGCACGGACAGGGGGTGCTCAGGCCCGCTCGCGACCGGTTCTGCGCAGCCGGTCCCGCTCCTTCTCCGAGAGGCCACCCCACACGCCGAACCGCTCGTCGTTGGCCAGGGCGTACTCCAGGCAGGCTTCGCGCCCCTCACAGGCGTTGCAGAGCTGCTTGGCCTCACGTGTGGAACTGCCGGGGGCAGGAAAGAAGAATTCGGGCCCCGCCTGGGCGCACAGCGCTGTCTCCTGCCAGGCGAGCGCGGGGACGGCCGCGGTGTTGATCAGCATGGCACCCACAGTGCCCGGTCGCGATAAACGACTGATCAACGCTCCATCAATGCGGCGCGCCGATGGCTTCCGGTCAGCTGTCCGGAGGCTGCGCCGGCTGCGCACTCTTCGTCACGGCTGCGCGCTCTTGATCAACGCTACGTGCTCCTGCTCACGGCTACGCGGCTGCTGCTCTCCCCCGGCGGAACGCCGACCGCCAACGCCCCGAGCCGAAGGCGCTGTCGGCGCCGCGTGGCACGATATGAATCGCCCGGGGCAGGTGCCGGGCAGGACGGCAGCGGGGCTGCGCGGACAGAGGGACGTACATGACAGAGGCCGGACCGGCGGAGGCCGGGGCGAGCACGGGAAGGGCCGCCCGGGAGCTGCTGGCGCAGGCCGAGCGGCTGCTGGACATGGCGCGCGCGGTGCTGACCGATCACGCCCGCGCCATCGATGCCGTGCACGCGGCGCTGAAGCCGCTGCTCGACTCCCTCATCCGTCGCGAACTGGCGGCCATCCCGATCGCCCGGCTCAAGGACGTCACCGAGGGTCGGCTGCGGCTGGGCGCGGTCGAGCAGGCCGGCTTCACGACCGTCGGCCAGGTGCATGAGGCGAACCGTTACGAGCTCCGCCAGATCCCCGGCGTCGGCGCGCAGACGGCCGACCAGGCGCTGGCCGCGGCCGGCCAGATCGCCCACGCGGTACGGGACACGGTCGCGGTCCGGATAGATGTGGACACCCCGGACGACTCCACGACCGCGCTGGTCATCGCTCTGCACCGGCTGGTCGAGGCCGGTCCGGACGTCCGCCGGGCGGTGGACGCGGCGGGCCGGCTCGTCGGGCGTCTCGATCCGTTGCTGGCCGCGGCGGGACCGGCGCGGCGGCGACTGCGCATGTGGTTCACCCGGCGCCGGACCCGTACCCAGGTGCTGGAGGCCGTCGCCTCGGTACGGGCCGCGGTCGACGAGGCGAGCGCGCGCGAGCTCGCGCTGCTGTTCGGTCAGGTCTCCGTCGATCTGCTGCGGGCCGCTGATTCGGATGTCGCGGCGTGGGTAGACTTCGAGCTGCGGTCCGCCGAGTACTACAGCCTGCTCGCCGAGATGTCGGGCACCGGCCCCGACCGGGACGCCGCCGAGGGGTTCCTGCCGTCCGGGATCGCGGACCGGGTGCGCGGTCTGCGGCTGGACGACGCCCATCTGCGCGTTTCGCTGCGCGGCTACCAGTCGTTCGGCGCCCGGTTCGCGCTCGCGCAGAAGCGGGTCATCCTCGGTGACGAGATGGGGCTCGGCAAGACCGTCCAGGCCATCGCCGCGCTCGCGCACCTCGCGGCGCGGGGCGAGACGCACTTCCTGGTGGTCTGCCCGGCGAGCGTGCTGATCAACTGGGCGCGCGAGGTCCGCGCCCGCTCGACCCTGCGCGCGCTGCCGGTGCACGGCCCCGAGCGGCAGGGCGCCTTCGCCCAGTGGCGCGAGAGCGGCGGGGTCGCGCTCACCACGTTCGACGCCCTGCACACCCTGCCGGCCGCGCGGGACTGCGGCATGAGGCCCGGCATGCTGGTCGTCGACGAGGCCCACTACGTCAAGAACCCCGAGACGCGCCGCTCCCGGGCAGTGTCCGGCTGGACGCAACGCACCGAGCGGGTGCTGTTCCTGACCGGTACGCCGATGGAGAACCGGGTCGAGGAGTTCCGCAGCCTCGTCCGCCATCTCCAGCCCGAACTGGCCCCCTCGATCCACAGCACCCACGGGGCCGCCGGTTCGTACGCGTTCCGCAGGGCCGTCGCCCCCGCCTATCTGCGGCGCAATCAGGAGGACGTGCTGACCGAACTCCCGGCGCTGGTGCAGGTCGACGAGTGGGAGGAGTTCAGCACGGCCGATCTCGACGCCTACCGCGAGGCGGTGGGCGCCGGGGAGTTCATGCGGATGCGCCGCGCCGCGTACGCCCGGCCCGCCACGTCCGCGAAGCTCAACCGGCTGCGCGAGCTGGTCGCCGAGGCTGCGGAGAACGGCCTCAAGGTCGTCGTGTTCTCGTACTTCCGCGAGGTGCTCCGCACGGTCGAACAGGCTCTGGGGCCGGGCGTGTTCGGTCCGCTCTCGGGGAGCCTCCCGGCTGCCCGGCGCCAGCAGTTGATCGACGGCTTCGCTGCCGTCGCCGGCCACGCGGTCCTGCTGAGCCAGATCCAGGCGGGAGGTGTCGGACTGAACATGCAGGCAGCCTCCGTCGTCATCATCTGCGAACCGCAGATCAAGCCGACGATGGAGCATCAGGCGGTGGCCCGCGCCCATCGGATGGGTCAGATACGGACCGTCCGGGTGCACCGGCTCCTCGCGGCCGACAGCGTCGACGAGCGGATGCTCGGCATCCTGGCCCGCAAGGAGCGGCTGTTCGACCTGTACGCACGGCGCAGCGACGTCGCCGAGACGACGCCGGACGCCGTGGACGTGTCGGACGGGGCTCTCGCCCGGCGCATCGTCGAGGAGGAACAGCTGCGTCTCGCCACGGGAGCGGCCGGGGCGGCCGGTGCGGTTTCGGAGCGCTGACCGGTCAGGACCCGTGTGCCGCCGGGTCATGGGCGGGCGGGCCCGTGTCCTTCGCCACGTCGCCGGAAGCGGCCCCGCTCGAAGCCTTCTTGTCCGGAGCCGTCTTGCCGGGCACGGTGCTGCCCGGAGCCGTCTTGTCCGGAGCCGTCTTGCCGGGCACGGTGTCGCCCGGAGCCGTCTTGCCGGGGGCGGGCGTGTCGTGGTTCATCTGGGCGTGCGGGTCGTAGCCCGGCACGGTGCCGTCGGCCTTGGCGACCAGGAGCAGCCCGGCCATGCCCATGTCGGCGTGGCTCTGCACATGGCAGTGGTACATCCAGGCACCCGCTCCCACGTGTTCGCCCGCGATGACCTGGAAGCCGAAGGAGTCCGCCGGGCCGACAATCTTCGTGTCGATGACGCGGCTCGGGTCGTCCGGGCCGGTGAGCAGCCCGGTCCGGTTGTCCGCCCAGCGATGACCGTGGACGTGGAACGTGTGGTAGTACTCGCCGTGCGTGATCATGACCACTTCGAGCCGGTCCCCCACCGTGGCCCGGAAGTCGGGGGCCTCGTGGGCGGCCTTGTTGTTGACCGTCGTGTCGTTGAAGACGATCGTGATCGTTTTGTCCGGCAGGATGTCGCCCTTGCGGCGGACGATCAACGGACCGTAGAGGCCCTTCCGGATGCCGCCGGTGCCGTGATCCGTACCGACCACATGGTCGTGGTAGTGCCAGTAGCCGGCGCTGCCCGGCTGCCAGGTACCGTCCTTGCGGCGGCCCACCGCATGGGTGCGCCAGGTGTAGGTGCGGGTGTCACCCGGCTCGACGATGCTCTTGTTCATCCGGGTGCCGTCGCTCGCGATGTCGTAGTCGACGCCGTGCGGGTGCAGGCCGACCGGCACATCCATCGTGTTCTTGAACGCGATGTGCAGGGTGTCGCCCTCATTGATCTCGATGAGGGGACCCGGGATCGATGCCTTGCCCTTCTCCAGGCCGAATCCCATCTGACCGTCCGCCAGCTTCTCCGCGTACAGCTTGAGATGACGGACGACACCCCCTGCCGGGGCGGTCTTCGGCGGGGGTTCCGCCGAGTCGGCCTCGACCGCACCGAGCGACAACGATGTCACCCCGGTCGCGGCCGCCACCCCGCCGCCCACCAGGAACCGCCGGTTGAAGCTCCTTCTGTCCATGACGAACTCCTCACTGCACTAAGGAATTTACGGAGTTTTACGCACGCGCCCGGATCGCGGGGACTGCCCGGATCACAGAGACTGCCAGGTCGCGGAGACTGCGGGACTGCGGATTTACGACCTCACCCGCGATAGAGAGCGGATCAGCGAGCGGCGTCATGCGGCTTCGAATCCAAGACGGAGGAGGGAAGCGACGCGGAGCGTCGTTGACCGACGACAACGCCGGAGGCGGAGTCGCATGGCGTCGGGAGCCCGCTCTCTATCGCGGGTGAGGTCGTTACGGAGGTTACGGCGATCGCGGCGGCTTCGGACGTTACCGGGGTTGGTGGGGCGCGGGTGCCCCCCGGACGGCCCACACCGCAGCCGGGGGATCTCCATTTATCCACACCCAGGACAAAGTTCGTTCTTTTACTGCCATGGCTACGGGCGAGTCGCGAAAAGAGGTCTAGCTTCGTCGGCTGTTGCAGTGACCAAAGAGGGATGGGTGACCACATGCAGCGCACACCACATCACAGGTCCAGATCGCGACGCGGACTTGCGGCGGCCCTGGCGGCCGGCGCACTGACCGCTTCCCTGCTCGGCGGCAACGCCGCCAGTGCCAGGCCCTATCCGGAACCGGGCCCGCAAATCCTGGCGACAACGTTATCCCTCCCCTCACCACCGGGCGGCGCCAACGTCAAGGTGCTGGTGTTCCACGCCTCCGCCACCGAGGAGTCCCGACCGTAGACGCCGGAATCGCGGCGATCGAGAAGATCGGGCTCACCGGGCCGGAGGCCGGCCGGTTCCAGACCGTCGCCACCGACGACCCCGCCGTCTTCACCAACGGCAAGCAGCTCGGCAAGTACAACGCCGTCGTCCTTCTGACCGGTGGCGGCGATGTGCTCGACCCGGAGCAGGAGGCCGGCCTGGAGGCGTACATGGAGGCGGGCGGCGGCTTCCTCGGAATCCATGACGCGGCGCGCACCGAGCCGTACTCGGACTGGTTCACCGGTCTGATCGGGGCCCGTCCGGCGGCCGGCAGTCCAACGAACGTACAGCGAGCGACGGTTGAGATCGGCGACCGGCAGCATCCGGCGACGAAAGACCTGCCGCTGGAGTGAAAGCGCCCGGACAAGTGGCTGAACTGGACGAAGAATCCGTCCGGCGACGTGCACACCGTGGCGCGCGTCCGGGAGATCACGTACCAGCCGGGCGCCAGTGCCAACGACTGGGACCACCCGGTCTCCTGGTGCCGTGACTACGACGGCGGCCGCTCCTTCTACACGGCGATGGGCTGTACGGTCGACAGCTTCGCGGAGACCGGCTTTCGCGACCATCTGCGCGGCGCGCTGAACTGGACGACACGGCTCTCGCAGGCCGACTGCAGGGCGACGATCACCTCCAACTACAAGGCGGAGCACCTCACTCAGCCCAATCAGCCGGGCCTGAACGACCAGATCGGCGAACCGCACGGCCTGACCGTCGCCCCCGACGGGCGGGCGCTGTACATCGGACGCGGCGGCGCCGACAGCAGCAAGCCGGTCGTCACCGACTGGAACAACCCCGACATCGGCAAGGGTCTCGGACAGATCCACGTCTACGACCCGAAGACCAAGAAGGTCACCCTCGCCGGTGAGCTGACCATCTTCGGCAACAAGGGCGGCGACGAGCTGATCAAGGTCGAGGAGGGACTGCTCGGGATCGAGCTGGACCCGGACTTCGAGAAGAACGGCTGGGTGTATCTGCACTACACACCGCACTCGGAGATCGACCGCGACAGACAGATGGCGGTGCGTCAGGTTTCGCGGTTCACTCTGGACCTGGCCACCAACAAGCTGGATCTGTCCTTCGAGAAGGTGCTGCTGCACTGGCCGGTCCAGGTCCACAGCTGCTGCCACGCGGGCGGCGGGATGGCCCGGGACTCCAAGGGGAACCTGTACATCGCGACCGGTGACAACAACTCCTCCGGTTTCAGCAACGGTTACTCCGGCAAGGCGCGGCTTCTTCACCTCCGACTCCAAGTCCGCGCTGTGGCGTGTGACGTACAAGGGCGGTGGTCCTACCCCGGCCGCCGCGGATCTCGCCAGGAAGGCGGCCGTGCGGTGAGACACCGATCGATCTTCTCGCGACAGCGGTACCGGCCCGTCCGGTTGTGGCTTGCGCTGCTGGGTTCGTTCCTCATAGTGCTGGGGCTGGGCTGACCTCGACGGCGGCGTACGGCCGTACGGCGGCTCCGGCAGGCGCGGCGGGCGCGGCGGCCGACCAGGTCCTCATCTGTCGGGGATCGGCAAGCCGGGCCAGGACGAGGGCTACAAGAAGCTCTTCGACGGCACGGCGGCGTCGTTCGCCAAGTGGCAGCAGGTCGGTGGCGGCAGGTTCGGGCTCAACGCCGACGGCACGATCACCAGCTCCACCACGGTGGACGGCATGGGCATAACCGGGACCGGGGTCAGGTGGCCGTGGCCGCGTGCCGAGGCATGTGGTCACGGCCTCCCGGGTGCCGGTGGCGCCACAACCAGAACACCGTGCAGGAGACCAGCGCCCATCCGGCGAGCACCAGATACGGGAAGACCCGCTGGTGCCCCTGGTAGTAGACGGCGGCGTGCTGGGCGTTGACCGAGGCGCCCGGGGGAAGCCAGCGGCCGATGAAGCCGAGCACCGACGGCAGCAGCGGCCACGACACCGCACCACCGGAGGACGGGTTTCCCAGCATCACCATCAGTCCCCAGGTGGGGAGCATGGCCCAGCGCCCGATCAGGGTGTTGAACATGGTGAAGACCATGCCCGTCGTGAACATGGTGAAGGCGAGGATCAACCACGACTGGACGAAGGGCAGGTCGACGGAGCCGAGCAGCCAGTCCACCACGGCGGCGATGGAGAACCCGCCGAGCAGGGCGTAGGCGACGGTGAACCCGATCCGTTCCAGGGGCTCCAGCCCCTTGGCGTGCACACTCAGCTGGATCGCGCCGACGAACCCGACGATCACCGCGGCGAGCGAGATGTAGAAGAGAGCCAGGCCGCGCGGGTCGCCCCGCTGCAGGGGCTTCACGTCCGTGACCTTCACCGGCACATGGGCCGCCTCCCCCACCTTCAGCGTGGACTCGGCGAGCAGCTGGGCGACCGTGGCCCCGGACGCGCTCGCGACGTCCATGGCGACCCCGCCGTTCTCGGACCGCAGGATGGCGAAGACCTTCTGCTCCTCCAGCGCGGTGCGGGCCCGGGCCCCGGTGGCGTACTCGTGCAGCACCAGCGAGGTGTCGAGCGCGCCCTCCAGCCGGTCGAGGAAGACCTTGTCGCGCGGGGTGTCCAGCGGACCGACCACGGCCGCCGGGATGTTGCGCGGGGTCGGGTTGGCCATCGCGTACGTGTAGGAGCCCGCGAAGAGACCGGCCGCGGCGGCGATGATGAACAGGAGCACGACGGCGGGCAGATACGGGGACGCCTTGAACGCCGCCCACCGGTCACCGCGGGCCGGGGGCCGGGCATGTTCCCCGCGCGGGGTGACGGGCTCCAGGCCGGGTGCGCTCATCCAGCGCCGTCCCCGTCGTGCCGGGCCCGGCTCGGCTGGACCCGTTTCGGTTCGCCGGGCATCTTCGGGTACTCCGGCGGGTACGGCAGTTCGCCGAGCCCATGCTCCCGCTCGTCCCGGTCGGCCAGCTCCAGCAGGCCGTCGAGCCGGAACGCGTGCTCGTCCATGTCCGCGTGCACGTCGCCGGCCTCGGCGTAACGCCCGGGCATGGTCCTGATGTCGAAGTCGCGCGGTTCGACGTCGTCGATCTCCTCCCAGCGCAGCGGGGCGGAGACCGGGGCGTGCGGGAAGGGGCGTACGGAGTAGGCGGAGGCGATCGTGCGGTCGCGGGCGGTCTGGTTGTAGTCGACGAAGATCCGCTCGCCGCGCTCCTCCTTCCACCAGGCGGTGGTCACCCGGTCCGGCATCCGGCGTTCCAGTTCCCGTCCGGTGGCGATGGCGGCGCGTCGGACGGCGGTGAAGGTCCACTTCGGCTCGATGGGGACGAAGACGTGGATGCCCCGGCCGCCGGAGGTCTTGGGCCAGCCACGCAGACCGTGCTCGTCGAGGACGGACCGCAGCTCGTGGGCGGCCCGCACCGCATCCGCGTAGTCCGTTCCGGGCTGTGGGTCGAGGTCGATGCGCAGTTCGTCCGGGTGGTCGGTGTCGGCCCTGCGGACGGGCCAGGGGTGGAAGGTGAGCGTGCCGAGGTTGGCCGCCCAGATGACGGCGGCGAGTTCGGTGGGGCAGATCTCGTCGGCAAAGCGGCCGCTGGGGAAGTCGATCCTGGCCGTGGGGATCCAGTCGGGAAGGTTCTTCGGGGCCCTCTTCTGGTAGAAGAAGTCGCCCTCGACGCCGTCGACGAAGCGCTGGAGGGTGGTCGGCCGGTCGCGCAGGGCGCGGGTGATGCCGGGGCCCACGGCCAGGAAGTACTCGGCCACGTCCCTCTTCGTATAACCCTTCGCCGGAAAGTAGACCTTGTCCGGACTGGACAGCCGCACGGCCCGTCCGCCGGCTTCGAGCTCCACCGCTTTGCCCGCTGCACCCATGACGGTCACGGTAGGCCGGGTCCACATATGCCGCATATCGGGAGACGGGTGGGCGTCCGTCGGCAAGAATCGGGGGCATGGATCTGCCGGTGATGCCGCCTGTGAAGCCGATGCTCGCCAAGTCCGTCGCGAAGATCCCGCCCGGTATGCAGTACGAGGCCAAGTGGGACGGTTTCCGCGCGATCGTGCACCGCGACGGCGACGAGGTGGTGATCGGCAGTCGCACCGGAAAGCCGCTCACCCGGTACTTCCCCGAACTGGTCACCGCCGTCCGCGACAATCTGCCGCCGCGCTGTGTGATCGACGGCGAGATCGTCGTCGCGTACGGGGGCCGGCTGGACTTCGACCGGCTCAGCGAGCGCATCCACCCCGCCGATTCCCGGGTGCGGCTGCTCGCCGAGCGGACCCCGGCCAGTCTGGTCGCCTTCGACATCCTGGCGGTGGGCGACGATTCGCTGCTCTCCGTACGGCAGTCGGACCGGCGCGCCGTACTGGAGGCGGCCCTGTCCGCCGCGTCGCCGCCCGTCCACCTCGCGCCGGCGACCACGGACCCGGCACTCGCCCAGGAGTGGTTCGACCGGTACGAGGGCGCGGGGCTCGACGGTGTGGTCGCCAAACCGCTCGATCTGCCGTACCGCCCCGACACCCGGGTGATGTACAAGATCAAGCACGAGCGGACCGCCGACTGCGTGGTGGCGGGCTACCGCCTCCACAAGAGCGGCCCGGTCGTCGGCTCGCTGCTGCTCGGCCTGTACGACGCCGAGGGCGTCCTGCAGCACGTCGGGGTCTGTGCGGCCTTCTCGATGAAGCGGCGCGCCGAGCTCCTGGAGGAGCTGGAACCACTGCGCGTGGAGCCGGCCGCTCACCCGTGGGCGGCCTGGGCGGACGCGGCGGCGCACGAGGGGTCGCGGCTGCCCGGGGCACCGAGTCGCTGGTCGGGCAAGAAGGACCTGTCCTGGGTGGCGCTCAGCCCGGAGCGGGTCTGTGAGGTGGCGTACGACCATATGGAGGGCGACCGCTTCCGGCACACCGCGCAGTTTCGCCGGTGGCGGCCGGACCGCACCCCGGACGGCTGCACGTACGCGCAGCTGGAAGAGGTGGTGCGGTACGACCTGGCCGAGGTGCTGTCAGCCGGCGGGCGCTGAGCCCGAGGCCGTGGCGCAGGGTTCCTCGGTCGTGCCCGGGTCGGGTGTCGGGGACTCGGTGGTTCCGGTCGAGCCGGTGGGGTCCGGTGACGGCGAGTCGCTCGGGCAGCCGGGGTCCGTGCCGGGGCCGGGGGCCGAGGTGCTGGGGTCGGGGCTGGTGCCGGGGTCCGGGGAGGCCGGTCCGCTGTCGGTCGGGCCCGGTGAGGCGGTGCCCGGATCGGTGGGGTCCGGGGAGGCGGTGGGGGCCGGGGAACTTGTCGGTGAGCCGGAGGGCTTCGGGGGCGTGGAGGGCGAGGGGCTGTGCGAACCGCCGGGCTGCGGGCCGATGACGATGCCGCCGCCCGGGGCTCCGGGACCGCCCACCGGGTGCTTCGGCTTGTTCGGTCCGCCCGCGCCGGGGCTCTTCGGGACGGTGCCCTTGCCGTCGGCCACCGGGTGAACGCCCTTGCGGTAGAACTCCAGCCAGGACAGCACGGTGCGCAGGTAGGTGTCCGAGTGGTTGTAGCTGAGGATCGCCCGGTCCAGGTCGGCCTTCACCGACAGATCGCCCGGTCCGGCACAGAGGTAGTACCCGGCGGCGAGGGCGGCGTCGAAGACGTTGTTCGGATCGCGGCGGCCGTCGCCGTTGCCGTCCTTGCCCCAGTGGGCCCAGGTGGACGGGATGAACTGCATCGGGCCGACGGCCCGGTCATAAGTGCTGTCGCCGTCGTACACGCCGCCGTCGGTGTCCGGAATGTTGGCGAATCCGGCGCCGTTGAGGACCGGTCCGAGGATCGGGTCGAGCGTCGTGCCGTGGGCATCGACCCGTCCCCCGCCCGCCTGGCCCGATTCGACCTTGCCGATCGCCGCGAGTAACTGCCACGGCAGATGGCATCCGGGGTCGGTACGCGCGAGCGCGCTCTCCGCCTTGCGGTAGGCGGCGAGCACCGTGGCCGGGATGCCCGCCTCGGCCCACGACTGCGCGACGGCCGGGCTCTGCTTCACACCGGCCTTCGGCGGCGTCGGCGACCGCAGCGGCGGCAGTTCGGTGTGGTAGGAGTCGTCGTTGGGCACGTGCGACCACGTGACCTCGTCGGACTCCTGTCGCTCCGTCGCGGTCTGTTCATGGCGGACGAGTCCCGGTGCCTGGGACCCGGTGAGCGCGGCCATCGCGGCGACCGCGGCTGCTGTGCCGCCGATTCCGCGGCGCATGGTGCCGTTGAACCTCATGCGTGCTCCCCTCTCCCCCGGGTCACCGGGCGAACGTATCGATGCCTGAGATCCGCCAGGTGTCGCCGCGGCGAACAGCGTCCACGGCGAACATCGCCGCCGCGTAGGTCGTCTCGTCCGACGTGCCAGTACGGGTGTTGCTCTGGTCGGCGAAGATCAGCAGCCGGGCCCGGTCGCCGTCGAGGAGTTCCACACCGCTGTCCGTGACGGTCGTGGTCAGCACGAGCTTCTGTTTCTGCCCCTGCGCCCGTACCTGCGCGAGCATGTCCGCGTGCTGCTGGACCGCCTTGCCGACCAGGTAACTCTTCACCGCACGCTCGGACTTGGCGGGCGAGGCGTAGTTGTACGAGAACACCGCACCCACCGCCTCGGAGATCTGCCCCTTCAGCTCGCTGGTGCGGCCGATGTCGGTGAGGGCCGTGTTCCGGCGGGCCGGGTCGTCGCGCAGGTTCGCGGCCGAGCCGAACGCCCAGGCGGCGAAGGCGCCGAGGAGCACCGTGAGGACGCAGAAGACGGCGGGCAGCCGGAGACGGAGGCGGGGTATCCGCTTGCGTCCAGGTGCCGCCTCCTCCCCCGTGTCGGCGTCGTCGGTGGCCTCGTCCTCAACGGTGGTGTCTTCCCCGGCCGTGGCCCCCGCGGGCTCGTCCCGTGAGGCGCCGGGGGGCGCGGGCCTGCTGGACGGGGCGGCAGTCGTGGCGCGTTCCGCGGCGACGGTGGCCAGACGGCGCTGACGGTTGACGAGGTGACGAGTCGTCGACATGTCCGGGATCCTCTCGGGTGGCGGGGTGGGAGTCGGTAGCGTCAGCCGGCCGTGTTGCCGACGGGCGCCTGGCCGAGGGCGCTGAGCTTCCACCCTTCGGAGGTACGGGTGAGCTGCCCGAGCATCCGGCTCTCCTTGACCGCGGGCTTGCCCTTGGGTGCGGTCACCGTCACCCGCAGCGCCACCATGACCCCGGCCTTGCCGGCCCGGTCGTCGAGTTCGGTCACCGCCCCGGACAGGATCTGGGCCGTGCTGACGGTCTTCGCCTGCTGGATCTGCTTCACGAACGCGTCGCGTCCGTCGACGAGTTGCTGGTGCAGATCGCCGGTGGTGGATTCCTCCCAGCTGTCGAGGCCCGTCGCCAGCTTCCGGTGGTCCAGGGTGTTCATGTTCTGCACGGCCTGTTCGCCCGCGGCCAGGGCGTCGTCGCGGGCCTGTGCGTAAGCCGCCGAATCGTCGTGCGCGGCGTCGTACCGGGACACCCCGCCCCAGCCGGCCGCGACGGCCGCCGCGACCGTCAGCGCGATCGCCACCGCCACCAGCGGGTTCCTCGTCATCCGTACCCGTGCCATTGCTGTCTCTCCCCTGCGGCCGATCCGTGCTGAACTGGACGAGTGTGGGCTCTGCTATCTGGAGGTGATGTCGACAACGATCCAGTGGCCGTCCCGCAGTTCGGCCGTGACGGAGAGCTGCGCCGCCGCCGTGGTGGCCGGCTTGCCTTCGCGTTCGTAGACCTGGTCGAGGAAGACGAGCAGGTGGGCGCTGCTGTCCGTCAGCCGGGTCACTCCGGCGCGTACGACGTGGGTGGTGAGCGTCAGTTTCTGGTCGGCGGCCTGCTTCTCGACCTGGCCGAACAGGGCCGCGTACTGCTTGAGCGCCGTCCCCGCCAGGAGTTGTTTCGCCGACTCCTTGGTGACGCCGGTGGCCCGTGGGCTGTACGAGAAGACCTTGCCGAGCGCGTTGCTGACGTCGCCGGTGACCCGGCTGGTCGCCGCGCTGTCGGTCAGCGCCCGGTTCGAGGTGGCGGGGGTGTCGCGCAACTGCCTGCCCTTGGCGAAGAGTCCGCCACCGGTCGCGAGGAGTGCCACGACCAGAACCGCTGCCACGACGCGCGGCCACCGGCGGCCCGCGCCGGGCGGGACCGTGCCGTCCTCACCGGAAGCCTCGTCGGTCTTCTCCGTGTCCTCGACGGTGTCCTCACCGGCCGGCGCGTCGGCTTTCTCCGCGTCCTCGACGTTGTCCTCACCGGCCGGCGCGTCGGCTTTCTCCACGTCCTCGACGGCCTCCGCGTCCACGTCCGTACTCATGACCGCCGCCCCTCCCCGCTTCTTCATGCGCTGCCCCCGACCGGAATCGCCGTGAGGGCCTTGACCTTCCAGCCGTCCGCGGTCCGGGCGAGCGTGGCTTCGAAGCGTTTGCGTTCGGTGCCGCCCTTGCCGGTGCGCGGGGTGACGTCGACGTCGACCGTCGCGATCAGTTGTGCCGTGCCGGTGCGTTCGTCGAGTGCGGTGAGCGCCGCGTCGGTGACCTTGCCGCGCGCGGTGGAGCCGGACTTCGTCAGTTCGCTCGCGTCCGTGCTCCGGGTGCGGCCCAGCTGGTCGTGGAGCGGCCCGGTGGAGGAGTCGAGCCAGGCGTCGAGGCCGGCGCCGACACTCCTGGCGTCCTTCCCGTCGAGGCTGTTCAGCCGGGCAAGGTGGCGCTTTCCGTCGGCCAGCGCGACATCGCGGCTCTTCGCGTACGACAGGTCTTCGTCGCCGCGCGCGTCGGCGTACGACCACCCGCCGAGTGAGCAGATCACCGCGGCGGCGAGCAGCGCCGCCCAGGCGCTCAGGGTCTTCGTACGGGGCGTCATGCGCCGCCTCCCTGTCCGAGTCCCAGCAGGCCGGCCATGCCGTCGGCGGCCGTCGTGGTGGCCCCCGTGACGCCGAGGGTGCCGGGGAGCCGGTGCGCCGAGCCGGGTCCGAGGAGCATCGATCCGGGTTTGGCGGGCGCGGGCACGGCGCCGCCCTTCGGCGCGTTGGCGCTGCCCCGGACGTTGATGCCGGTGCCGGGCGAGGAGGTGCAGCGGGCCTTGGTGTTGACGGGCGGTCCGGCCGAGGTGTCGAGACCGCTGCGGTAGACCGTGGAGCCGTATCCGGCGGTGCAGGGCAGGGGTTCGAAGAAGGTGACCGACATGCCGAACCGGGCGCCGTTCTCGTCCACCGCGCTCGAACCCGCGGCTGCCACCGCGGGCAGCTTCACCAGGAGTTCCTCCAGTCCGCGCTGCCGGGTGACGGCGACCTCGGAGGTGGTGAGGAGGTTGGCGACGACGACGCCGAAGCTCGGGTCGAGGTCCCGCAGCAGTCCGCTGATCTGACCGGTCGCGTCCGGGGTGACCGCGATCAGCCTGCGCAGGTCGGTGTCCGATCCCTTGAGTTCTGCGGCCAGTTGCTCGGCACCGGAGGCGAAGCCCTTGAGTGCTTGGCCCTGTTCGGCCTGGGTGCGCAGCACGGTCTCGCCGTCGGCCATCAGCCGGGTGTTGACGGGCAGTGCGTCGTCGGCCGCCCGGACGAAATCGCTCCCGGTGTCCAGGAGGACCTGGAGATCGTCGCCGCGCCCCTCGAACGCGGCGGCGAACTCGTCGACGACCGTGCGCAGGGATTCCAGGTCGACGGAGCCCGCCAGGTCGTTGACGCTGGTGAGGACGTTGGTGACGGGGGCCGGGACGGTGGTGTCGGCCCGGTCGATGACCGAGCCGTTCGCCAGGTACGGGCCGTCGGTGCGGGTGGGCCGCAGATCGACGTACTGCTCGCCGACCGCGGAGAGGTTGGCGACGACCGCCGTGAGGCTGTCCGGGATCTTCGGGGCGTCCTTCTCGATGCGCAGTTCGGCCTCGACTCCGTCGTCGGTGAGCTCGATCGGCCCGACCCGGCCCACGGACACGCCTCGGTAGGTGACATCCGAGTGGGTGTACAGGCCGCCGGTGCGGGGGAGTTGGACGGTGACGGTGTAGTAGCCGCGCAGGCCGATGTAGTGGCCGAGGTCGGCGTATCGCACCCCGAGGTAGCCGAGGACGAGCACCGCGATGACGAGGAAGGCGATGTTCTTCAGCCGGATGGCGAGGGTGATCACCGGCCGCTCCCGTCCGTGACCGCCGTGGAGACCGCGGGCAGTGGCAGGGGCGGAGCCGAGCCGGATACCGCGCTCGTGCCGCTCGCGGTGGGCTGGGCGGTGTCCGGGTCCAGCGGCGGGATGAGCTGCGTGCCGGGCATGGCCGTCACATCCAGGTAGACGTTGAGGTAGTCGCCCTTGACCCCGCGGAGCACCTCGTCCGTGAACGGGTAGGTGAGCAGCACCTGGAGGGAGTCGGGCAGGTCGCTCCCGGAGTCGGCGAGCGCCTTGAGGGTGGGGGCGAGGGCCTTGAGGTCGGCGATCATGTCGGCCTTGCTCTTGTTGACCGTGTCGACGGCGACGGTGGAGAGGGTGTCGAGCGAGCGGAGCATGGTGAGGAGCGAGCCGCGCTGCTTCTCCAGGACCTTCAGGCCGGGGCTGAGTCCGGTGAGGACGGTACCGACGTCCTGTTTGCGGGTGGCGAGGGTGGCGGAGAGCCGGTTGACGCCGTCGAGTGCGTCGGTGATGTCCCCCTTGTGGCCGTCCAGGTTCGTGACGAGGGTGTCGACCCGGTTGAGCATGGAACGGACCTGGGGTTCCTGGCCGGCCAGCGCCTTGTTGAGTTCGGTCGTGATGGTCTTGAGCTGGTTGACGCCACCGCCGTTGAGGAGCATCGACAGGGCGCCGAAGACCTCTTCGACCTCGGGGTTGCGGTTGGTCCGGGTCAGCGGGATGCGGTCTCCGTCGGCGAGCCTGCCCCGGGCGGTGCCGCTCGCGGGCGGCGAGAGCTGGATGTACTTCTCGCCGAGGAGGCTGGACTGTTCGAGGTGGGCGTAGGCGTTCTCGGGCAGTTCGACCTTGCCGTTGACCCGCATCGTGACCTTGGCGTTCCAACTGCCCGAGTTCAGGGAGATCTTGGTGACACGGCCGACGGCGACGTCGTTGACCTTCACCGAGGACTGCGGGGCGAGACTGAGGACGTCCGCGAATTCCGCGGTGATCTCGTACGGGTGGTCGCCGAGGTCGGCGCCGCCGGGCAGCGGCACCTGGTCGATGCCGGTGAACGACGGCAGGCCGGTGCCGGTGACGACCAGGGCCAGTCCGACGCCCACGGCCAGCACCGCGACGACGCCGGTCGTACGGACTCCGGGTCTGCGCAGGGCGCGGCTCATCGGTTCGCCCCCTTCTTCTCCGTGGCGGTCTTCGCCGGGGTGCCGTAGACGGTGCCGACGGTCGGGAGCGGCAGGACGGGCAGCGCCTTCTGGCGCGCGGTGTCCACCGGTGCGAGGCCCGCGAGTGCGGGAGTCTCGGTGAGCGGCCCGCCCATGGAGAGCTCGTTGAGGTTCGTGCGGCCGTTGAGGGTGCGGTTCACCGGGTCGTAGGCGTTGACCACGTTGTCCGCGGCGAGCGGCAGCGTGTCCATCGACTCGGCGAGCGAGGCACGCTGGTCGACCAGGGTCTGGGTGAGCGGCACCAGTGCGTCCACGTTCGACTTCAGGGCGCCGCGGTTCTTCTGGATGAAGCTCTTGACCTGGCCCAGGGCGGTGCCCAGCTCCTTCAGTGCCGCGCTGAGGTTCTCCTTGTCGTCGGCGAGGAAGCCGGTGACGGAGTTCAGTTGCTGTTCGGCGGCGCGCACATTGCCGTCGTTGTCCTTCAGCATGGTGGTGAAGGTCTGCAGGTAGGACAGCGTGTCGAAGAGGTTCCCGCTGCTCTTGTCGAGGGTCTTGGTCGCCTTGCCGAACTGTTCGATGGAGTTACCGATGGCTTTTCCGTTGCCGTCGAGGTTCTTGGCGCCGGTGTCGAGGAGTCCGGAGAGCGCGCCGTCCGCGTTGGCTCCGTCGGGGCCGAGGGCCGTGGAGAGCTGGGTGATGGACTCGTACAGCTGGTCGACCTCGACGGGGGTGGCGTTGCTCGCGGCGGGCAGTACGGCGTTGTCCGCGATCTGTGGTCCGCCGTTGTACGCGGGGGCGAGCTGGACGTAGCGGTCGGCGACGAGGCTGGGGGCGACGACCACGGCGTGCGCCTCCTTGGGGACCTTGACGCCCTTGTCGACCCGCAGGGTGACCCGGACCTCGCCGCCGCGCGGCGTGACCGATTCGACCCTGCCGACCCTGACGCCGAGGATCCGCAGGTCCGATCCGGCGTATACCCCGGTGGCCTGGTCGAAGTAGGCGGTGATGGTCGTCGTTCCTTCGTCGTCCATGGCCATCACACCGGTGGTGGCCGCGACGGCCACGACGGCGAGTCCGGCGCCGATGCCGACGATGCGCGTCATTCTCATCTCATCGGCCGCCTTGCTGCTTGGGTGGCTTGCATTCGGCTCCTGCGGGTGTCCCGGCGGGCAGGTAGTTCTTCGGGACGACCCCGCAGACGTAGTTGTCGAACCACCGGCCGCTGCCCAGGGTGTTGCCGACGAGCCGGTTGTACGAACCGGCGAGCGACAGCACCTTGTCAAGGCTCTTGCGGTTCTTCACCAGCACCGCGGTGACCCGGCCGAGCGAGTCCAGGGTGGGCTTCAGCTGTTTGTTGTTGTCCTCGACGAGGCCGGTGAGCTGGGTGCCCAGGTTCCGGGTGCCGGTGAGCAGCAGATGGATGGAGTCGCGGCGCGCCTGGATCTCGCCGAGGAGCAGATTGCCGTCCTCCAGCAGCATTTCGAAGCTGCTCTTCTTGCCGGCGAGCGTCTTGGTGAGCTGCTTGCTGCCCTTGAGGAGGGTGGCGAGCTGGGCGTCGCGTTCGGAGACCGTTCTGGAGAGGGCGGAGAGCCCGTCGGCGGCGCTCTTCACGTCCGGCGGGGAGTCCTTGAAGGTGGCGGAGATCGTCTCGAAGCTCTTGGCGAGCTGCTGGGTGTCGATCTCCTCGATGGTCTCGCCGAGCCCGTTGAACGCCTGGGTGACGTCGTACGGGGAGGTGGTGCGGCTGACCGTGATGCGCTCGTGCGGGTCCTGCGGGGCGTCACCGAGCGGGTCGACGGCGAGGTACTTCTCGCCCAGCAGTGTCTTGATGGCGATGCCGACGGTGGAGGAGTTGCCGATCCAGACGTCCTTGACCTTGAAGCGGACCTTCACCTTGGAGCCGTCGAGCGAGACGCCGGTGACCTCGCCGACCTTCACCCCGGCCACCCGTACCTCGTCGCGCTCGTCGAGTCCGGCGGACTCGGTGAAGTCGGCGCTGTAGGTGGTGCCGCCGCCGATGAGGGGCAGCGAGTCGGCGCGGTAGGCGGCCAGGCCGACGAGGGCGAGGACGATCAGTCCGACGAGGGCCACGGCGACGGGGTTGCGTTCCCGTACGGGTTTGATTCTCATGCCTGGCACCTCGGCTTCGCGACGACGATGCCGGTGGGCGGTGCGCTGCCGTCATCGTTGGTCACACCGCTGACCTTGGCCTCGCAGAGGTAGAGGTTGAGCCATGAGCCGTACGAGGCGAGGCGGCTGATCGCTTCCATCTTGGCCGGGGTCTTGCGCAGGAAGTTCTCGATCTGCGGGGTGCCCTTGCCCAACTGGTCCGAGAGACGGCCGAGTTGTCTGATGTCGTCCTTGAGGGGTTTACGGCCGTCGTCGAGGAGGTCCGCGGTGACGGTGGTGAGCGCGCCCATCGCGGTGACCGCCCGGCCGAGCTGTTTACGGTCGCCGGAGAAGCCGGTGACGAGTTTCTGGAGGGTGACGACGAGGTCGTTGAAGCCGGCCTCGCGGTCGTTGACGGTCTTCAGGACCGTATTGAGGTTCTTGATCACCTCGCCGATCACCTTGTCCTTCGCGGCGACCGTTGCGGTCAGTGAGCCGACGTGCTGGAGGATGCTGTCGACGGTGCCGCCCTCGCCCTGGAGCACCTGGACGATGGAGCCCGCGAGCTGGTTCACGTCCGGCGGGGAGAGCCCTTCGAAGAGCGGCTGGAAGCCGTTGAAGAGCTGGGTGAGATCGAGCGCCGGAGTGGTGCGGGAGAGCGGGATGGTCGCCCCGGCGGCGAAGCTGCGGCCGACCGGTCCGGCGCCCTGGTCGAGGTCGATGTACCGCTGGCCGACCATGTTGAGGTATTTGATCGAGGCGGTCACCGAGGCGGGCAGCTTGCGCCCCTTGCGGACGGCGAAGCCGACCTCGGCGAGCCGCTTGTCGGCCACGTCGATGGACTCGACCTGCCCGACCTTCACCCCGGCGATCCGGACGCTGTCACCGACGACCAGCCCGGTGACGTCGGTGAACCTGGCCTTGTACGGGGTGGTGTCGCCGACGCCCGTATTGGCGATGGACAGGGCCAGGACGGTGGTGGCGAGAACGGTCACCAGGATGAAGACGATCGACTTCGCGAGCGGCCCGGCGAGAGAGCGGCGCTTCACTTGAGCTTCACCTCCGCACCGCGGAAGGCCGGACCGATGAGCACGCTGCTCCAGTCGGGCAGGGTCTGCGGCTGGACTTTCAGTGAGGGAGCGACCAGTTCGTTGACGAGCCGGCTCTCCTGCGGGGAATTGGGCATGCCGAGGGCTGATTTCGTGTCCCGGGGCGCGGTGCCGGCCGGCTCGTCGGCGCGTGGCCGGCCGGCCGGTGCGACCGCCTCGGCCGTACGGGCGTCCGCGGTCGGTACGGTCCGGCCGACGTACGGCACGGAATAGCAGTGCGGTCCGCCGGTCGCGTCGTAGACCGGGGTGTCCTTGCCGGGCACGTACTTGCCCTTGGACTTCACGGCCTTGACGGTGACATGGAGTCCGGGCCGGTCCGTGCCCTTGCCGAGCGCCTTGTCCATGGCCGGGACGAAGCCGGCCATGGTCCGCAGGGTGCAGGGGAATTCGTCCGAGTACCGTGCCAGTAGTTCGAGCGTCGGCCGGCCCGTGGCGGAGAGCCGGATCAGGTTGTCCTTGTTCTCCCGGAGGAAGGACGTGATGTCCTGCGCGGAGGCGGTCGTGGACCCGTACAGATCGGCGAGTTCCGCCTGCTGTTCGGCGATGGTGCCGCTGGTGGTGGTGAAGTCGGTGAGTGCGTCCAGGACATCGGGCGCGGCATCCCCGTACACCTTGCTCACCTTGACGAGTTCCTTGATGTCGGCATTGAGCGTGGGGAGTTGGGGGTTGAACTTCTTCAGGTGGGCGTCGAGCGTGAGGAGGGTGTCGCCGAGCTTCTCGCCGCGTCCTTCGAGTGCCTGGGAGACCGCGCCGAGGGTGGCGGCGAGCTTCTCCGGCTTGACGGCGGTCAGCAGCGGCAGGACGTTGTCGAGGACCTCCTCCAGCTCGATGGCGTTGCTGGAGCGGTCCTGCGGGATGACGGCCCCGGCCCGCAGGGACTGCGCGGACGGCACCTCGGGCGGTACGAGCGCCACGAACCGTTCCCCGAAGAGGGTGGTGGGCAGCATCTGCGCGCTCACGTCGGCGGGGATGCGGGTGAGCTTGTCGGGCTGGATCGCGAGGGTGAGCCGGGCCCCGTTCCCGTCGGCCGAGATGGTGCGGACCTGGCCGACGACGACGCCGCGCAGCTTCACATCCGCGTTGTCGTGCATCTCGTTGCCGACGCTGCCGGTGCGTACGGTCACGGTGGCGTCGTCGGTGAAGTCCTTGTTGTACACGGAGACCGATACCCATACGAGCACGGCGGGCACGAGGAGGAAGGTGATTCCGGCGAGTCTGCGGCGCACGGTCTGCGCCCGGTGGGCATTCATCAGCCGGCCACCTTCACCGTCGTCGTGGCGCCCCAGATGGCGAGCGAGAGGAAGAAGTCGGTGACGCTGATGAGCACGATGGCGTTGCGCACCGACCGGCCGACGGCCACCCCCACTCCAGCGGGCCCGCCGGTGGCGTGGAAGCCGTAGTAGCAGTGGGCGAGGATCACCATCACGCTGAAGATCAGCACCTTGAGCACCGACAGCAGCACGTCGTCCGGGGAGAGGAAGAGATTGAAGTAGTGGTCGTAGGTGCCCGCGGACTGTCCGTTGAACAGGATCGTGATGTAGCGGGACGCCAGGTACGAGGAGAGCAGCCCGATCGCGTACAGCGGGATGATCGCGACGACTCCGGCGATGATCCGGGTGGTGACGAGGTAGGGCATGGACCGCACGCCCATCGCCTCCAGGGCGTCGACCTCCTCGTTGATCCGCATCGCGCCGAGCTGGGCGGTGAAGCCGGCGCCGACGGTCGCGGAGAGCGCGAGTCCGGCGACGAGCGGGGCGATCTCCCGGGTGTTGAAGTAGGCGGAGATGAAGCCGGTGAAGGCGGAGGTGCCGATCTGGTTGAGGGCGGCGTACCCCTGGAGGCCGACGACCGTGCCGGTGAAGAGGGTCATCGCGATCATCACGCCGATGGTGCCGCCGATGACCCCGAGACCTCCGCTGCCGAACGCCACTTCGGCCAGCAGTCGCTGGACCTCGCGCAGGTAGCGACGCAGAGTCCGCGGGATCCAGATCAACGCCCGTACGTAAAAGGTGAGTTGTTCGCCGGATCGATCCAGCCAGCTGAGCATCGACATCGGTCAGCTCCCCTTCGCGGGGACGATCTGGAGGTAGATCGCCGTGAGGATCATGTTCACGAAGAACAGCAGCATGAAGGTGATGACGACCGACTGGTTGACCGCGTCACCGACGCCCTTGGGGCCGCCGCGCGGGTTGAGTCCGCGGTAGGCGGCGACGACGCCGGCGATGAAGCCGAAGATCAGCGCCTTGACCTCGCTGATGTACAGGTCGGGGAGCTGGGCGAGGGCGGAGAAGCTGGCGAGGTAGGCCCCGGGGGTGCCGTGTTGCAGGATCACGTTGAAGAAGTAGCCGCCGAGCGTGCCGACGACGGAGACCAGCCCGTTGAGCAGGACGGCTACGAGCATGGTGGCGAGGACGCGCGGGACGACGAGGCGCTGGATGGGCGAGACGCCCATGACCGCCATCGCGTCGAGTTCCTCGCGGATCTTCCGCGAGCCGAGGTCCGCGCAGATCGCCGAGCCCGCCGCACCGGAGATCAGCAACGCCACGATGATGGGGCTGGCCTGCTGGATCACGGCGAGGACACTGGCGCCGCCGGTGAACGACTGGGCACCGAGCTGCTGGGTCAGCGAGCCGACCTGGAGGGCGATGACCGCGCCGAACGGGATGGAGACGAGGGCGGCGGGCAGGATGGTGACGCTGGCGACGAACCAGAACTGCTCGATGAACTCCCGTACCTGGAAAGGCCTGCGGAAGATGTCGCGGCTCACGGTCCCGGCGAGGGAGAACAGCTTCCCGGTCTCGCGCAGCGGGGCGAGCAGCCGCGCGGGAGGCCGCTGCTCCGGTGCCTTCGGTCCGGTGGCGTCGGCCGCGCCGGCCGCGGGCGGCTCGGGGGGCCGCACCGGCATGGGGGCCGTCACGGGCGTCCACCGCCCGCGGCCGGGGTGTAGCTCTTCATGATGGCGGTACGGGCGGCCTCCGGCAGCTGGCCCATCATCGAGAGGACCCGTTCCCGGCGGCGCAGCGCTGCCTGCCGTACGGGCATGCCGGGCGACGGCTCCAGCTGCGGTACGACGGTGCGCGGGCCGTTGGCGGAACTGATGCCGACGCCGTAGCCGTTCGTCTCCTCGGCGGCGAGGGTGGCGGCGTCCTTCTCCTCGGCCATCCCGATGGGGCCCTCGCGGCGCCCCGCGAGGAATTGGGCGACGACCGGCACATCGCTGGTGAGCAACACCTCGCGCGGCCCGAAGGTGACGAGGTTGCGGCGAAACAGCATGCCCATGTTGTCGGGGACGGTGGCCGCGATGTCGAGGTTGTGGGTGACGATGAGCATCGTCGCGTCGATCTGCGCGTTGAGATCGATGAGCAGCTGGGAGATGTAGGCGGTGCGGACCGGGTCGAGTCCGGAGTCCGGTTCGTCGCAGAGAATGATCTGAGGGTCCAGGACGAGGGCTCGGGCCAGGCCGGCGCGCTTGCGCATGCCGCCGGATATCTCGCCGGGCAGTTTGCCCTCGGCACCGAGGAGACCGACGATGTCGATCCGCTCCATGACGATCCGGCGGATTTCCGATTCCTTCTTGCGGGTGTGCTCACGCAGCGGAAAGGCGATGTTGTCGAACAGTGACATCGAGCCGAAGAGCGCGCCGTCCTGGAACATGAGGCCGAAGAGTTTGCGGGTCTCCATGATCTCGCGCTCGGGGCTGTTGACCATGTCGACGCCGTTGATGAGGACGCGGCCCTGCTCGGGCTTGAGCAGGCCGATGATGGATTTCAGGAAGACGGTCTTTCCGGTGCCGGAAGGGCCGAGCATCACGCTCACCTCACCGGCGGGCAGTGTGAGACTGACGTCCTGCCAGATGTTCTGTTTGCCGAAAGACTTCGTCAGGCCCTCGACGACTACTTCGATTCCCATCGGCCCTCCCTCGACGTTGTGGTGAACGTAGTCATCTGTCAGCGCTCCGGCTCTGAGAAATCCAATGGCGGCTCGTCACCCGTGCACCAGGAGGCGCACGGTATGTCCGTCGAAACCGCCAGGACAAGCCGTTGAACAGCGGAAATCGACGAACCATGGGCGGGGAGTGGATCACTTGTCACTCGTTGACAAATCAGTCGCCCGGCTTTGTCGAAACATGCGCAAGTACTCGGGTGGAGAGGTTGGGGCCCACGGTCCGACGCGCCGGGGCCGCGGGGCCCCGACAAGCGGATACTGGCGCATTTCCGTGCTGGCCATACGGGACGCTACGACTGAGTAACCTGACTTCGCAATACTGGACGCCGAACTTTCTCCGCGGTGCCCGAGGGGCGGCGATCACTTGTAATCGAGTGAGTGGTCGACAGGAAAAAGCTGTCCGGGAGTGATGAATTCCGAAGGGCGTGGGGAGGTCGTCCGCTCGGGGATTGGCACCTGCCCGCATGGTGCGGTTTCCACGGAGAAGCGCGCGCCCGGCCGCACAACAGTACGGCCGCCGGACCCGGCCCTTTGCAGGGTCGGGGCCGGCGGCCGTTGGGCGGGGTCAGCGTTCCGGAATGGGCTTCTTCGCGGGGCAGTCCGGGCTGTCGGGGTTGCTGACCACGCACAGCGGGGCCTGCGTCATTTTGATGAAGTTTCCGCCGCCGGAGATGGACGCCGTCATCAGTGGTGACAGGTCCTCGTCGACACCGCAGCCAGTGAATGCCGGGATATAGGTCTCACCACTCATGGTGCCGCCGCGGTTGACCGTGTATCCCGAGGGCGGATTACCCGTACCGAACGCGTAAAGGGTCTGTTTGATCGGTTTGACCGTCCGGCAGTTGGGGCCCACGTCGAGGGGTTCGCCATTGACACGGACATCACTGATGGTGAGTTCGAAATCGGCGCTGACGGTCGTGTCCTCCGGGATCCTGGGGTCGGAGTTGTGGCTGACGGACGTGATGAGGGCGGGCGGGCCGACCTGGGACAACACCATGGTCGCGGTGGTCGGCATGAATCCGTAGGTGAGGAACGTCCCCTGCGACGGAGGCAGTTGCCGACGCCCGTTGTAGTCGAAGTCCGCCTCGCTGAGCACCGTGAAGGTGTCCGTGCACGGATCGGCGATGTACGTCTTCATCAGAATGACGTTCAGACGTGCGGGCCCGAGCAGCGCCGCCGAGTTGAGCTTCTTGACGTTCGTGAACCCCGCCACATAGGTCTCGGCCGGCGTGGGAACGGAAAACGGCGGGAAGGGGCACGGTTCGGGGTCGGTGTCACCCTCCGCCCTGGCCGTGTGGCGGGCGTCGTTCAGCTTCTCCCGCTGGCTGGGCGGGAGTTTCCCGGCGAGGTCGGGAAGGTCGGGAAGGTCTTCGGGGGTGGGCTCGGCGGGTTTCTCCTCCGCCGGGCCGCCAATGGTCAAGGAGGCGAGCGTGCCGTCCGCTCCGTCCACGAGCCGGCAGGCGACGTCGATGCCGTCCGGTACGGCGGCTGAGCCGTCCTCTTTCAACGGGCTCAGGGCCAGCGTCAGGTCCGAGGCCGACAGGGTGGCGGTGCCGGGCGAGCCGAACGTGGCCGTCGGGACCGCGCCCGCGGCTTCGAGCTTGAGACCGTCCTGCCCGGCGATGTCCTGGGCGGGAGCCGTGAGCCCGGACCAGTCGGCGGTGGCGGACTCCTTCGACATGGCATGCAGGACCTTCAGTTGCACGACGGCCGACACCGCTGTGGCGTCGGGCCCGGCCAACTCGTCCAGCGCGGCCTTCGGCAGGTCGACGTCCACCGTCACGTCGCGGGGCTCCACCGGTCGGCCCACTCTGCCGCCTACCGGAAATCGTCCCGCGACTACGGCCTTCACCGCATACGAACCTTCCGGGAATTGGCAGTTGTAGTCGAGGGATATCTCCGCCCGTTGCGCATCGGCCGCCGAATCCGCGCCCGGAAGAAAAGTGGCCGCGACGACCAGGAGGCCACCTGCGGCAATTCGTGCGGGCTGGCGAGTTGTCCAGCGCACGCTGCTTGCCATGTCTCGATACCTCCGGGGCTCACATTCAGAACATCGCGTGGACCTTTGATCCACCGGCAGCACCGCCCGACTTACTGGACGGTACGGTACGCGCCGTCGCAACTGAGGGGAAGCAGTGAATCTTGAACGATTCATGCGCCACGACGACCGCTGTTCTTCTTGGCAGTCCGTGACAATCAATGAGTGGGAAACTGTCAGTTCTTGAGTGTCGCGCTCGCGTCCCGGGGCACCGGCGCCACACCGGATGGCCCGGCCGTCACTGCTGCGGCCGGGCCATCCGCTCCGAGCGGGAGATCGAGCGCGTGACCGGTCAGCTGTAGGTGATGACGGGCGAGACGCTGCCGCTCTTGACGGTGTAGGTGCCCTTGAAGGTCGCCGTCGCACCGACGATCCCGCAGCCGCCGCCCACCTTGTTGCTGATGGTCAGGGTGCGCGGGCCGGTCGCGGCGGGCGCGACGGCGAGGGTGCCGTTGGCGCCCCCGGCGGTCGGGTTGTTGTACTCACTGTCCACCGAGCCCGTCACCACGAAGGTGCAGGGGCCGAGAACGCTGGAACCGGAGACCGTGGCCTTGATGTTGTCGATGTATCCCTTGGTCAGACCGGTCTTGTTGGCACCGATGCCCGCCGTGTAGCCGCCCGGCGTATTGCCGTTGAGCCGCCACGGACCGTTGGCTCCGGAGGTCTCGCTGGTGACGGTCCACGTACTGCTGAACGGGCCGGTGCACGGCGCGTTGAACGTGGCCGTGGTGATCTGGGCGAGCACGGGCCCGGCGACGGGCGAGGCAGGGGCGTTGCCGTTCGCCGTGGCGGTTGCGCACTTGATCTGGTTGCCGACATTGTCGGTGAGGATGGTCTGGCCGGCGGTGCCGGTGAAGTTGCCCGTCGGCGTGATGTTCCAGGCCGCGGTGGGCCCGGCCATCGCCGAAGGGGCGGTCAGGGCGACCGCGGCGGCAGCGGCGGCAGCCGCTGTCAGGATGCTCGTCTTCTTACGCATAGAACTTCTCCCTTTTCCTGTCCCGTTGCTGAATCAGTGGGGGTGCGACGCAAAAAGAAAGGACAGTCACGACCCACCGTAGAATTTTCTCGAGGAGGTACTCCCGCCGATGTAGCGAGCGGGTTGCTGATTCGCCGGAAATCAGATACGCCCCCTCCTTTCTTTCGCTCCGCCCTTTCTTTCGCTCTGCATTCCGGTAGCGCGGCGCCTGCCGTGGCTGCGGAAAACCGGGCTCTACCGCGCGGCCGAGTGCCAGTACCGCGAGAACGCCTTGCCCTCGTCCGGGGCCAGGCCCGCCGGGTCGTACGGGCTCGCGAAGTACGTCGCGGTGTCGTTCAGCACGACGCTGTTCTTGCCCGCCGCCGAAGGCAGGCTGGTCTTCAGGTTGACCGCCCAGTCCAGCAGGCCGGCGCCACAGCCGCTGGCACCCGGCACCGCGTAGCCGGAGTCGCCCTGGTCGGCGCCGCCGAAGGTGTAACGCCCCATCTCACCGCTGTCACTGGGCGTCCCGTCGCCGGCGAACTGCTGGAGCGAGAGGGAGGGAACCGTCGTGTTCTGCGGCTTCAGCACGATCGGGTTCGAGGTGGTCCCGATGTAGCACTTGTCGCCGAGGAACGGGTTCCGCAGATGAACGCGGACCGGAATCGACAGGATCGGCTGGCCGGCGCCGAAGCTCGCGGCCATATTGAAGTCCCTCGGGGCACCGGCCGGTTCGATCGTAGCGGTCACCTTGTTGAGAGTGCTGTTGGTGATCTGGTTGCAGATTCCGGAGACGACGGGGATTCCGCTCGGGCACATGAGGCCGAGCAGACCACCCGGCAGATCCGCGGAGTCGGCGACGAGCGCGCCCTCCGCGGGGGCGACCAGCGACGTGGTGCCGTCGCTGTGCTGGATCACTCCGAGTTGGAGGTCGGTGTTGCCGGTCGACACCTGCGTATTGCCGAGTTTGATCGACCCGCCGGCCGAGTGCGAGGAGATGCAGGTCGCGATGTTCGTCACGCCGTCGGCCGCCAGCATGGCGGGCGCGTCCACCGGGCATCGGTCGAACGGCGCCCAGTGCCCGTTCAGTTGAGTGGCTGCGGTGGCTGTTCCGGTGGAGAGCACGGCGACGAACGCGGTACAGGCTGCCAGCAGCCCCACGCGCGCTCCGGTCGAAGCGATTCTCATGTCGTCCCCTCTTGACTGCCGTCCCGTTGGGCGGCGTCGTACATGGAGTTGGCCGGTTTCAACGCAGGCGGCATCGGCGCCAAGAGTGACTGCGTGCGTTGTGTGCGGGACTTTCTGGGGCACGGCTGCGTCGGTCGAACGCTGACGGCCCGGTTTCAGTAGTACGTCGCGGGTGGATCCGGAGCCGGAAGACCGAGCAGTGATTTCCCGGCGAATTGCATGCCTTAATTGGCCGAGCCGTGATGTTACTTGCGAGAAACACGGCGACACAATCCTGCCGGTTAAGATCTTTTGCGATACCCGGTTTTTGATCCAGAAATGAGCAGACGGACGCCGAGGGCTTGTCAACGAATGCGCATGCAGAGGCGCGAAGGGCGTGCTCGCGGGGTACGGGACACCATCCCGCAGAGGGAAGCCCGACCGGCGGCGGCGCCCGGCCGCGGGGAACCGGGGAGGCGGGCCCGGGACGGCGTGACCACACGCGAAGCCGTCGACAGCCGCTCCTGCCGGCCACCGATCCCGCCGTCCACCGCTCACCGACCGCCGACCGCTGCCCCGGGTTCACCGACGCCGGTCTTTTGTCGCCGAGAAACAAGCGGCCGAAATACATTGTCCGAAAGTGAGCACTGCCGCCCACCTGCGTCGAAGTCCACAATGCGGCCGAGATGCATGCCCCCTGCACTTCGATCTTGTACAAGTGGTGGGCAGCGCAGCTGACTTGGTCTATCTTCATCGCGAACTTGGTACGCACCTGCCGGTTGATGGGAGTGCTTTCCCCCCACCGCCTCACCCCCACCGGGCGCCGGAGAGCAAGGGGACAGACATGCCAGGACTTATACAGCTGTCGGACACCGGAGACCCGCTGGGCCCGCTACCGCAGGAATTCGCCGCAATCATGCGGCCCGAACTGCCGAGCCTGATCAAGGAAATCGGCGTCGAGGTCACCCGGGCCTATCCGGAATACGCGCGACTGCTCAACGGACCCAACGGTCAGGCCATTCGCGTCGGCGTGGAACAAAGCCTCGCGTCGTTCGTCGATCTGGTCGCCGAGCCCTCCACGTCCACCACGCTTCGCGACGACATGTGCCGTCGTTTCGGACGGTTCGAGGCCTATGAGGGCCGCACCATGGAAACGCTGCAGGGCGCCTATCGGCTCGGTGCCCGGGTGGCGCTGCGGCGGGTCAAGAAGGTCGGCCGGAGCTACAGTTTCTCGCCCACCCTGATGCTCAGCTTCGCCGACGCGCTGTTCGCCTACATCGACGAGCTGGAATCGCTGTCCCGTGAGGGTTTCCTCGAGGTGCAGTCGCAGTCCGGCGAGCAGAGCGAGGCCATGCGCCGGCGTCTGCTGCATCTGGTTCTCGCCGGGCGGCCGGTGCCGCGCAGCGCCATCGCCGAGCTCTGCGAGCAGACCGGCTGGGCGCTGCCGGAGGAGGTGACCCTGGTCGCCGCCCGAGCCCCGGCCGGACTGGACCGGGCCGGCCTGGGCCGCGATGTCCTGGTCGATCTCAGTGCCCCCCAGCCCCACTTACTCATTCCGGGCCCGCTCGACGAGGTGCGAAGACAGATGCTCGAACGCGCTCTTCTCGGCACCCGGGCCGCCATCGGGCTGACCGTCCCCACAGCGCTCGCCTCGGACTCGATCCGCTGGGCCCGCCGGGTCCTCGAACTCGTCGACGCCGGGATCATCGCGGACGCGCCGCTCGTTCTGTGCGAGGACCACCTCATCACGCTGTGGCTCCTGTCCGATCCGGCCCTCCTCGATCAACTCGCGCGGCGCGAGCTGGCTCCGATCGCCGGGATCAGTACCACTCGGCGCGAGCGGCTGACCGAAACGCTCCGCGTCTGGCTCGAAACCCGAGGGACAGCGGCCCATATGGGCGAGCTGCTCGATGTGCATCCTCAGACCGTCCGCTACCGGATGCGCAATCTGGAGACCATCTTCGGTGAACAACTGGTCGATCCCGAAAGCCGGTTCTCGACCGAGGCCGTACTACGGGCACTTCAGCTCCGTGAGCGCAGCACCGACGCGTCCCTCTAGCCACAGCACGTACGTCACGATGGGTCAACTTACCTACGGGTAAGGGGAAATGCCCGATCACTCCCAAACGGTTGCCACACGGAGACGTTCTCAACGAGAAACCCGGAACTGCGTCCCGTAGACATGGAGGAGTCGGCCGCCCACCCGGCGGCCGTACCGACGTCCACCTCCTGGCCGACCATCCGAGAGGGCCCCCCATGACCGCCTCCCACCTCCTCGTCCCCGTGCCGATCCCCGACCGGGTCGCCGCGCTGATCGGGTCCTGCATCCCGCCGTACATCCTGGAGACGGAGTTCGACGCCGAGTGCGCCGCGCGCGAGGTCCGCAGCTTCCGCGGCCCGCGGCTCTGCGCCGAGGACCAGGCCGACCGCGAGCAGGCACTCTCCGAGCTGGCGCGCGCCAACAAGATCCTGGCCGCCCACCACCCCCGGCTGACGGTGCGCCCCGGCAATTCCTGGTGACTCCGGCGCCCGTCTTGCGCAGGAGCGGGGCCTCGAAGCGAGCCGCACCGTCAAGAAGCCCGGCCCCGACCGACGCCGCACATGGTCCACGGCTCCGCGGACGACGTCCGTACGCGCGTCGGCCGACCCGTCCCCGGCCGGGGCGGACCGGTCAGCCGGCGACCGGGGTGAACCGCACCGGCAGCGACCGCGGGCCCCGGGTGAAGACACCGTGCTCCGATGGGGTGAAGCCGTCCGCGAGCCGCAGGTCCGGCATCGCGTCGAGCAGCTGGTTCACCCCCGTCTCCACCTCCGCCCTGGCCAGCAGCGCACCGACGCAGAAGTGCCTGCCGAGTGCGAACGCCAGGTGGTCGGCCGCCGCCGAGAACGCGGTGGTGCTGGTCAGGTCGGCGCGGAGGATGTCGAACCGGTCGGGCTCGCTGTAGCGCGATTCGTCGCGGTTGGCGGCGCCGATCAGGCAGGTGACGGTGGCGCCGGCCGGGACCGTACCGCCGCTGAGCTCCACCTCGGTCGCCGTCTGGCGCATGATCATGTGGACCGGCGGGGTGTGGCGCAGGGTCTCCGCGAAGGCCCGGTCGATCAGACTGCGGTCCTCCCGCACCGCCGCGAGCTGCTCGGGATGGGTGAGCAGATTGGCGAAGAGGGAGGCGATGGCCTTGTCGGTGGTCTCGCCGCCCGCCGCGAGCAGCAGACTGCAGAACGCCTTGATGTCCTCGTCGCTCATCCGCACCCCGTCGACCTCGGCGGCGCAGAGCGCGGAGAGCAGGTCGTCGCCGGGCGCGTTCCGGCGCTGCTGGATGATCGGGATCATGTACGCGGCGAACTCCTGGCGGGTCCGCTCACCGGCCGCCGCCACCTCGGGGTCGCCGGCCAGGTTGCCGAGGAAGGCGATGACGGTGGTGTACCAGCCGTGGAAGCGCTCGTGGCCGGCCCGGTCCAGGCCGAGCATGTCGGCGATGACGAGGACGGGGAACCGGGTCGCGAACGCGTCGACGAGATCGGCCTCGCCGGTGTGCCGGAAGGTGTCGATCAGTTCGCGTGCGTTGCGCTCGATGACCGGCAGGAACTTCTCCTGGAGGTCCGTGCCACGGAAGGCGGGGGCGACCAGCGCCCGGCGCACGGCGTGCTCCCGGCCGCTGAGCTGGAGGATCGTCCTGCCGTGGACCGGTTCGATCTGCCAGTCGTAGTTGTCGGTGGTGAACTCCCCCGCCTTGTCCTTGAAGACCCGCTCCACGTCCTCGTACCGGGAGACGATGTAACTGTTCGTGGCCGCGTGCCGGATCAGCGGGGCGCTCTCGCGCATGATCCGGTACGCCCCGTAGGGATCGGCCGCGAAGGCGGGCGAGAGAATGTCGGGCAGTGGCGACGCTTGCGATGCGGCCGACTCGTGCGGGGCAGACGTCATGACGCTCCAGGGTCGTGAACGGGCAACGCCGTCAAGGTTATTGACCAGCCGTCCACCTACACACCCCCTGGGAGAACACCATGCCCGCCGGCCCGCGCCCGTCCGTTCTCTACGTCACCGACCTCGCATACGAGGCACGCGGTCGCCGCTACTGCGACGAGGACATCCTTCTGACGTCCCGACTGCGCGAGGAGTTCGATATCGCGCTCTGTCACCCCCGGGACGCCGCGGCGCTGCTCGACGGGTTCGACGCGGTCGTCGTACGCAACAGTGGTCCGGTGCTGCACTACCAGGAGGCGTACGACGCCTTCCGCGCCCGTGCGCGGGAGCTGGGCGCACGGGTCTACAACCCGCTGCACGGCCGCGGCGACATGGCGGGCAAGCAGTATCTGGTCGATCTGAGCCGGGCCGGTTTTCCGGTGATCCCCACCGTGGACCGGGCCGCGGACCTGGGGCTGCTGCCCGAGGCCCCGGAGTACGTGGTCAAGCCGAAGCTGGGGGCGGACTCGGTCGGCCTGCGGTTCGTACGGGAGCCCGCGCTGCCGGAAGGTGCCGACGGCACGCTGCTCGTCCAGCCCCGGATCGACTTCCGCCACGAGGTGTCCTTCTACTTCATCGACCGTGACTTCCAGTACGCGCTGTACGCGCCGCGCCCGGACGAGCGGTGGGTGCTGGAGCCGTACGCGCCGAGCGCGGCGGATCTGGAGTTCGCCCGGAAGTTCGTGGAGTGGAACACCCTCGACCACGGAATCCAACGGGTCGACGCCTGCCGGACGGCTCGGGGCGAACTGCTGCTCGTGGAGCTGGAGGACCTCAATCCGTATCTCTCGCTGGACCGGGTGGCGGAGGCGGTGCGGGAGGCGTTCGTGGCCCGCATGAAGGCGTCCGTGCGGGATCTGCTGGCCTGACGCCCCGTCCGGCCGTCCCCCACATGCGCCGGCGCGGGGCCGGTGTGAGGGTGCAAGCGTGACCACTGCCAGCGAGACCGCCCCCGCCGCGCAGAGTGCCGCCGCGCCGCCCGTGCTCGATCCGCGCCGCCGGAACATCGTCTTCGCGACGATCGTACTGGGGATTCTGCTGGCCGCCCTGGACCAGACGATCGTCGGCACCGCACTGCCGACGATCGTCTCGGACCTCGGCGGTGCCGCCCACATGTCGTGGGTGGTCACCGCGTATCTGCTCGCCGAGACGGTGGCGACGGTCCTGGTCGGCAAGTTCGGCGACCTGTTCGGCCGGAAGATCATCTTCCAGCTGTCGGCGATCATCTTCATCACCGGCTCGTTCCTGTGCGGCTTCGCGACCAACATGACGCTGCTGATCGTCTGGCGCGGACTGCAGGGCATCGGCGCGGGCGGGCTGATGGTCACCTCGATGGCGTTGATCGCCGACGTGATCCCGTTGCGCGAGCGCGGCAAGTACCAGGGTGCGATCGGCGCGGTCTTCGGGGTGTCGACGGTGATCGGGCCACTGCTCGGCGGGCTCTTCACCGACCACCTGAGCTGGCGCTGGGCGTTCTACGTCAACGTGCCGATCGCGATCGTGGTGGTCGTCGCCGCCGCCCGGACGATCCCGTCGGTGAAGGCCGCCGGACGGCCGGTGATCGACTACCTGGGCATCGCGATGGTCACGGTCGGCGCAAGCGCCCTGATCCTGGCGACCAGCTGGGGCGGCAGCGCGTACGCGTGGGGGTCGCCCGTCATCCTCGGTCTCTTCGCGGGCGGCGCCGTGGCACTGGCCCTCTTCTGCCTGGTGGAGTTCCGGGCAGCGGAACCCATGCTGCCGATGCGGCTGTTCCGGAACCCGGTGTTCACCGTCTGCTCGATCCTGAGCTTCATCGTGGGCTTCGCGATGCTCGGCGCGATGATCTTCCTGCCGACGTATCTGCAGTACGTGGACGGGGACTCGGCGACCCTGTCGGGGGTGCGGACGCTGCCGATGGTCCTCGGGCTGCTGGTCGCCTCGATCTTCAGTGGCAACGTCGTCTCCAAGACCGGGCAGTACCGGATGTTCCCCATCGTGGGCTCGCTGATCATGGCGGTCGGACTGTTCCTGCTGTCCCGGATGGGTCCGGACAGTGGGGTGGGGCTGGAGTCCCTCTACATGCTGGTACTCGGTGTCGGCATCGGTCTGGCCATGCAGGTGCTGACGATCGCCGTGCAGAACACGGTCGACTACGCGGATCTGGGTACGGCGACGTCGGGTGTGACGTTCTTCCGTACGCTCGGCAGCTCCTTCGGCACCGCGGTCTTCGGCACGATCTACGCCAACGCGCTGAAGCCGAACCTGTCCGACGGCATCGCCGCGGCGGCGCGGGCGGGCGGCGACCCCGCGGTGCTGACGAAGGCCGCGCAGAGCCCGGCAGGGCTGCATGCCCTGCCCGCCGCGCAGTCCGCGCCGCTGGCCCAGGCGTACGCCGACACGCTGCACACCGTGTTCCTGTGGACGGTGCCGGTCGCGATCCTGGGGTTCGTCGTGGCGCTCTTCCTGAAGCAGGTGGAGCTGCGGGACACGGCGCGGGTCGGATCCACGGACATGGGCGAGGGCTTCGCCCAGCCCGGCGCCGGTGACTCGGCCAACGTTCTGGAATTCGCCGTGGCCAAGATCCTGCACGGAGCGGGTCCCGACACGGCCCGGCGGATCGTCGCGGCCTCGGACACCCGGCTGGACATGGCGGGGGCCTGGGCGGTGATGCAGGTGGAGCTGTTCACCCGCATGGTGGGCCATGCGGGTCTCGGCCTCATCGCGGCCCGGCACCGGGTCCCACCGGAGGTGCTGGTGCCCGTCTTCGACCGGATGATCGAGGAGGGCTATCTCACCGGCGACGGTCATCTGTTCACGCATACGGCCGCCGGGAGCCGGGAGGCCGCGGCGATCAACGACGCGTGGGCGCGGTGGCTCAATGAACGGCTGGACGAACACGGGGCCCGCCCGGACGACCGGCAGCTGCGAGCGGCGGTGGACCGGATCGCCAAGCAGCTGCTGGCGGAGGACCTGGCGCAGGAGCTCTCGCCGGAGAAGTCACGAGCGGGGGCCGCCGTCTGAAACGGGCGCCACCGCGCGACTGGGGTCTTTCGTTCGGATCGGGCCGGATCGGGGAGCGGGGTCGCGGCGCCGGGGCTCGCGAGCCCGGCACGATCCGCACGAGAGGTACCGGGTCAGTCGGCGAAGACCGCGGTCGCATACACCCAGGCGCCGTCGTGCCGGACGAAGCGGCTCTTCTCATGGAGCGATTCGGGCCGCCCGTTCACCGTGCAGTGCGCGCGGAAGGTGACCGTGCCCGTGGTGTGGAACGCGCTGCCGTCCGTCGTCTCCAGGATCTCCAGGCGCACCCACCGCGTCCCGGGATCGAAGTCGACGGCGGGCGGCCGGGTGTCGGGGTGCCAGGTGCGGAGCAGGTATGCCTCGTTCCGGACGACGAACGCGGCGTACCGGGAGCGCATCAGCGCCTCGCAGGTCGGCGCGGCAAGGGCCCCGGCGTGCAGGCGGCCGCAGCAGTCCGCGTAGGCGGCGGGCAGGCCGCACGGGCACGGCGATTCCGCGGTGATCGCGGAAGGCCGAGCTCCGGCGGTGGCTGAGCGCCTCGGTCGTGTGGTGCGTCGTGACATGCGTCCATTGTCACCCGCGGCCCGGCCGGCCGTGCGGACCGGGGTGCGGCGGCGGCAACCGGCCGGTGGTCAGGCCTTGCGGGCCACGCCGGCGTAGCCCGGGATCGGCTCGTCGCCGGCGACGTCGACGGGCTCGCCGAGTTCCGGGTGCCAGTCCGCGGAGAGCGAGACGCCCGGCTCGACGAGTTCGAGTCCGTCGAAGAACCTGCTGAATTCGGCGTGGGAACGCAGGCGCAGCGTCATCCCGCGGGCCTTGTACAGGGCGGACGCCTCCGCCGCGCTCTCCGGCGCGAAGTCCCCGGTGGTGTGCGAGAGCACCAGATAGCTGCCGGAGGCGAGCCGCTCGACCAGGCGGTCGACGAGTTCGGCCGCGCCGTCCTCGTCGTCCACGAAGTGCAGCAGAGCCAGCAGCGACAGCGCGATCGGCTTGTCGAAGTCGAGGACCTTGCCGGCCTGTTCCAGGATGACTTCCGGCTTGCGGGCATCGGCCTGGATGTACTCGGTGGCGCCCTGTGGGGTGGAGCGCAGCAAGGCCGCGGCGTGGGCGAGGACGATCGGGTCGTTGTCGCAGTAGACGATGCGGGAGTCCGGGGCGGTCCGCTGGGCGATCTGGTGGAGGTTCGGCTCGGTGGGTATGCCGGTGCCGATGTCGAGGAACTGGCGGATGCCGTTCTCGGCCAGCCACCGGGTGGCCCGGTGCATGAAGGCCCGGTTGACCCGGGCCATGTCGCGTCCCCTGGCGTCGAGGGCCAGCAGTTGCCGGGCCATCTGTTCGTCGACCGGGTAGTTGTCCTTGCCGCCGAGGAACCAGTCGTACATCCGGGCGGGATGCGGCTTGCTGGTGTCGATCTCGATGGCTTGAGGGTCTTGCCCGGTCATAGCGCTCTCCATGGGTTCATAGGCCGGCGAACAACAAGAGTGTGGGGCGGGACGGGCTCCGGCGCAGCGGATTCGGGTGAGAAGGCCGTCGATTCGGGCCGGAAGGCCGTGGATTCGGCCGAGGGGCAGTTGGTTCAGGTCAGAAGGAAGTCCGCCTGGCCGGACTTGGCGCCCTGGATGAAGGCGGCGATCTCACGCGGGGAGTAGATCAGGGCGGGGCCGTCGGGATCGGCGGACTGGCGTACGGCGACCCTGCCGTCGGACAGCTTCATGGCTTCGACGCAGTTGCCTCCGTTCCCACCGCTCCACGGCTTGTACCAGCCCTCGGAGCCGAGTTCGGCGGCCGGCATGCCGTTGTATATGGGATCCATCACAGCTCCTTGCGGAAGTCCCGGAGGATTTCCTTCGTGCGTTGTGCAGTTGCGGCCTGAGCCGCCATGCGGTCCATGACTTCGAGGTAGGAGGCCACCTCGGGGCGCGCGTCGAAGTAGACGGCTCCGGTCAGGTACTCGCTGTAGACCATGTCGGGGAGTTCGGGGACGCCGAAGCGGAAGAGGACGAAGGGGCCGTAGGTGCCGGGGTGGTGACCGGTGGAGAATTCCGCGATCTGCAGCGTCACATGGGGCATCCCGGTCGCTTCGAGCAGCCGGTCGATCTGTCCGCGCATGGTGTCGGCGCTGCCGACGGGACGGCGCAGCACCGTCTCGTCCATCACCACCCACAGCTTCGGGGAGTCCGGCCCGGCCAGCAGGGACTGACGCTGCATCCGCAGCGCCACATGGCGTTCGATGTCCTCGGGTCTGGCCTGGCCGACGGCTCCGCTGCGCATCACCGAGCGCGCGTAGTCCTCGGTCTGCAGCAGTCCGGGGACGAAGTGCGGCTCGTACATGCGCAGGAGGCTCGCGGCGCCCTCAAGGCTGACGTACATGCTGAACCAGTCGGGCAGCACATCGTGGTAGCGCTGCCACCAGCCGGGTCTATTGGCCTCCTCGGCAAGTTCCACGAAGGCGTCGGTCTCGGCGTCGGCGATCCCGTACGCCTTCAGCAGGAGCTGGACGTAGGGGATCTTGAGAGCGACCTCGGCGGTCTCCATCCTGCGTATCGTCGCAGGTGCGACCCGCAGCACCTTGGCAGCCTGGTCACGGTTCAGGCCGGCGCGCTCCCGCAGATCCTGCAGGCGCTTGCCGAGAACGACCTGACCCACGGTCGGGGCGGACCGCGGTTCGCTCACTTCAGACCTCCCGATGCGCTGTTTGGCAGCAGTGTGCCATGCGCGGGCCGCCCACGACACAACCACTCTGAATTTTTCAGAGTGCCCCTTGCCAAGTGTTCCCGACAGGGGGAGAGTTGGTGAGTGAACCAGTTCACGCAGTCACGTCCGCCCCTATTCGCATGGGATGGCGGAGTGTGACGCAGCCCCCACTGTGAGGAATCGGTTGTGGCACCTGGCAGTGCGCTCATCCCCCGGCTCATGGATCTCAGACCCGGCACGGAGGCGCTTCGGTACTGCTTCACGCTGCCCGCGCACCCGGAGTCGGTGGCCGGCGCACGGCGGCTGACGCGGGCCAGGCTCGACGAGTGGCGGCTGGACGACGACGCGCACGAGGCGGCGGTCCTGATCGTCTCGGAGCTGTTCACCAACGCGGTGGTCCACACGATGAGCGCGCGCGTCGTGTGCGAGCTGCGCTGCCTGGACGGACGGCTGCGGATAGCCGTACAGGACCAAGGGCACCAGCCCGGCGGGCCACAGCTGTGCCGCACCGCCGACGACGAGCACGGACGCGGCCTGCTGCTCGTGGACGCGATGAGCAGTTCCTGGGGTTCCCATGGCGCGGGCAACGGCTCGGGACGCATCGTCTGGGCAGAACTACCGCACGGCACGGAGCAGTCATGCTGAAGAACGCGATGTCCCATCTGCTCGGAGCGCGGCGCTCCCACGAGCCCCGGCGCGCCATCGACTCGGACATGGTGCAGTTGCCGCTGCCGCCCGCGCTGTCGGCAAGCCTGGGCTGCGACGCGGTGGGGGTTCCGGCACGGTACGGCTTCCGGCTGATGTCTCATCTGCCGCGCACCGGCTGCGTGTTCGCGGACGCCGACCGCTGGTGGTGGATCGTGCCCTCGGGTTCCGACCTCGATCTGGACTGGCCCCCGCAAGTCGCCTACGCGAAAGGGGCGTTCGTTGCGGCAGTACAGCCCCGGCTGATCCACCAGCCCGACAACCGCACGCCGTACACGCCGCCGATCCCACTTTTCCTGATGGCTTGTCAGGTCACTGGCGTCACACCGTCGTGGGCACCGTCCGGTGGTGCCCGCGCGGTCTCCGCTCCCTGACGCGGCCCGGTCCGCTCCCGGCCGCGTCAGGGAGAGAGGGGGCGGGGTTCTTTCAGGAAACCCCGCCCCCTCCCCTCGCTCACTTACGAAAGGTCAGCCAGTCGACCGCGGCGACCTGCCGGCCGCCCGCCGCGAGGAGATGGACGTCGTGCGTGCCGGTGACGGCGCGCAGCAGCTTCTCGACCTGCCGGGCGTCTTCCTGACGCCGCATCTGGCGGGTTTCGCTCGGCCATGAGCCGGAGCGGCTCGGGAGCGCGGCGGTGGACGAGGTGGAACGGCTGGTCTCGGGGCTGCGATTCGCTCGCGCCGTACACAGGGAAGAGCTCGCGCACAGCGGTTGACCGGCCGCTCTCATCGCCGGACCGGCTCTAAGGGCGGTTCAGATGGGCCAGTTGGGGATGGGCCTTCAGATACCCGTCGAGGAGACGGCCGGCCACCGTCACCGAGTCGACCAGCGGGTGCAGCGCGAAGGCCTTCACGGCGGCGGCCCGCGAGCCGCTCTCCGCCGCGTCCAGCACCGCGCGTTCGACGGCCTTGACCGCGGTGACCAGACCGACGGCGTGGTACGGAAGCGGGTCGACGGCGACGGGACGGGCGCCGTTCGCGTCGACGAGGCACGGCACCTCGATGACGGCGTCCGCGTCGAGCACGGAAAGCGTCGTGCGGTTGCGGACGTTGAGGATCAGCGAGGTCCGTTCGTTGCGGGCGACGGCCCGCATGAGGGCGAGCGCCACCTTCTCATAGCCGCCGGACTCCAGATCGCTCTCGTCCCGCTCGCCGACCCCGGCGACCTCCCGGTTCTCCGACATGTAGGTGGCTTCGCGTTCGGCGCGGGTGCGGTCCCAGGCCCGCAGCGCGGGGACGGCGGGGTCCTTCATCCGGGCGTAGAACCCCTCCTGCTGCTCGCGGAGGAAGGCGCCGCGGGTCTGCTCGGCGTCCTGGTAGGCGCGCACGGCCTCCCGGTTGAAGTAGTAGTAGTGCAGATACTCGTTGGGGACGGCACCCAGCGACCGCAGCCAGTCGGCGCCGAACAGCCGGCCCTCCTCGAAGGAGCCGAGCAGTTCCGGGTGCGCCAGCAGGCGCGGGAGTTCGTCGCGGCCGTCGACACGCAGTGCGCGGACCCAGCCCAGGTGGTTGAGGCCGACGTAGTCGATCCGGGCCCGGTCGGGGTCGGCGCCGAGCACCCGGGCGATCCGGCGGCCGAGGCCCACCGGGGAGTCGCAGATGCCGATCACCCGGTCACCCAGGTGGCGGGACATGGCCTCGGTCACCAGGCCCGCCGGATTGGTGAAGTTGATGACCCAGGCATTCGGGGCGAGCCGCGCGACGCGCCGCGCGAGGTCGACGGCGACGGGCACGGTGCGCAGCCCGTACGCGATGCCGCCCGCGCCGACCGTCTCCTGGCCGAGTACGCCTTCGTCGAGGGCGACCCGTTCGTCGGCCGCCCGGCCCGCGAGGCCGCCGACGCGGATCGCCGAGAAGACGAAGTCGGCGCCGCGCAGTGCCTCGTCGAGGTCGGTGGTGGCGTTGACGGCGGGGGCGTCCGGGACGGTCGCGGCCTGGTCGGCGAGCACCCGGGCCACGGCGGTGAGCCGGTCGGCGTCGGTGTCGTAGAGGGTGACCGCGGTGACACGGCCCTCGGCGTGATCGGCGAGCAGCGCCCCGTACACGAGTGGAACCCGGAATCCGCCGCCGCCCAGAATTGTCAGCTTCACGCTTCCGCATCGTACGGGGCCGGGTCCGGACGGGGCCCGAGTGACTCCGGTCGGCGGCTGCCACCCGGCACGCACGGCACCCGGCCCGGTGGCCGGGAACCCGCGGGTGCACGGGTTCCCGGCCACCGGGCCGTTGATCGGTCTCGTCTCCGTCGCGGCGGACGGATCGGGGTCAGTCGCCGCTCCACCAGCGCGAAACGGCACGCCACAGCCGCGCCGGTGCGGTCTCGCCCCGCTGCTGCGGAATGCGCCCGGCGGCGGGCTGTCCGGCGGACTCCCCGACAGGGGTGCCTCCGGGCTCGCCGGCAGCCGACGCCGCGGGCGTCGCACCCGCCCCCGTGCCCATGACGGCAGGGGCCGGAGCGGGGGCGCGGCCGGGTGTGGGGGCGGTGTGCCGGACCGTCGGCTGGACCTCCCCGTCCTGGCGCTGCGGGTTCGGCCTTCCCATCGACGGCGGTTCCTTGTCGTCCTGCGGTGGACGCGCGGCGAAGTCCGCCGGGAGCTCCACCAGATGCCGGCCCATGAAGTTCCCGATCCAGCTCAGCTCGCTCTCTTCGACCGCGAGTTCGAGGTCCGGGAGGCGCATCAGCAGGGCGTCGACGCCGACGTCGGCGATGGCGCGTCCGATGTCCTGCCCGGGGCATTCGTGGGGGCCGCCGCTGAACGCGAGGTGGGCGCGGTTGCCCTCCATGTCGGCCTTGAGGTCGGGCCGTACGACGGGATCGGTGTTGGCCGGTGCGATGCCGACGATCAGGGCGTCACCCGCCTTGATCTGCTGACCGCCGAGTTCCGTGTCGCCGACCGCCCAGCGACCGAAGACCGCGGTGAACGGCGGCTCGTCCCACAGCGTCTGCTCGACCGCTTCGGGCACCGTCATGTGACCGCCGCTGAGCCGGGCCCGGAAGCGGGGGTCGGTGAGCACCATCCGCAGGACGTTGGCGATCAGGTTGGCGGTCGCCTCGTACGAGGCGATGAGGACCAGCCGCAGATGCTCGCTGACCTCCTGGTCGGTCATCCCCGCCGGATGCTCGACGAGCCAGGTGGCGAAGTCGTCCGCGGGTTCGCGCCGGCGGCGCCGGACGAGCCGGGTCAGCGCTTCGACGACGTACGCGTTGCTCGCGACGGCGGTCGCCGTGCCCCGGGTCATGTCGCGGGCGGCCTGGACCATCCGGTCGTTGTACTCCTCGGGCATGCCGAGGATCGCGCACATCACCATCATCGGCAGCCGCTCGGCGAACTGGCTGACCAGGTCGACGCGGCCTTCCTGGCAGAAGTCGTTGACGAGCCGGTTGCTGTAGCGGTTGACGTGGCGGCGCACCCCGCGGGTGTCGATGCGGCCCATGCTGTCGGTGACCGCGCCGCGCTGGCGCTCGTGGGTGGCGCCGTCGGCGAAGACACAGATCGGCTGCCAGGTGAAGATCGGGGCGAGCGGGTGGTCCGGGGCGACGGTGCCGTCCTGCAGGGCCCGCCACCGCCGCGAGTCGCGGGAGAACTGCGAGGGGGTCCGGGTCATGTGCAGGTTCTCGCTGTGGCCGAGGACCAGCCAGGCCGGCACGTCCCCGTGCAGCAGGACGGGGGCCACGCTGCCGTGTTCGGCGCGCAGCTTGTCGTACAGCCCGTTGGGGTCCCGCTCGGCCTCCGGGCCGTAGATCCGGCGTAGCCCGCCGGGGCCGATACCGAGGCCGTGGGCCGGGCACTCGGGGGGCGGAACCGGCCCCCGGGCCGCTCGGGGCTCGTAGTGGAAGGGGGTTGTCACGATCGCTCCAGGGATCAGGATTCCAAGGACCAGACGGATGGGACGCGCGGGGGGTGGGTACTGCGGTCAGGCGAACGGGAGGGCCAGACTGTGCAGATAGCGCATCAGCGTCATCAGTACGTCGCGGCTGGAGGCGCGCAGCCGGGCGTCGCAGTCGATCAACGGAACCTCTTCGGGAAGGTCGAGGGCGCTGCGCAGCGCCTCGACCGGGTGTTTCGGGGCGTCGGGGAAGGTGTTGACGGCGACGACGAACGGGACGCCGCGTTCCTCCAGCCGTCCGATGACGTCGAAGCTGACTTCGAGGCGGCGGGTGTCGATGAGGACCACCGCGCCGAGGGCGCCTTCGAACAGGCCGTTCCACAGGAACCAGAACCTTTCCTGGCCCGGGGTGCCGAACAGATAGAGGATCAGTTCCTCACTGATGGAGATCCGGCCGAAGTCCATGGCGACGGTGGTGGCGGTCTTGCTCTCCACCCCGAAGTTGTCGTCCACGCCGACACCGGCCTGGGTCATGGTCTCTTCGGTGGTCAGTGGCCGGATCTCGCTGACGGATCCGACCATGGTCGTCTTGCCGACCCCGAACCCGCCGACGATCACGACCTTCACCGCGGCGGTCGCCGTGGTGGGAAGGACGTCCTCGCGCCGGGGGCCGGTGATCGTGTCAGAGCTTCTGAAGTCCATGCATCACCGCTTCGAGAAGGGACCTGTCCGGGAGGGTGGCGCGGACGATGGGCGCGCGCGATTCGATGAGGTCGGCCGCGAGGAGTTCCGTGAGGAGCGATGTCACCACGCTGAAGGGCAGACCGAGGTACGCCGAGATCTCGGCAACGGATAAGGGCGCCTGGCAGAGCCGCAGGATCACGGCCTGCTCGGGCTGGACCGTCGGCGTCGGCCGGGCCTTCGCGACGACCATCGTGACCAGGTCGAGCGGCGCCCGCTCGCTGCCGTCGGGATCGCCGGTGATCACGTACAGCCGTTCCGGATCGCTCAGTGCCGGATCGGCCTCTCGGCATTCTCGTCGGGGAGAATTCATCCGGCCTGCCCGTCATGGCGCGGAGGGCTCGTCAGGTGGGCGCCGATCCTGACGACCATGTCGCGCATCCGTGACCCGACGAGCCCCGCGTCGACCGTCTCACCGGCCAGCACGGCCAGGTAGGCGCCCGTTCCAGCCGCCATCAAGTAGAAGAATCCGCCGGTGACTTCGATGACGACCAGGCGCATCAGGCCGTCGCTGCAAGGGATTTCGGAGGCGACGGCGGCGGCCAGGCTCTGCAGTCCGGCGCAGGCCGCCGCGAGGCGGTCGGCGACATCGGGATCGCCGCCGTGCCGGGCGATGCGCAGGCCGTCGGCGGAGAGCACCACGATCTGGTGAATGTCGGGCACGTCGTCGGCCAGTTCCTTGAGCATCCAGTCCATATTTCCCCGCTGCTGGATCACTTCAGGTCTCCCTTGTCCCAGGAATCGTCAGAGTCTTCGTCGGTCTTCGGGTCCTGCGGCACGCCGTTGACGGCGTTGGTGAAGGCCTCCAGCCAGAGTCCGGGGGGCTGTTCCCTGCCGCTGTCGGTCCCGCCGTGGCCGTTGGCGTGGCCGTTGCGCTGTCCTGCGGTGGGGTTGACGGGCTGTGCGGGGAGGTTGTGCGAGCCCAGGGGGGCGCGGCCGCGGCTGCGGCGTTGCGGGAGCCCTCCGGCGGTCCACTCGGTCACCACGGGGACGTCGTCCTCCATGGTGGTCGCGGGGAGCACAGGCCGGGTGACGGGTGCGACGGGTGCGACGGGTCCGGTGGCGGGGCGCTGGGCCACGGGGCGGGGCTTGCGGCGGGGCGGCACGACGTGCTTCATCGCCTCCTGGTCGATGTCGCTGGTGGGCCTCGACGTGGCGCCGATGCCGTGGGCGATACCGGGAGCGGGGCCGGTGGTGATCATCGCGCGGGGCACGATGAGCACGGCGCGGACACCGCCGTAGGCGGACTGCCGCAGCGAGACCTGGAGGTCGTACATCCGCGCGAGCCGTCCGACGACGGCCATGCCGAGCCGGGGGGACTCGCCGAGGTCGTTCATGTTGGAGCCGGCCTGGGCCCGGGCGAGCATGTTCTCGGCCCGTGACCGGGCCTCCTCGCTGAGCGAGACGCCGCCGTCCTCGATCTCGATGGCGATGCCGGTCTGCACCTCGACGGCGGTGACGTGCACCCGGGTCTGCGGCGGCGAGTAGCGCGTGGCGTTGTCGAGGAGTTCGGCACAGGCGTGGATGAGCGGCTCGACGGCCGTGCCGATGACGGCGACCTTGGCGATCGAGTGCAGATCGATCCGCGGGTACTCCAGGATGCGCGACATGGCGCCGCGCAGCACGCTGAACAACGGTACGGGCTTGGGCCACTGGCGGCTGGGACGGGCACCGCCGAGAACCGCGATGGAGTCGGCGAGACGGCCGATCAGCGCGGTGCCGTGGTCGATGCGGAGCAGGTCGTCGAAGACGTCGGGGTTGCGCCCGTGGTGCTCCTCCATCTCCCGCAGTTCACTCGCCTGGCGGTGGACGATCGCCTGGACGCGCCGGGCGACGTTGACGAAGGCGCGCTGCGCGGAGTCGCGCATCGCCTCTTCGTTGTCGATGATGTTCAGCACCGTGTAGACGAGGGTGCGTTGGGCGTCGGGGAGGTCGCGGTACGCCTCGTCCGCGTCGACGACGTCCCGGAGCACCTCTTCGGGTGAATTGCCGACCCGTAGCCGGTGAATGGCGGCCGGCAGGAGCTCCTTGCTGATCCGCACGGTCTCGTCGTCGTGGGTGGCGATGCGCCGTTCCAGGTCGGCGAAGCGCCGTTCGTACGCTGCGCGCTGGGCGCGCATATCGCGTGTCCGGCGGGCGAGTCGAACGGTGAGTGCGGTGACCACGACGGTGGCGAGCGCGCCGCACCAGACAACTGGTATCCGCGCGGCCGCGGAAACCAGCGCCACCCCGGCGGCGGTTGCGCCGCCCATCAGAAGCACGGGCAGCAACATGGCGCGGACGACCGGGATTTCTCGTTCGATCGGCGGTGATTCAACACGAACCATCTAAAACCTCTGGCGGTTGATTCGGGAGGTAAACGCGCTTGCAGGACATCCAGGAACAAGCGCTCGAATTCGTCGCAACTCGACTTCGCTGCGCGTGAGCTTAGTCAGATCGAATCAGGGCTTCGGCACATTCACCCAACCCCCTGCGCGAGCGCTCACGCGGTAATACACTCACGAGTTTTTGCACGCACCGCCTTCACGCGTGCACAGAAAGTGACGGTCAAGGGACATCCGCAATCCGGGACACCTGTCGTCCCGCAGTGCGGGACACTTTCGCGGTCATTCCGAGAGTTGGCCCCTGCGCCATGACAGCCGTCCCACAAGGAGGGACGCGCGCACATGTGATCGAAGCGGATCGAAAGGAGCGCATTGATGACCGAAGGACGGATGTACGGCAAGGTCGCCACAGCGACGGGCGGTGCGGGCGGTGCCGACGGTGCGGGCAGTGCGGGCAGTGCGGGCAGTGCGGAAGATACGGCCGGCGCAGGAGGCACGGAGGATTCGAGCGGTACGGGGCCGGCGCGCGGCTACACCATCGAGTCGCTGGACACCGGACTGCGGCTGCTGCGGCTGTTCCTGACGCATGACACGCTGACCGTCTCCGAGGCGGCCGGGCTGCTCTCCATCGGGCGGTCCACCGCCCACCGGGTACTCAGCACCCTCGAAGGACGCGGCTTCGCGGTCCGGGAATCCTCCGGGCGTGGCTACTCGGCAGGTCCGGAGCTGGAGCGGCTCGGGCGTCCGGCGGGCTTCGGCACGGCCGTCCGCGAACAGCTCGGAGCCGTACTGGACGACGCGCTACGGCGCACCGGCGAGACGGTGCAGAGCGCGGCGCTCATCGGCGACCGGATCCTGGTCACCGACGGCCGCGAGTCGCCGCACCCGGTCCGGGTGATGCCGGAGAGGGGCCGTACGCACCCCGCCCACGCCACCGCCGGCGGCAAAATGTTGCTCTCCGGGATGACATCGGAAGAACTCCACGCCCTCTATCCGCAGGAGGAACTTCCCGAGGTCACGCCGAACACCCTCACCTCACGGTCCGCACTGTTCGCGGAGCTCGACGCGATCCGCTCCCGCGGATACGCCCTCAGCCGCGGGGAGTCGGTCCCGGGCCTGCACGCCGTGGCCGTTGCGCCGGCCGCGTCGAGCCGCCGGGACCGGCTCGCCCTGATGGCCTCGGTACCCGCCGACCGCGGCGACGACGCGGCGCTCGCCCGCCTGGTCGGCGAACTGCGCCGGTCGGCCGCCTTGTTCGGCCCGGCCTGATGCCGGCCGGGCCCTCCTAGTTCCAGAGGTCGGTGCTGTGGGCGTCGATGAGGGTGGTGATGCGGGCGAGGACCTCATCGGCGGGCCGCGGGTCGTGCCGGCGTCCGTCGCGCAGGCGCAGGGCGACCTGGTCGTCGGCGGCTTCCCTGGCACCGATGACGGCCTGGTAGGGCACCAGGCGGGCTTCCCGGATGCGGGCTCCCAGGGTGCCGCGTTCCGGTCCGGCGATCTCGGCCCGCAGCCCGAGGGCGGTGCAGCGCCTGGCGAACGCCTCGGCGTCCGGCAGTTCGGCTTCGGAGACCGGGAGAATCGCCAGCTGGGTGGGGGCGAGCCAGGCAGGGAAGGCCCCGCCGTGCTCCTCGATGAGGTGGGCGACGGCGCGCTCCACGCTGCCGATGATGCTGCGGTGGATCATCACCGGCCGGTGTTTCGCGCCGTCCGCACCGATGTAGTGCAGGTCGAACCGGGCCGGCTGGTGGAAGTCGACCTGAATGGTGGAGAGGGTGAACTCCCGGCCGGCGCTGTCGACGAGCTGGACATCGATCTTGGGGCCGTAGAAAGCGGCTTCCCCCTCGGCCGCCTCGTAGGGCAGTCCGGAGCGGTCGAGGACGTCAGTCAGCAGGGCGGTGGACCGCTGCCACAGTTCGGGGGCGGCGACATACTTCCCGCCGGGTCCCGGGAGGGAGAGCCGGTAGCGGGCCGGGCCGATGCCCAGTGCCCCGTACGCCCGGCGGATCAGTTCCAGCGCGTCCCGTGCCTCCTCGGCGGCCTGGTCCAGGGTGCAGAAGATGTGCGCGTCATTCAGCTGGATGGCCCTCACCCGGGTCAGTCCGCCGAGCACCCCGGAGAGTTCGGAGCGGTACATGCCTCCCAACTCGGCCATGCGCAAGGGAAGTTCGCGATAGCTGTGGGAGCGGGAGCGGTACATGAGCGCGTGGTGCGGACACAGACTGGGCCGGAGCACGACCTGCTCCCCGCCCACCTCCATCGGCGGGAACATGTCGTCGCTGTAGTGCGACCAGTGCCCGGAGATCTCGTACAGCTCCCGCTTGCCGACCACCGGTGAGTACACGTGCCGGTAGCCCGCCCGCCGCTCGGCGGTGCGGATGTACTCCTCCAGGGTGTGCCGTACGACAGCACCGTCGGGCAACCAGTACGGCAGCCCGGCGCCGATCAGCGGATCGGTGTCGAACAGGTCCAGCTCGCGGCCGAGCTTGCGGTGGTCGTGCATGGCGGTCTCCTCGCGGTCGTCGGGCGGGTGACCGCAGGGCGAAGCCCCGGGGCACTCGCCCCGGGGCTTCGGACTGAACAGCTGTCAGCGCGCCGGGACACTCTCCGGCGTCGTCGTCATGGCAGCGCGCTTCATGCGGGGAACGTTAGCAGCGACGTACCGATGTCGCGCGGGATTTTTCGCCGGGGCCGCCCGGCCCCCGGTTCGGCACCGGTCACCGGTTCAGCGTCCGGCACCGCCGATACGCCCCTCCAACTGCACCAGCAACTCGCTGAGCTGAGCGCTGAGTCGGCTGCGGGCCTGCTCGTCGAGACCGGACAGCACCGTGCGTTCGTACGCCAGCTGGCGCGGCAGCAGCCGATCGACCATCTCGCGTCCCTCCTCGGTGAGGCGGACATGGGCGACGCGCCGGTCGCGGACGTCGCTGCGGCGCTCGACGAGGCCCCGTTCCTGAAGGACCCGCAGGCGCTTGGTGACGGCGGCACCGGAGGAGAACGTCTCCCTGGCCAGCTCGCCGGGGGTGAGCTCGCGGTCGGTACGGCGTACCGCGCCGAGCAGGTCGAACTCGGCGCGGGTCAGGCCGGCGGCGCGCAACGGGGCGTCCTCCGCCTGCTGGAGCAGGGCCGCGCAGCGGTTGATGCGGCCGATGAGTTCCATCGGTCCGGTGTCCAGCTCCGGGTTGACGGCCTGCCACTGCCGTACCACCGAGGCGACGATGTCGTCGGTCACACCGCTCCGTTCTCCTGGGCGGGGGCGATCAGCCCCTGCCGCTTTGCTGTCGCCGCGAGCGTACGGTGTCCGGCCTGCTCGGCTGCAAGGACCTGCTCCTGGGGACGGGCGCGCTGCCACCATTCGCCCGCCGCGGTGTCATGGGCTTCGCGCAGCTCGACGAGCGAACCGGTCAGCCTGCGACGGGCGGCGTCGAGGGCGGCGGGCGTGGGCTGCGGGGCGGCCAGCGCGTGCACGGCGTGGGCACGCGCCCGATCGGTGGCGGTGAGGGCCTTCTCCAGGTGACCGGTGGCCCGGCGGTTCGTCACCAGCACGGCGGCAAGCAGGCCCACCGCGGCGCCGATCACGGTGTCCAGGACCCGGTCTCCGATGAGCTCACCGGCCGGTTGGGTGCCGCCGAATTCCAGGACCAGCAGGGCCATCGGGGTGACGGCGATGGAGCCGAGCCAGTAGTTGCGGGTGATCAGGGCCTCGGCCGCGAAGCCGAAGAGCAGGCAGAAGCCGATGAGGGCCAGGGGGCCGGTGCGGCTGACCGGGAGGACGGCGGCGAAGACGAGGACGCCGAGCAGATTTCCGAGGGTCCGCTGGAGGGCTCGGTTCCAGGTCAGGGTCACATTGGCCTGGTAGAGAGAGGCCGCGGTGACGATCGCCCAGTAGGGGCGGCCGACACCGGCCGCCTGGGAGACGTATCCGGCGAGGGCGCAGCCGATGAGCGCGCGGGCGCCGATGGGCAGTAGCGGGGAGCCCGGGGCGAGGCTGCGCAGCAGTGTGCGGCGGGCGTCGCGGCGGCCTTCGGTGCGCCGGGCGGCCCGTTCGGCCTCGGTGCCGAACAGTTGCTCCGCCGCACCCGGGGCGGTCGGCGCGGTGGGGACGGGTCCGCGGGCACGGGTCTGCCCGGCCCAGGCGCGCAGCCGGTCCGGATCGACGGCCGTGGTGGGGGCGGCGGCGGAGAGGGGGCCGCCCGGGAAGTCGCCGAGGACGCCGCCGGCGAGGACGGCTTCGGCGTGGACGACGAGGCGTTCGAGCGCCCGGCGTACGGGGGTGGGGCGTCCGGCGGCGAGCAGGGCCTGCCAGGCCGCGTGCACGGCGGCGACCGCGGCATGCCGGGTGCGGTGGCCGGGTGCAGTGACGTATGCCGCGGCCGCGTCGAGTGCGCGGGCGGTCGCCCGGCGCTCGGGGCCCTCCCTGCGGATCGCCGCGGGGCCGACCGCGACCAGCCAGGAGACCGCGCCCGCGGCCAGGGTCAGCGCGAGGTGGCCCGGGACCTGCCCGAGGTGCTGCGGGGCGAAGAGCGCGGCCGAGGTGATGAACGTGAAGATCAATGGTCCGGGCGGGCCGATGCGGGTGGCGTCGCAGAGCACCTTCTGTCCGGCCGCGAGGAGTGCGCCCACCGCGATCAGCACGGCGGTCGATCCGGTGAGCGAGGCCGCGACCAGGGATATCGCCAGGCCGATGACCATGGAGACGACGACTCCGGCGACGGCGCGGGCCCGGCGGGCGTACGGGAGGTTGTGGCCGTACAGCGCACAGAGCGAACCGGCCATCGTGTACATCACGAGGTCCAGTCGGTCCATGGCGAACAGCACCAGATCCGGTACGGCGGTGGCGACGACCACGCTCAGCGCCGGTTTGAACCACATGTCCGAGGGCCGGGCGAGGCGCAGGGGGGCCGCCAGCGGGAGTCTGCGGACGGAGGCCCGACGGGACCGGATGGTTGTATCACTCACCCAAACACTTTAGCAGGTATTACACCTGTAAAACATCACCCTCCTTCCGGCGCCCCTGCCGCACGACACCGATGGCTGACCTCTCCGCGAAGCAATAGCGTTCAGACACAAGGACAGAGAGTCACGCATCGGTACGTCCACGTATCCGGCCGTCCGCCCATCGGCCCGTCCACGCATCCGCCCGTCCATGGAGGAAACCGAATGAAGCTCACCGCACCGGTGCCCGGCGGTCCCTGCTGGGTCGAGCTGAGTACCCCCGACATCCCCGCGGCCAAGTCGTTCTACGCGGCACTCTTCGGGTGGCGCCCCGAGACCGACCCGCGCGAGGAGGCGGGCGGCTACACCATGGCGCACCTCGCGGACGCGCGCGTGGCCGCGCTCAGCCCCCTCTACCAGCCGGGACAGCCACCCGCCTGGACGATTGCGTTCGCGACCGAGGACACCGACGCCACGGTCGAAAAGGTGAGGTCGGCGGGCGGCTCGCTGCTGGTCGGCCCGATGGACGTGTTCGACCAGGGCAGGTTCGCGGTGGTCGCGGATCCGTCGGGCGCGGTGTTCTCGTTGTGGCAGGGGCGCGCCTTCGCCGGTGCCGAGCTGCTGAACGCCCCGGGCGCGCTCGGCTGGGTCGAACTCGTCACCCGACAGGCCGACTCGGCGCTCGCTTTCTATCCCGCGGTCTTCGGATGGACGGTGAACGCCCCTTCCGGGAGGTATCCGCAGTGGGGCGTGGCCGGCGAGGACTTCGGCGGCCTGCTGATCATGGACGACAGGTTCCCGCCGGAGGCGCAGCCGAGCTGGCTGCCCTACTTCGCCGTGCCGGACGTCGACGCGGCGGCGGCCACCGCGCAGGGGGCGGGCGGCGAGCTGCTGATGCCGCCGACGGACGTTCCGGTCGGGCCGCGGATCGCGGTGATCCGGGACCCGCAGGGCGCGGCGTTCGGCATCCACCGGGCGGGCGACGAAGGCTAGGAGGGTGCTGAAGATCTTGGCCGGGCTCCCGACGCCTGGCACGCACATCTGCGGCGTTGCCAAAACGACCTGATAGCTCCTTCCCCAAGCTCTCAACTGCGTTCGAGCAGGGGAGGCCCCATCTGAGGCCGCTTCGGCGCCTTGCAGCTGCACGCACCGGACGCCGCTCGCTGATCCGGCCGAGATCTTCAGCACCCTCCTGCGCCCCTCCCGGCGAGCATTGCCCCGTCGCGCCGCCCGGCACGCACGGACCCCGCGTATCCATCGGTTCGGCATCCGCCTGTCGGCGGGAACGGCGAACGGTCTTCCTGGAGTTCAGCTGATGTACGAGAGCGATGCCGGACTGCTCGCCCCCGGGCGGGCCGGCACCCCCGCCGAGGCGGCCACCAGCGACCGCGCCTTTCTGCAGGCGATGCTCGACGCCGAGGCCGCGCTCACCCGCGCCCAGGCCGGCTGCGGGCTCGCGCCCGCCGGGGCCGGGCGGGCGGTGACCGCGGCGGCGGCCGACGCGAGCCGGTTCGAGGTACGGAGCCTGGCGCTGCGCGCCCGTACGGACGGCAATCCGGTCATTCCGCTGGTCGCCGACCTGGCCGCCGCGGTGGAGCCCGATGTCGTCCCGTACGTGCACCGGGGCGCCACCAGCCAGGACATCCTCGATACGGCCGCCATGCTGGTCGCCGCGCGGACCCTGGCCCCGGTGCTCGACGATCTGGTGCGGGCCGCGGACGCGGTGGCCCGGCTGGCCGTCGCCCACCGCAACACCCCGATGGCCGGCCGTACGCTCACCCAGCACGCCGTGCCGACCACCTTCGGGCTGAAGGCGGCGGGGTGGCGTGCGCTGATCCTCGACGCACGGGACCGCCTGTCCGCCGTACGGGAGTCGCTTCCCGCACAACTCGGTGGCGCGGCAGGCACGTTGGCCGTCTTCGGCGCCTTCACGCCCGTGGGCGCAGCCGATGCCGGCGCCGAAGCGTCCGGCACCGTTGCCGCCGAGGACGACGGACCTGGGCTGCCCCTGCTCCAGGCATTCGCGAACGAACTCGGCCTGGCCGAACCGCTGTTGCCGTGGCACAACCTGCGGACCCCGATCGCGGACCTGGCGGGCGCGCTCGCCTTCACGGCCGGTGCGCTCGGCAAGCTGGCGGCCGACGTGCTCACCCTGTCCCGTACCGAGATCGGCGAGGTGACCGAGGGGCAGGGCGGTGGCTCGTCCACCATTCCGCAGAAGGCCAACCCGGTGCGTGCCACCCTCATCGTGGCGGCCGCTCGCCGCGCTCCGGGCCTGGCGGCGACGCTGTACGGCTCGCTCGTCGCCGAGGACGAGCGGCCGGCCGGGGCGTGGCACGCGGAATGGGAGCCGCTGCGCGAGCTGCTGCGGCTCGTCGGCGGGGCCGCGTACGCGGCGGCCGAACTCACCGACGGGCTGCGGGTCGTCCCGTACGCCATGCGGGAGAATCTCCAGCTCACCGACGGGCTGATCGTCGCGGAGCGGCTGGCCGCCGTGTTCGCCGAGCGGATCGGCCGCAAGCGTGCCAAGGAGGTTCTGGTGAACGCCGCCGCCCGGGCCCGCGCGGAGACCACGGATCTGGCCGACGTCCTCGCCGACGTGCTGGACGAGGAACCCGAACTCGCCGGTCTCGATCTGTCCGAACTGGCCGATCCCGCCCGCTACACCGGCTGCGCGGGTTCCCTCACCGACCGCGCCCTCGACCGCGGCTGACCGGCCCGGTGGACCCTGGGGTCTTTCGTGCGGCACGGTGCGAACGAGAGGCCCTGGCTAGTGCCCCTCCCGGCAAGCTTTGCCCCGTCGCGCCGCCCAGCACGCACTCCCCCAAGGCCTTGAGGGCCAGGGGGACCCCCTTCTGCGTTGGCCAAAAGCCCTGGTAGCTCCTTCCCCAAGCTCTCGACTTCGTTCAAGCAGGGGAGACGCCGTCCAAGGACTTCCGGCCGCCTTGCGATCGCACGCACTGGACGACGCTCCTTCCGGGCAAACATTGCCGGTCGCGGCACTAGATCAGCCGGCCCCCGCGGGCGATGACCCGGCCGGCCCGTACGACCATGGACGGAATCGGGCGGTCCACGACTGCCTCGGGCAGCGAACCGGCGGCTACCAGAACGAAGTCGGCCGGGTCTCCGGTCTCCAACCGGGAGGCGGGCAGACCGAGCAGGGAGGCGCCGCCCTGGGCCACCGCCTCGTAGCAGGCGGCGAGTTCGGCATCGGTGCGGGCATCCGTGCGGTAGGCGAGCAGATGGGCCCGGGCGAGCATGTCGCCGTCACCGAACGGCGTCCAGGCATCGCGCACGCCGTCCGAGCCGACGGCCACCCGCACGCCATGCGGGGTGAGCCGTGCGGGGTCCAGGACCGGGTCACCGCCCAGGGCACAGGTGACCAGGGAGACGCCGGCGCCGGCCAACCGCGCCGCCATGGCGTCGCGTTCGTCGCCCCCGAGCTCGGCCACGGCGAAGGCGTGGCCGAGGGTGACGCGTCCCTGCATCCCGGCAGCGACGGTACGCCGGGCGATCTCGGTGACCTGGCGCAGGCCGGCGGGCCCGCCATCGTGCAGGTGGATGTCGACCGGTACGCGCTTGCGGGCGGCCAGCCCGAACACGAAGTCCAACTGGCCGTCCATGTCGTCGTCGATGCCGATCGGGTCGAGGCCGCCGACGACGTCGGCCCCCTCGGACAGGGCCTGCTCCATGAGGTCGGCGGTGCCGGGCTCGCTCAATAGCCCGAGCTGGGGGAAGGCGACGATCTGGACGTCGAGGAGGTCCTTGCGGGCATCGGCCGCCGCCCGCACCCCGTGCACCCCGGAGAGGCCGTGGACGGGGGCGACATCCACATGGGCCCGCATGGCGCGGGTGCCACGGGCGATGGCCCGGTCCATGAGTGCCCCTGCCCGCTCCTCCACCGGAGTCGTGAAGGCTGTCCTGGCCCGGACATCGCCCTCGATCAGGTCACGGAGCGTCCCGGCGGGTTCGCGGCTCAGCCAGGGCCCGCCCCAGGTCGACTTGTCGGGGTGGATGTGCGCGTCGACGGGCGAGGGCAGGGCGAGGGCTCCCGCGGCGTCCACGGTCAGGCAGCCGTCGGGCAGCTCCGCCGGGTCGTACGCGGCGATCCGGCCGTCGGAGACCAGCAGGTCACAGGTGCGCCCGTCGAGGGACCGGACGGCGGTGAACAGGACATGGGGGCAGGCGGGGGCGGGCGTCGCCATGGGGCGGGGTCTCCTTATGTGGTGCGCGACGTCGTGCGCGGGATGGGCGCCTTGGTCAGGGCCGGTGCTGGGGATCGGGATCCGTGGGTTCATCGGTGGCGGCGGCGAGCATCTGCATCGCGGTCTCGCGCGTTCCGGCCACATGACGGCGGGCGATCTGCTCCGCCGCCTCCGCGTCGCCGCTCCTGATCGCCTCGTAGAGCAGTTCGTGCTCACCGCACATCACGGGAGCGTCGCCCGGCTCGGAGGTGAGGCTGAAGAGCCGGCGCAACCGGCCGTCGAGCGGCGCCATCAGGCCCTGGAGCAGCGGATTGCCGGACATGACGACGATCTGCTGATGGAAGTCTGCATGGACCGAGCTCAGTTCGCGGGTCCGGCGGGAGGAGTCCGCGACGCGGCGGGCGCGGTTCAGGAGTCTTTCCAGGGTGCGCAGGCCGTCCCGGTCGGCGCGCCGGGCGGCCAGCGAGGCCGCCAGCGCCTCCAGGTGTTCCCGGATGTCGAAGAAGTCCGCGGCCTCGACCGGGCCGAGCGGGGCGACGAACGCGCCCTTCCGTGCCAGCGCAGCGATGAATCCCTCGGTCTCCAGTCGCTGGATGGCTTCCCGTACGGGGATACGGGACACCCCCAGCTCGTCCGCGAGTTCCCGTTCGACGACCCGGTGCCCGGAGGGGTAGCGGCCGTCGATGATCCTCTCGCGCAGTTCCACATAGACCTGGTCGCGCAGCGACTGATGTGCCGCACCGATGGTGGCGGTGAGGCCGGCGGTTCGGCTGCTGCTCATGGACTCGCTCCCTGCCCGTCGGAGCCGGTCTCTTCCGGCTGCCGTGCCGTGATCATCGCAGATTCCGGAAAGGTTCCGTAGACCCTTGCTTGGTATTCGGTATACCAGATAGCTTGAGCGCCGCGCCCAATCCGGCCGCCCTGAACTGGTCTTTTCCACTGACCCATGCCTGATGCAGGCATCGGCTTCGGCGTCCAGCCGCCCGTTCGCACCTGAGGAACCACCGATGACGCAACCCTCGACGGCCGTCCCGCCGGCCGCCTCCCCCTCCTCCGACCTCCCGGATAGCGCCCCGCCGTCCGGCGGTTCGGCGGGGCGCCTCGCCAAGGGGCAGATCGGCACCTTCGATCTGGTCTTCTTCGTCGTGGCGGCGGCCGCGCCGCTCACCGTGCTGGCCGGTGTCGCGCCGTTCGCCATCGGCATCGGCGGTCCGGGCACCCCGCTCGGCTATCTCGTCTCCGGTGCACTGCTGGTGCTGTTCGCCGCCGGGTTCACCGCGATGAGCCGCTATGTACGCAACGCCGGAGCCTTCTACGCGTACGTCGCCCGGGGCCTCGGGCGGACGCTCGGCGTCGCCACCGCCTACCTGGCGACGCTCTCGTACAACCTCGTCGCCCCCGGTGTCGCCGCCGGGTTCGGCTACTTCGCCTCGACGACCCTGAGCGATCTCACCGGTGCGGAACTGCCCTGGTGGCCGCTGTCGACCCTCTGCGTACTGGGCACCGGGGTGCTGGGCTGGCTGCGGGTCACACTGAGCGCGAAGGTGCTGGGGGTTGCGCTGGTCCTGGAGGTCCTGGTGCTGCTGGTGATGGATGTCGGGGTGCTGGCGGACCGGGGCACCGACGCCCTGGACATCACGTCCTTCGATCCGTCCGTACTGGCCTCCTCCGGCGGCATGGCCGGGATGTTCGTCCTGGTCATCGGCGCGTTCACGGGCTTCGAGGCGACCGCGATCTACGCCGAGGAGGCCCGCAGCCCGGAGCGCACGGTGCCTCGCGCCACCTTCGTCGCGATCGGATTCCTGGCGCTGTTCTACGCCGCCGGGGTGTGGATCCTGATGGGCAGCTTCGGCACCGAGGAATCGGTCACGATGGCCCGGTCGTCGGACGGCCCGCAGTTGACGTTCCACGCGGCCGACCAGTTCGTCGGCCGGTGGCTCGCCGACTCCATGCATGTGCTGATCGTGGTCAGCGCGTTCGCCGCCACCCTCGCCTTCCACAATGCCGCGGCCCGCTACCTCTACGCTCTGGGCCGCGAGGGCCTGCTGCCGCGCCGGCTGGGCCGGGTGTCGCCCCGGCAGGGCTCACCGGTGACAGCAGTCGTCACACAGACCGTCTTCGGCCTTGTGATCGTGGTGGGCGGTGCGCTGATCGGCGCGGATCCGTACTTCGAGATCTTCCTGTGGACCAACAGCACCGGCGTCCTCGGCATCATGATCATGCAGGCGCTGGCAGCGCTCGCCGTCTGTTTCTTCTTCCGCCGTGACCGGTGCGGCATGTCGGTCTGGCGGGTCGCGGTCGCACCGCTGATCGCCTTCGCGGGTCTCGCGGTCCTGTCGGTGCTCGCGACGCTCCACTTCGATCTGCTCACCGGGCGCACGGGTGCGGTCAATGCGGCGCTGCTGGTGCCGCTGCCTGTGGTGCTCGTGGCCGGGTTCGTGGTGGCCCTGCGCATCCGCCGCACCGACCCCGAGCGGTATGCGCGGCTCACCGAGGTGGACGTCGAACGGGACTGAACGGCGCCACTCCACGGGGACGACGCGAACGGCCGGCACCGCCTCCGTCGCGGTCAGCCGTTCGCGTCGTCCCCGCGGAGCCTGGCGTGCAGATGCATGTCGTGCCAGCCGTCGGCGTGCAGATGGGAGTGGCGCCGGGTGCCCTCCAGGGCGAAGCCCGTCTTGCCCGCCACCCGGCAGGACGCCTCGTTCCGCACGGAGTGCGCGAGTTCGAGCCGCTCGAACCCGATCTCATCGAAGGCCCAGCGTGCGAGCGCCGACACGGCCCGGGGCGCCACGCCCCGTCCGCGGGCGGCCGGCAGTACCCAATAGGAGCATTCCGCCAGGCCGATCGCCGGCACCAGGGAACGGAGCGAGACCCGGCCGAGCACCTCCCCGGTCCCGTTGCTCGCTCCCTCGGGACGTACGACGGCCCAGTGGGCGCCGGTCTCGCTGTACCAGGCGTCCTGCCACTGCTCGATCCAGTCGCGCGCCTCGTCCTCGGTTTCGGCCCGGCGCAGATGCCAGTGCTGGATCGCCGGATCGGAGAAGGCAGCGACGATTGTCGGTGCGTCCTCGCACCGCCACGGCCGCAGAAGCAGGTCGTCGGTGACAGCAAGAGCCGGTTGGGCGGAGTCCGCGAGACGCCCCGGCGGGATGAGGGGCGGCACCAGGTACGGCATGGGCGCATCATCGCACGGCGGCGAACCCCTTTCAGGTCCGTCCGCCTGCCCCGTCCGCCTCCCTTGCGCGGCAGATCATGCAAGGGAGCACGCACATGACGAGGTACCGGGCGCACCCGCCCATCAGGCGGGTACCCGAGCCCGTCTCCATCAGACGCGTACCCGCCCGCCCCCACCAGGCGCGCGCCCGTCCCTCAGCCGAGGCCGCGGGCGTCCTGCTTGAGGGCGGTGTCCACCGTCAGGGCCGTGGCCACGACGAGACTCAGCAGCGGCTCGGGCAACTGGTAGTGGATCTGCAGCACATAGTTGTCCGCCGTGGTGAACAGCGTCTTCGCGAGGCCTTCCCAGGTCTTGGTGATCCGGGCTATCTCGGCGTCGTTGTGGTCGACGATCGCGAAGTTCCAGGCACGCCAGTTCTCCGCCTTGATCGCGCCGATCTGCCGGCCGTCGGCCATGATCGCGAAGTTGATCTTGCCGATGGCGTTCTGCTGGACGATCTCGCCGACCGGCTGCCCGTCGGGGCGCTGCACGATGACCTTGGACTTGATGAACTTCGCCGGGCGGGTCAGCAGGAGCTGCGGCTGACCGTAGGCGTCCCGGATCTCCAGGCGGTGGGTCAGGTACTGGTCGATGCTGGTGAGGAAACGCAGCACCTTGCGCAGGGCGCTCTGGCCGACCTGGACGACCGAGCCGATGGTGTTGCCGTGCTGGTCGAAGACGCTGTACTCGTTCGTCACCTCGATCAGCTTGGCCTTCTGGTTCACGACCAGGACCTGCTGGTTGAAGAGCGAACCGGCGCCGGGAGCACCGCCCTGCCCGGGAACCCCACCCTGCCGGGAGGGGACCGCCGCCTGCTGGTGGGCGGCCTGCTGATGGTGCGGGGCGGCCTGCTGCGGCGGCACCTGCGCGGGTGCCTGGGCCTGCGCGGGGCTCGCCTGGGCCGCGGCCTGGGGCTGCTGCCCGGCGGCCGGGTTGGTGTGCTCGGTCCACTGGGAACCGTCCCAGTAGCGCAGCAGCTGGGGCGCGCCGTGCGGATCCGGATACCAGCCCGCAGATACGTTCGAGTGCGTTGTCACCGGGGCACACTATCTTGCGGCTCCGACAACGGAGGCCCCGTTCCGCACATCCGTGGCTCCCAACCCTCGTTGAAACTTCACACACCACGTACGATGGCGGCGATGAACACGCTGAGCGATCGGACGCACCGACGACGGCAGGGCGCCCACGCCTCGGCCGTTCTCGGCCTGCTGTTCGTCCTGCTCGCCATGGTCTCGTGCTGTTCGATCGCGTTCCCGGGTTCGGCCGCGCACCACCGGAGCACCCACACCGCGGCCGTCGACCGGACCCTGACACCCGCGCACCCCGTGGCCGTACGGACCGTGGTGGCCGACGCCCCGGGGTGACGATTCGCTGATACCGGGCATGGCGACCGACACCGAGCTGGACGCGCTGTGGACGGCGAAGGGCAAGGACGCCGAGGTGAGGTACGTCAACGACCCGGGACCGGAGTCCAGGGTTTGCTGCTCGGGTCATCGATGGCTTCGATGGGTCCGGCTGCGTCCAGCTCTCACGCGATCAGCGTGAGGGCAGGGGCCGTTGACTCGACCCCGCAGACCCACACGTACCACCCTCGGTGGGCGATGTTGTGGGACGAGTTGTGGTCCGCGTGCTCAACGAAGCCACAGGACCGGCAGGCAAACACGGCCTGGGAAGGCCGGTTGCCGCGTTCGACGTGATGACACTGCGAGCATTCCTGGCTGGTGTACGCCGCATCGACATACACCACCGGCACCCCGGCCCGCCGGGCCTTGTAGCCGATGAACGCGCCGAGCTGGGCGAACGGCCAGGAGTGGAGCGTGGTGCGTTGGGGCTTTCTCAGCCGGACCCGCTCCCGGATACCGCCCAGGTCCTCCAGGGCGATCCCGCGACCGGTGCGTGCAGCCTCCGCCACGATCCGCTTCGCAATTTTGTGGTTGATGTCCTTGTTGCGGCGGGCCTCGCGACCCGTGCACTTCTTCGCCCGCCGCTTCGCGGACTTCGTGCCCTTCTTCTGCAGCTTGGAACGCAGAGCCCGGTCCTTGGCCCGCCTGCGGTTGATCCGGCGCCCGGAGTACTTGGCACCGTCACTCGTGGCGGCGATGTTCACGATCCCGAGATCCACCCCGATGAAGGAGACCGGGTGCGCGTTCGGTTCGGCCTCGGGGATCTCGCAGGTCGCGAGCAGATACCACTGCCCGCCCTCACACAGCAGGTCGGACTCGCCCTGCCGGTGCCGGGCCAGGACCTCCAACTGGTCTGCCATTCCGGTGAAGGCCACGTTCTTCATACGCCCGCCGGTGGTCCAGATCGACACCGTACGCGCCTCGTGCTGCCAGGACAGCATCCGGTCGTCGTACGGCTGGGCCGCCTGGGCCCGGAAGACGACCGGCTTGCCCGAAGCCCGGGAATGACGCTTCGAGCAGGGCCTGCCGTAACGGCCGTTACGGAGCTTCGCCGCCAGGGTGGTGTAGGCATCGCAGGTCTTCTTGATCGCATGCTGGGCGGCCTGCGCCCCAAGACCCCACCGGGCCTTGATCTCCCGGTACGTCAGCCTGCGCAGCGGCAGGTTCTTGCAGACACCCTCGTCGAACGCCACCTGCGCGGCCCAGGTCGCGGCCTCGTTGCAGGCAGTCAGGGTCGCCTCAAGCACCGACGCCTGCGCGGGCGTCGGCAGCAGCTTGACCCGCACCACCAGCTTCACAACCACGGACCCTAGTGCGCCAATCGCACGAACCAGCCGGGCCCGTACACCTTCCGCCCGAACCGGCGACCCATAGTCCACACGTTCGCCTCCGGCGCCCACCGCCTTGCCCGGCTCTGCCGGCCGGCTATGCGGACACTCCGCGCCCGCAGGCGCGACGCTGCGGCGCTCCGCCACCCGCCAAGGACGCGATTCCTCCCGGGACTGAAGCCCCGGGGTTCCTCGCGAGAATCCGCTGAAGCTGATGACGACGCACCACCACACGGATGCAGAGATGGCGCCGCCGCACCGGTCATGACACGGCGACCTCCACCTGCGCGGGGACCAGCGCGGTCCCGTCCGGCAGCCGGAAGTCCAGCGTGATCCGCTGCGCACCGGTCGCCGCCCGGGCGGTGGCGCGCACCGTCACCCTGGCGGCCGCGCCCCGGGTTCCGTGCACCTTCAGCGTGCCGCTCGCCGGTTCCAGCACCACGCCCTCGGGCGCGGTCGCCGCCCAGTGGACGGTGTGACCGGTGAAGTCGACGTCCTGTGCCTCGACATCGAGCGCCGCGGCATCACCGTCCCGTACCAGCGCGAGGAATCCCGGGTCGCCGAATCCGGCGGCGGGACTCGCATAGCTGTCGACGACGTCCTGGCGGATCCTGGCGTCGTCGTACGGCGACTGCCCGGCCGGACCGTTCCAGCGCCACCAGGCCTGCATGTTGGGCAGGCAGACGCCGTTGAACCGGTTGCGGTGCACGAGCGCCCGGTACTCCCGGCGGGCCGCGTCGAGTTCGGCACTGTTCGCCGGTGCCAGACCGATGCGCATGTCGGCCAGCGCGATGTCGATGTTGCGGGTCAGCCGGTCCAGCACCGTGCGGGCGGCGGCTCCCTTCGCCTGACCGGTGGCTTCCTGGAGCGCGTTGCGGGCCTGGCCGTAGTTGTCGGTGAGCCGGGTGACCGCGTGGGTGTCCGGGTCGAGGCCGGTCAGGTCGTAGTAGCGGCGTACGGCGGTGAAGGCCTCCTCGCCGAAGCGTGCCAGGAGGTAGCCGTCGAGATACGCGTCGGCGTCCAGGCTGTTGTCCCAGGCCAGCGCGGCAACGAGGCTCTGGACGGGTTCGTACGTGATCCAGTCGCCCGGTTCGCTGTACATGCCCATGCCGTTGAGACCGAGCCGGGACTCGAAAGCGACGTCGCCCGCGATGGTGGCGAGCGGACGCACCGGCAGGCTGCGCCAGCGGTAGCGCCGGTAGTACTCGTACATCACCAGCGAACCGCGGAATCCGGCCCGCCAGGCGCGCAACGCGTCGGCGAGCCCGGTGTTGGCCTTCACCGCGGGGTCGCCGAGATTCCCGTCGTAGTTACGGGAGTACGGGGCGAAGTCGACGATGACCTCGGGGTCGCATGCGTACTCCGGATCGGGCGGCCGGACGGTGGACGCGTACGCGATCCGTTCGACCCGGACGCCGGGCAGCTCCTCCCGCAGCACCTGGACGAGCTTGTTGACGACCACCGATTCCGCGTTGGCGGGTTTGCCGTACCGGTCGAGGATCGGTTTCTGGAACGCGCCGACGTCCGGGGGCCAGCAGTCGAAGACGGTGATCTCGGGACGGTCCCGCAGGAAGGTGACGACGCGGTCGATGTAGGCGTCGAGCGCCTCGGGGTTGTAGATGTCGAAGAGCGGCCCGCCGGACTCGTAGTACTGCGGGTAGTCGGCCTTCGGCAGGAAGCTGTCGTAGCCGTGGCCGCCGGTCTCGATGCGGATGCCGCGCTTGGTGGCCTCGCGGGTGAGGACGGTGCGCACTCCGTCGTACGTGGTGACGCCGAGGCCCAGGTAGTCCGTCGGGTAGACGAAGGTGTTGAGCCGGTTCTTCGCCATCCAGTCGAGCAGCGGCGGCAGGCTGGCTTCCGTGTGGCTGAAGCCCTCCTCGGCGTACTGCCGGCGCATCTGCCAGTCGGGCCTGTCGGTGCGGCGCACGGGCGGAAGGGTGAGGGCCGGGGTGTGCGGGATCTGCTCGCCGTGGCCCTCGTACGCGGGGAAGGACGGGGCGAAGAACCGTACGCCGAGCCGTTCCAGGAGCGCGTAGACGGCGTAGAGCGGGGCCCGGTCGCCGAGCCCGGTCAGCAGCAGGTGGGTGTTGTCGCCGAGCAGGGTGAAGGAGTCCTCGGGGGCGCCGGAGAGTTCCCGGCCCGCGTCCGCGAGCCGGCTCGCGGGGATCGTGGTCTCCCGGCCGGTGCCCGGGGCGAGGCTCACCAGGCCGGTGATGCCTTCGGGGACGGTGGTGCCGGGGGCGTGGTGCGCGGCGCGCAGCGGCAGACGGACACCGGTGATCCGCTGGACGTAGTCCCGCAGTTCGGTGGCGGCGAACCGCGCGCTGCCCTCTCCCCACCACAGGACCGTGGCCCGTGCGCGTCCGCCCGTGACGACACGGAGGGGGATGGCGGTGGCGGACGCCGGTCCGGCCGCCGCGGCCTCGGTGGCGGCGGTCCAGGGCAGTACGGCCGCGCCGGCGAGGCCGGCGGCTCCGGCGAGGAATCCCCGCCGTCTCATCGCGCTCATGGTGCTCAGGTCATGGGATGTGTTCGGGTCGTCCGTGGCGCTCATGTCGTTCATGTGTGGTCCGCCTTTCCGGCTTCGGCGTACAGGTCTCCGAGGTAGTAGTCCTTGGCCTTGCCTGCCTCGGGCAGCTTCTTCATCTGGACGAAGACATCGGCGAGTTCGTCGAACCAGCCGTCGACCGTGCCGTCCTGGCTGAGCTTCGTCAGCTCGGCGGACGGGAGGATCTTCACGTACTTCGTGGACCCCTTGAGCTGACCGGTGGGCAGCTTGAGGAAGTCGGCGGCGACGGTCTCCGACTCCTCCGGGTGTGCCGCGATCCAGTCACCGGCCTCCTTGAGGACCCCGGTCACCTTCTTGACGAGTTCCGGGTTTCCGGAGGCCAGCTTCGGCTGGGTGACGAAGACATTCGGGAAGGTCAGCTTGGGGTAGTAGTCCTGGGTCCGGCTGATCTCCTTGAGATCGGGGACCTTCTTCTTCATCGTGTCGATCAGCGGGTACCAGGTGGCGGCCGCGTCCACCTGGCCGGACGAGAAGGCCGTGACGACGGTCGAGGCGTCCATGGCGAACTTGGTGACGTCGCTCTGCTTCAGTCCGGCCTCGCGCAGCGCCAGGTTGAGGATCATGTCGCCGGAAGTGCCTTCGGCGACGGCGATCTTCTTGCCTTTGAGGTCGGCGGGCTTGTCGATGCCGGAGCCCGGCCGGGCGATGACCCGGTCGGCGAGGCCCAGCATGTTGACGGAGACGATCGAGGCGCGGCCGGAGGCGGGGAGCCAGAGCGCGCCGGGGCCGAGGTAGCCGAAGTCCAGGTTGCCGGAGCCGAGTGCCTGGACCTGGAGCGGGCCGTTGGTGAAGACCTTCAGCTCGGGGGTGATGCCCGCCTTCTTCCACAGGCCCTGCTTCTGGGCGACGGCGAGCGCCGCCGAGCCGCTGTAGTCGGCGATGTAGCCGAAGCGAACCCTGTGGCTGTCACCGCCCGAGGAGCCGGCGGACGAGTCGCCGCCGCATCCGGTGGTGGCGGGGACGAGGGCGAGGGCGAGGAGGAGGCCCGCCGTGCGACGGCCGATGACCCGGGTTTTCTTCACGACGCTGTTCCTTCGAGGGGAGCGGGCTGATGGTGGACGGCATGCCAGACCCGGGCGCGCAGCTCGGCGAACTCGGGCGAGAGGCGGTGTTCCTCGGTGCGCGGGTAGGGCAGCGTGACGGGGATGATCGTGTGGATGCGGCCCGGACGGGCGGCCATCACGACGACCCGGTTGGCGAGGAAGACCGCCTCGTCGACGTCGTGGGTGATGAACATGACGGTGCGCCGGTCGCGGCTCCAGGTGTCGAGCAGGGATTCCTGCATCCGGACCCGGGTCAGTGAGTCGAGGGCGCCGAAGGGTTCGTCCATGAGGAGGACCTTCGGGTCGACGGCGTAGGCGCGGGCGATGGCGCAGCGCTGCTTCATGCCGCCGGAGAGTGTCTTGGGCAGGGCGTCGGCGAAGTCGGTGAGGCCGACGAGTTCGATGACCTCGCGGGCGCGGCGGCGGCGTTCGGCCTTGCCGACTCCGGCGACCTTCAGTCCGTACTCGACGTTGGCGGTGACGGTCATCCAGGGGAAGAGCGCGTACTGCTGGAAGATGACGCCGCGTTCGGGGGCGGGTCCGCGGACGGGGACTCCGTCGACGGTGACGTCGCCGTCGGTCGCGTCCAGGAGGCCGGCCGCGATGTTCATCAGGGTGCTCTTGCCGCAGCCGGACGGGCCGACGACGGTGACGAACTCGCCGTCCTCGATGTCGAGTCCGACCCGGTCCAGGGCCAGGAACTCTCCGTCCTTGACGGTGAAGCCCCTTGATACGTCATGGAAGTTGATGGTGGGCATGGTTACCGCCGTTCCTGCCAGTGGGTGAGCCGGCGCTCGGCGAGGAGCAGCAGCCGGTCCATGACGAGGCCGATCGTTCCGATGGCGATGAGCTGGACGAAGATGGTGGGCAGGTCGTAGTAGAGCTGGGCCTGCTGCATGCGGAAGCCCAGTCCGCCCTGGGCCGCGATGAGTTCGGCCGCGACGACGGTCGCCCAGGAGGCGCCGAGGCCGATCCGCATGCCGACCAGGATGAACGGCGTGGACGCGGGAACGACGACGCCGAGGAAGACCTGTGGGTCGCGGGCGCCGAGCACCCTGGCCGCGTTGACGAGGGTGACGTCGACCGCGACGACGCCCTGGAAGGTGGAAACGACGGACGACAGGAACGATGCCAGGAAGATAACGAAGATCTTCGGGGTCTCGTCGATGCCCATGAGGACGATGGCGAGCGGGATGATCGCGAGCGGCGGCACCATGCGGAAGAACTGCAGCCAGGGTTCGATCAGCCGGCGGACGACCGGGTACCAGCCCATCAGGAAGCCGACAGGGATCGCGAGGGCGACGCCGAGGACATAGCCGATGAGGACGCGCTTCAGGCTGGCGCCCGCGTCGGCGAAGAGCGTGCCGTCGCCGATGAGAGTAATGGCCCGGCGGGCCACTTCGACGGGTCCCGGGAAGCCGTCGATGCCGCTGTTGGCGAGGACGAACCAGGCGGCCAGGCCGAGCGCGGCGGAGGCGAGGCCGAGCAGCACGGAGCTGAGCCGGCCGGCGGTGCGGGCCTTCTTCTTCGGGTACTTCACCGGTTTCGGGGTCTTCACCGGTGTGGCCGCGGCCGGGGCGGGGCCGGGCAGCAGTTTCTGTTTCATGCGACTTCCTCCGCGACTCCGTCGACGTCCGCCGCACGGTCCGAGCCGATGTCCGCCATGTAGCTCATCCAGGTGTAGGCCGGGTCGCCGCGGCGCAGCAGCTCGCGGTAGAGCCGCACGGTGAGGTCGCGCCGGACGTCCGCGTAGGCGGGTGCCTCGTACACGTTGTGCAGTTCGTGCGGGTCGGTCTCCAGGTCGTACAGCTCGTGCACGCTCTCCGGGTTGTGCACCAGCTTGTGGCGCCGGTCGCGGAGCATGCGCTGGGAGTAGGGGAAGTGGTGGCCGTGGAATTCGGCGACGATCTCGTCGCGGGTGTTTCCGACGGAGGGCTCGGAGTGATCGGCGGTCCCGGGGTTCTTGCCGTTCAGCAGCGGCAACAGGCTTTCGCCGTCGCAGAGTTCGGGTGCCGGCGCGCCCGCCAGGTCGAGGATGGTCGGGTTGAGGTCGATGAGGTTGGCGAAGTCGTCGTTGACCTGGGCGGGGGCGCCGGGGACCCGGGCGATCGCGGGGATCCGGTAGATGTCCTCGTACATCGCCGGGCCCTTGTCGTTGAGCCGGTGGGCGCCGGTGAACTCGCCGTGGTCGGCGGTGAAGAAGACCGCCGTGTCGTCCCAGAGCCCGTGCTCCCGGAGCGCCTCGGTCAGCCGCCCGGTCTGGTGGTCGATCATGGTGACGTAGCCCCAGTAGACGGCGATGAGCTTGCGCCAGGCGGCGGCGTCGAAGTCGTCCGAGGACCAGTACGCGCTGTACTGGCGCTGCACATCGGGCTTGCCCGCGAAGGTCTCGGCCATGGAGGCGGGCAGCGGCACGTCGTCGGGGTCGTACAGGTCGTAGTAGTGGTCGGGGATCAGATACGGCAGGTGGGGGCCGTACCAGTGGCACGACAGCATGAAGGGCGTGCCGCTCGCCTTCCAGTCGGCGGCGTAGCGGTCGAGCAGGGCGAGGGTCCGGTCGGTGAGGAACGCCTCGATGGTGGCCTCGACGGGCTGCTGGAGCCGGCCGGCGATGAGGTGGCCGCGTCCGGTGCCGTTGGCGGCGGTGCCGAAGACGGGTTCGCGCACGGCGAAGGGCGGGAAGCCATTGTCCTCCAGCCACTTCTCGTACGAGGGGTGGTGTACGGGGTTGAGCGCGCCGGGCAGGTGTTCGCCGTCCAGGCCGTAGAACTCGGGGCCGCGCTCGCGGCCGATGTGCCATTTGCCGGCGTGCCCGACTTGGTAGCCCCGGTCCATCAACTGGCGCCAGAGCATCGGGCTTTCGTCGGAGAGTTCGTCCTTGCTGCCGCCGTTGCGCTCGGGGTTGTTCAGCATGCCGTGGCGGAACGGGTGGAGGCCGGTGGCGAGTGAGGCCCGGGCGGGGGTGCAGATCGCGGTCGGCGTGTAGAAGCGGTCGAACCGGGTCCCCTCGGCCGCCAGGGCGTCCAGGGCCGGGGTGTCGACGAGTGGGTTGCCGTAACAGCCCAGGGTGTCGACCCGGTGCTGGTCGGTCATCAGGAACAGGACGTTGCGCGGAGCCACTGGCTGGTCGCCCTTTCGACGGGTCGCTCACGGTGGTGCTGCCGAGTGCCTGAGCACGTGCTCGGGCCGGTGCCGAAGCACGTGCTCGGGCAGGCAAGTGACCGGAACTGTAAGGACGGTGACTTTTTTACGTCAACCCTTGGGAATAAAAAGCATGTGAATTCTTCCGGCACGTTGACAGAAACACCTTGACCGATCGACCATGCGTCCATGACGGAACGCATCGATGCCTTGCAACGTCTGCGCAGGGCCAACGAAGCCGCCGTACTCGGTGAACTGCGCAGGTCGGGCGCGCTGAGCCGCGGCGAGCTCAAGGCAAGGGTCGGGCTCTCCCGCACCACCCTGTTCGCGATCGTCTCCGACCTGCTGGAACGCAAGGCCGTCGTCGAACAGCCGGCCCCCGACCCCGAGCATCCGCGCGGCCGGGGCAGGCCCGCCCTGGAGATCGCACTCAACGCACGCGGCGCCGAACTGATCGGCATCGACCTCCAGCGCCACCGGATCCATGTGGTCGTCGCCAACTGCGCCCATGACATCGTCGGCCGGTACAGCGTCCCCGTCCCGGCGGACAGCGGCGCCGCCGAACGGGCCGCGCAGGCCATCGCCGCCGTGGAGGAGCTGGTACGGCGCGAGAACATCAGCCTCGCTCCGGTCGAGGGCATCGGCCTCGGGCTCCCCGGATTCGTCCAGAATCCGGCCTCCGGCGACCCGCGCAATATGACACCTTTCGCCAGCCATGTCGCCGCCGAACTCGGCCGGCACTTCGACGCCCCCGTGCTCACCGACAACAACTCCAGGCTCGCCGCGCTCGCAGAGGTCACCTGGGGCGCGGCCCGCGGCCTCGACAACACCGTCTATCTGGGGTGGTCCCAGGGGGTCGGCGGGGGGCTCGTCGTCAACGGTCTGCTGGTGCGCGGCGCCCATGGCGCGGCCGGCGAGATCGGCCACACCAGTTGCGATCCGGAAGGAAAGCCCTGCCACTGCGGCGGCCGCGGCTGTCTGGAGGGCCTCATCAGCATTCCCGCTCTGCTCGCGGCCTGCGCCGACCGCGGCGTGGTGGTCGGGGAGGCCGAGGAGATGGTCGCGCTCGCCGCCGAGGGCCAGCCGGACGTCGCCGATGTGTTCCGTGGCGCGGCCCTCACCGCCGGGCGCGTCCTCGCGGCCCTTGCGGCACATGTCGACCCCGAATGCATCGTGATCTGTGGTGAACCGGCCTCCCTGGACGAACTCGTCCTCGCCCCGATCCGGGAACAGCTCGCCGCCCTCTCCCTCCCGTTCGCGCCCCGCACCGTCGAGGTGCGCGGTTCCGCGCTCGGCGGCGATGCGGCCGCGCTCGGCGGGGTGGCCCTGCTGCTGCGTACCACCGGCCAGGAACTGGCCGGGCTGCTCGACGACAGGCCCGTCCCCGGCGACGCCACCGAAGACGGCTCACCCCTCATCACCGGAGTGTCACGATGAGCGCATGCTGCGGACCGTCCCGGGCGCACGCGATGGCGCAGGCCGCTGCCCCGGCGGACTCCTCGCTCTCCGCCCCGCCGCCGGACGTCTCGCTCTGCCCTCCCCCGGCGGATGGCGCGCTCTGCCCTCCCCCGGCGGATGGCGCGCCCTGCCCTCCCCCGGCGGATTTCGCCGTCCCCGTACGCCGGTCACTCGACGTCCTTCGAGGCATGGTGGCCGTCCCCGGTGGCCCGTTCCTGATGGGCGGCGAGGACGAGGATGCGTTCACGGCCGACGGTGAGGGACCGGTACGGGAGGTCGCCGTCAGCCCGTTCCATATCGACGCGACGTGTGTGACCAATGCCCAGTTCGCCGTGTTCGTGAAGGCCACCGGCTACCGCACCGAGGCCGAACTCATCGGCTGGTCCTATGTGTTCGGCTCCTTCGTACCCCCGCAGGCACGGAAGGCGGTGCTGCCCGGCATCGTCCCCGGCGCCCCCTGGTGGCGAGCGGTGAGCGGTGCGTACTGGCGGGCGCCCGAGGGCCCGGGGACCTCGATCGGTGACCGCCGGAATCACCCCGTGGTCCACATGTCGTGGCACGACGCGGCGGCCTACGCCCGATGGGCCGGCAAGCGGCTGCCCACCGAGGCCGAGTGGGAGAAGGCGGCCCGTGGCGGACTCGTCCGGGCCCGCTTTCCCTGGGGCGACGAACTCACCCCCCGGGGCAGGCACCGCTGCAACATCTGGCAGGGCGACTTCCCTGTGCGCAACACCGGCGGGGACGGCTTCCTCTCCACCGCCCCCGTCAACTCCTACCCGCCCAACGGCTTCGGCCTGTACAACACCTCGGGCAATGTGTGGGAGTGGTGCGCCGACCGGTTCAGTGCCGACTGGCACATCGCCGACCGCCCGCAGACCCGCGTCGATCCCGTCGGCCCGCCGGTCGGCGGGAACCGGGTACTACGCGGCGGCTCCTACCTCTGTCACCGCTCCTACTGCACCCGCTACCGGGTCGCCGCCCGCACCTCCAACACCCCCGACAGCACGACGGGCCATGGCGGATTTCGCTGCGCGCTCTGAGCGGGCCGGAGGCATCGCACAGGGGATCGCATAGGCTCGGATCCAACATGAAGAGCAACCTCACACCGCTGGGACCCAAGGCCGACAAGGACACCGTACGCCGGAGCAACCTCAGCCTCGTGCTGCGGGCCGTCCGTGACGAGGTCGAGGGCGAAGCGACCAGGGCCGGGGTTGCCGCGCGGGTGGGACTGACCCGGGCCGCGGTGTCCTCGCTCGTCGAGCAGCTCCTCGACATCGGGTTCCTCACCGAGTCCGGCAAGACGTTCAGCGGGCAGGCGGGCCGCCCCGGGACCGCGCTCAAGGTGGCGCGCACGGGGCCCGCCGGGCTCGGCGTGGAGGTCAACATCGACTATGTGTCGGTGTGCGTCGTCGATCTGGCGGGCACCGGCCGGGTACGGCTCACCGAGCACCTGGACAACCGCGGCGCACCGCCCGCGGAGGTGCTGGCGCGGGCGGCCGGGATCGCGGCGCGCACCCTGGAGTCGGCCCGCGAGCAGGAACTGTTCCCGGTCGGGGTGACGCTCGCGCTTCCCGGTCTGGTCTCCGGCGGCGCGGTGCGCCAGGCACCCAACCTGGGCTGGAACCAGGTTCCCGCCGGGGAGCTCTTCGCCACTTCGCTCGCCGCCGAACGCCCCGGTCGCAAGGCGCTGCCGGTGAGTTCGGAGAACGAGGCCAATCTGGCGGCGCTGGCCGAGCTCTGGTTCGGCGGACTGGGCCCGATCCGCAGTTTCCTCTACCTGACGGGGGAGATCGGCGTAGGCGGCGCCCTGGTCATCGACGGTGAACTGCTGCGCGGAGCGCACGGGTTCGCCGGGGAGATCGGACACGTGGTGGTCGACTCGGAGGGACCGGAGTGCCGGTGCGGCTCGCGTGGCTGCCTGGAGCAGTACGCGGGACAGGCGGCGCTCCTGCGGGCCGCCGGGATCGAGGAGCCCGGCGGCGGTGCCGGAGTGGCCGAGCTCGAGCGGCGCGTCCGGGCCGGGGACGAGCGGGCGGTGGCCGCTGTCGCGGAGGCCGGCCGGATGCTGGGGCGGGTGCTGTCCGGGACGGTGAATCTGCTCGACCCGGACGCGGTGGTGCTCGGCGGGATCTACCGGAACCTGATGCCGTGGCTGTCCCCGCCCGCCAACGAGGAGCTGACCGGCCGCGTGGTGTCCGGGCTCTGGTCCCCGGGGAGCGGTCGGCTGCGCGCCTCCTCGGTCGCGGGTGACGCCGCGCGGGGCGCCGCGGCGCTGGTGATGACGGCGGTACTGGCCGACCCGGTGGCGTACGCGGGCGACCGGGCGCCCCACTGATCCACACGCACGCGGGCGACCGGGTCGTCGGCTGAACCACGCGAACGCGGGCGGCCAGGCAGCCTGCTCGTCCACGCGAACGCGGGCGGCCGGGCGGCCTGCTCACCCACACGCACGCGGGCGGCCGGGCGGCCTGCTCACCCACACGCACGCGGGCGGCCGGGCGGACAGGCAGCCCGCTGAACCACGCGACCGGGTGCGGGCCGGACGCCCGGTCCGATCCGGTGTCCGGCCCGCGCCCTTGGCCTTGCGTCGCTGCGGGCCGGGGTCAGCGGACCCCGAGCAGGTGGTCCATCGCCAGCTGGTCCAGGACCTCGAACGCCATTCCTCGTTCCGCCGCCGCGTTCACGTCGAACTCCTCGAACGCCGACCGGTCGGCCAGCAGTCCGGCCACGCCGTCCTCGGCGGTCGGGCGGGCCAGCTCGTCGAGCCGGGACGTGCGCAGTGCCTCCTGTACTGCGGGGTCGGCGCGGAAGGCGGCGGCGCGCTCCTTGAGGATCAGGTAGTTGCGCATGCAGCCCGCGGCCGAGGCCCAGACACCGTCGTAGTCCTCGGTGCGCGGCGGCTTGAAGTCGAAGTGCCGCGGCCCCGCGTAACCGGCCGTCTCCAGCAGGTCGACGAGCCAGAACGCCTGGCGCAGGTCACCCGCGCCGAAGCGCAGGTCCTGGTCGTACTTGATGCCGGACTGGCCGTTCAAGTCGATGTGGAAGAGCTTGCCCGCCCAGAGCGCCTGCGCGATGCCGTGCGGGAAGTTGAGCCCGGCCATCTGCTCGTGCCCCGTCTCGGGGTTGACGCCGACCAGTTCCGGACGTTCGAGGCGCTCGATGAAGGCGAGGGCGTGACCGATGGTCGGCAGCAGGATGTCACCGCGCGGCTCGTTCGGCTTGGGCTCGATGGCGAACTTCAGGTCGTACCCCTGCTCCGTGACGTAGTCGCCCAGCAGGTCGAAGGCTTCCTTCATGCGGTCGAGGGCGACCCGGATGTCCTTCGCGGCGCCGGACTCGGAGCCCTCGCGACCGCCCCAGGCCACATAGGTGGTGGCGCCGAGCTCGACGGCGAGGTCGATGTTGCGCAGGGTCTTGCGCAGGGCGTAGCGGCGTACGTCCCGGTCGTTGGCGGTGAACGCGCCGTCCTTGAACACCGGGTGGGTGAAGAGGTTCGTCGTCGCCATGGGGACGACGAGTCCGGCCGCGTCCAGCGCCTGCCGGAACCGCTTCACGATCCCTTCGCGCTCGGTGTCCGTCGAGCCGAACGGGATCAGGTCGTCGTCATGGAATGTCACACCGTACGCACCGAGCTCCGCGAGCTGCCGCACGGAGTCGACAGGGTCGATCGCGGTCCGGGTCGCGTCGCCGAAGGGGTCGCGCCCCTGCCAGCCCACCGTCCACAGTCCGAAGGTGAACTTGTCCTCGGGGGTGGGTGTGAAGCGTTCCGTCATCGTCTGGCCGCCTTCAGTGCTGTGGGGTTCCATGACCGGTCGAGGTGGCCGAACCCTATTTGTTTACTGTCATGACTAATCATGCATGCGCGCACCCCGGACACGTAACCCCTCGTCGGCGGAAATTGGCGACGCTCACTGGTCCCGGCAGGTGTGATCGCGTAATTTGTTTACCGTACGATCAAATCGATGTGGTGCACAGGAATGAGGTCACCCATGCCGCCGCGTACCGTGGTCATCGGGGTGGACAGCTCCACCCAGTCCACCAAAGCCGCCTTCGTCGACACCGCGACCGGCCGGCTGCTGGCCGTCGGCCGCGCACCGCATGTCGTCACCGGTGAGGCGGGCGCCCGCGAGAGCGACCCGGAGGTGTGGTGGCGGGCGCTGCGCGACGCCGTCGCCGCCGGGCTGAAGGAGTCCGGCGTCGCCGCCTCCGCGGTGGCCGGAATCGCGGTCGCCGGGCAGCAGCACGGGCTGGTCGTCCTCGACCGGGCGGGGCGTCCGCTGCGCCCGGCGATGCTGTGGAACGACACCCGCTCCGCGCCGCAGGCCGCCGCCCTCACCGGGGCACTGGGCGGGGCCACGGCCTGGACCGCGCGGACCGGGTCGGTGCCGGTGGCCGCCATCACCGCGTCGAAGTGGCAGTGGCTGCGGCAGCACGAACCGGATAACACCGCCGCGGCCACTGCCGTCCGCCTCCCCCACGACTTCCTGACCGAACGCCTCGCCGGCGCCGCCGTGACCGACCCCGGTGACGCCTCGGGCACCGGCTGGTACTCCACGGCGACCGGTGCGTACGACCCCGAGCTGCTCGAACTCATCGGCCTGGACGCCGCGTTGCTGCCCGAGGTGGCCGAGACCGGGGCGACGCGCATCGGCGGGCTCACCGACGAGGCGGCCGACGCGCTCGGCCTGCCCGCCGCGATCGCCGTGGCAGCGGGAACCGGGGACAACATGAGCGCCGCCGTCGGCCTCGGGCTGGGCGGCGCCGGACTGCTGGACCACCCCGTGCTCAGCCTCGGCACCTCGGGAACGGTCTTCGCCGCGTCCCGGACCCGGCCTGCGTCGACGGCACTGTCCGGCTTCGCCGCGGCGGACGGTACGTACCTCCCGCTGGCCTGCACCCTCAACTGCACACTCGCCGTGGACAAGGTCGCCGCGCTGCTCGGCCTGGACCGCGACGACGCGGCCCCCGGCGGCGAGGCGGTGCTCCTCCCCTACCTCGACGGCGAACGCACCCCCGATCTCCCGCACGCCTCCGGCTTCCTCACCGGGCTCCGGCACGACACCACCCCGCAGCAACTCCTGGGCGCAGCCTATGAAGGCGCGGTCGTCACCGTGCTGCGCGCGCTCGACGAGCTCCTGTCGGCCTGCGGACTCGACCCGGCCGATCCCGAGGTGGCCGCCCGGCCGCTGCGCCTGGTCGGCGGCGGCGCCCAGGGGCGCACCTGGGTGGAGACGGTACGACGGCTCTCCGGCCGGCCGGTGATCGTGCCCGGCGGCGGCGAACTGGTGGCCCTGGGCGCGGCCGCGCTGGCCGCCGCGGCGGCGACGGGCGGGGATCCGGTCGAGATCGCCACCGGGTGGAGGACCGAGGAGGATGTCCAACTGCCCGCCGTCGAAAGGGACTCGGCCACCTGGGAGCGGGTCGGCTCGGTGCTGGAGCGGGCCGCGGGCCCCTTGTCGGGCGGTGCCTGACCTCCCCGCACCGGTTTGGGGAAGCGAAGCGATCTTCACTAGTATCCGGCGATGATCATAAGAAGAAGGCTGACGGTCGGGGTGGGCATTCTGCTCGCCACCCTGACCGCCGGGCTCGGTTCGGCACTCCCCGCCGCAGCCGATGAACCCCCCGCCAAAGCCTCCCCCAAGGTCGAGCTCGTGCTCGACGTCAGTGGTTCCATGCGAACCCGCGACATCGACGGCCAGTCCCGGATGGCCGCGGCGAAGCAGGCGTTCAACGAGGTCCTGGACGCGGTGCCCGAGCAGGTGGAGCTCGGCATCCGGACGCTCGGCGCCGATTACCCGGGCGACGACCGGAAGGTCGGCTGCAAGGACACCAAGCAGCTCTACCCGGTCGGCCCGCTGGACCGCACCGAGGCGAAGACCGCCGTCGCCACCCTGGCGCCCACCGGCTGGACCCCGATCGGCCCGGCCCTGCTGGGCGCCGCCGACGACCTCGAAGGCGGCGACTCCACCCGCCGGATCGTGCTCATCAGCGACGGCGAGGACACCTGCGGCCCGCTGGATCCGTGCGAGGTGGCACGTGACATTGCGGCCCGCGGTATCCATCTCGTCATCGACACGCTGGGTCTGGTGCCGAACGCGAAGATCCGCGAGCAGCTGACCTGCATCGCCGAGGCCACCGGCGGCACCTACACCGCCGTCCAGCACGCCGATGAACTCTCCGGCCGGGTCAAGCAGTTGGTCGACCGGGCCGCCGAGCCCGTCGTCACGCCCGTGGCGACCGAGGGCGCGGACCGCTGCTCCACAGCTCCCCAGCTCAAGCCGGGCCTGTACACCGACCGCGAGAAGTTCGGCGAGCACCGCTGGTACCGGGTGGACGTGCTGCCCGGCCAGGAGCTGCGCGCCTCCGTCAGTGTCTTTGCCGACCGTGCCGTGAACAACGACTACGGGGTGCTGCTGCGAGCGGTGACCGTGCACGGCCGGGAAATCGTCCGGGGCTCGGAGTCGGGCACCGGCCGCACCGACGCGATCTCCTCCGGCCTGCGCTACCCGAAGGCCGAGCAGGACGGCACGGACAACGGCGACAAGCCCGCCGCCGAGACCGTATGCCTCCAGGTGAGCAACTCCTTCTCGGCCCCCGCCTCGGTGAAGACCACGCCGGGCATGCCCGTCGAGCTGACCGTGGACCTCGTGGACGCCCCGGACGACGCGGCCGATGTTGCCGCGTTCGGTCTCGGCCGCGGCTGGTGGCTGCTCGGCGTACTGGTTCTCACCGGACTGGTCGCGGGACTGCTGACCGGCTGGATCTCGCGCTGGCGCATCGCCGTCTGGAGGACCAACTGATGACGCGTACGAGACGTGTACTCGCGGGTGCACTGCTGACCGGTCTCGCCCTGCTGACCTCGGCGGGTGCCGCCTCGGCGGACGACCCGTCGGCGAGCCCGAGCCCGAACGCCTCCGACGGCGCGTCCGGCCCCACCGAGGCCGGCACCACCTTCCGTACGGCGACGGCGATCCAGCAGAACCAGCGCGCCACCGCCGGAGCGTCCACGGGTGACTACCTGTACTGGGTGTTCCCCGCCGACGCGGGCCAACGCACCACCGTCAAGGCACAGATCACGCTGCCGGAGAGCGCCACCCGGCACGGCGCGTCGACCTGGCAGGTCGATGTGTACGACGGGCTGCGGCGCCGACAGGCCTGCATGTACGGCCGCCAGACGGGGAAGGCGACCGCCGACGCGTCGGCGGTCGAGCTGACCTGCGTGCTGAGGACCGTCCGCGCCTGGTCCGAGCCGTGGGCCAACGACCCGCTGCCGGGCAGCTATTACGTACGTCTCACGGTCGTCGACCTGCCCTCGGCGGACCTCGGTCTGCCGGTACGGACCGAGGTCGAAGTCACGTCGGTCGACAAGGGCGGCTCCTCGGACGTCGACGGCATGCTCGCCCAGCCGCTGGTCCCCGGCGCGTCCTCGGTCGAGCAGGCCTCGGACGCCTCGGACGCCCCAGCAACGAGTGACGACACGGCGCCGGCCAAGGTGGCGCTCGGCAGCGAGCCCGAGGACGGCTGGGCATCGGGCTGGTGGACCGACCGCTGGCTGTGGACGGTCGGCGGCGGAGTCCTGGGGGCACTCGCGGCCGTCTTCGGCTACTCCCTCACGCGCGGCACCGGCCGCCCCTCCCGGGTCCCGCCCGGCGTCTGACCCGCACACCGCGGGGCAGGTTCCGAACCACGGCCCACCGCATCGGTGCGCAGCGACCTGACGTCAGCTGTATCGCATGCCGTGGCAGGTGTCATCGGCCTTGTGCGGTACGTGAGTTGTCGAGGGTAGCGGCTGTCGCGCCGTAAGGCGCACGGCACCGCCGGACGGGTCCGGAACCCGCCCGGCGGTGCGATGGGCCGTGGTCCGGAACCCGTCCGGCGATGTGGTGCGCCACAAGGGAGCGGAGACTTTCATGTCCACGGAGACCGGCGCGGCCGTAGACGCCGAGCCGCGCGGCCACAGGATCGTGCCCGGCCCGAAGGGGCTGCCGTTCCTCGGGAACATGCGCCAGTTAGCGAAGAACCCCCTCGCCTTCTTCGAGCGGCTGCGCGCACACGGCGACATGGTCGGCTGGCGATTCGGTCCTCACTCATGCGTGTACATAGCCGATCCGGAGTGCATAGGCGAGCTGCTCACCGAGACGGAACGCACCTTCGACCAGCCGGCGCTCGGCATCGCGTTCCGCACGGTGATGGGCAATGGCGTGGTGGTCGCCCGGGGCGCGGACTGGCGTCGGAAGCGGTCGCTGGTGCAGCCATCCGTGCGCCCCAAGCAGGTCCGGTCGTACGCGGCGACGATGGCGGGCAGTGCGGTGGAGCTGGCGGACACCTGGTCCGGCGGCGAACGCATCGACATCAAGCGGGAGATGGCGGCGCTGACGCAGCGGATCGCGGTCCGTACGATCTTCGGCGTCGACACCCCCGCCGACGCGGATGCGATGGGCCGGGCCATGGATGTGGCGCAGCAGGAGATCGGTAAGGAGTTCGCCGGAATCGGCGCGCTGCTGCCGGACCGGGTGCCGACACCGGGCCGGGCCAGGATCAGGAAGGCCGCCGCGGTCATCGACGCCGAGGTGGGCCGGGTCGTCGCCCGTCACCGCGACGGCGGGGACGATCGTCCCGACCTGCTGAGCCGGCTGCTGACCGCGGTCGACGAGACGGGCGCACACCTCACGGACCAGGAGATCCGCGACGAGACCGTCACGTTGTACATCGGCGGGCACGAGACGACGAGCTCCACTCTGGTGTGGGCCTGGTATCTGCTGTCCCGCAATCCGCGGGTGCGCGCCGCGCTGACCGAGGAACTGGTCGAGGTACTCGGTGACCGGGAGCCGGAGTTCGAGGACTATGCCCGGCTGACGTACACCCAGTCGGTGGTCAAGGAGACCCTGCGTCTCTACCCGACGATCTGGCTGGTCACCGGCGTCGCCAAGGAGGGGGCGCGGATCGGCGGTGTCCCGATACCGCAGGGCACGAGGGTGTGGACCAGTCAGTGGGCGACGCACCGTGACGAACGGTGGTTTCCGGAGCCGGCGGAGTTCCGCCCCGAGCGCTGGGATCCCGAGGAGGGCGACGACATCGAGGAGTACGCCTGGTTCCCGTTCGGCGGCGGTCCCCGGGTCTGCCTCGGCACCCGGTTCGCGATGGTCGAGGCGGTGCTGATCCTGGCCGTGCTGGCACGCCGGTTCGAACTGGACGTGGATCCGGGCACCGTGAACCCCGTACCGACACTGACGCTGCAACCGGACCGCGAGGTGATGGCGACGGTCCGGGCGCGGTAGCGGTGGCCGGGGCGCTGGGCGGACGGGCGGGGCGGGCGACCGTCCGCCCCGAAGAGGCCTGGGGAGCCCGCGGTGCTCTCAGCCCACGGCGGCGACGGCACCGGTGTTGATGACGGTCTGCCCGATGTGCAGCAGGTCGCCGTCGCGCTCGGCCGTGAGACCGCTGTGGGTGACGTCGGTGTACGACAGTCCGTGGAAGGAGGCGAAGGGCCGGCCTCCGCCACCCCAGCACCGGGCCACCGCCGCAGGGGTGGCGGCGGCCCGGCCGGCAGTCAGCCGTGCAGCAGAACCGGGAAGCACTCCAAGTCGTTCTGTGTCATCACCGGCAGTTTACGGAGCTCCTTGTCCGGCACGGCGAGCAACAGCCGGGGAAAGCGCCCGAACAGTGCGGGAAGGGCGATGCCCGCCTCCACGCGCGACAGTGCGGCCCCGGGGCAGATGTGCGGGCCGTGCCCGAAGGTCATGTGCCGGATCGGGGCCGGCCGGGTGATGTCGAAGGCATCGGCGTCCGGTCCGTGCTGCTCGACGTCACGGCCGATGACCCGGTAGGAGATGACCACGCCCTCCCCCTTGGCGATCACCTCGTCGCCGACCTTGATGTCCTCGGTGGCGAACCGCATCAGAAGATGGGTGGTGGGAGTGTCCCAGCGCAGCGTCTCCTCGATCACTGTCTCCCACGAGATCTCGCCGTCGAGGACCTTGCGCAGCTGATCGGGGTGGGCGAGCAGGGCCCGTACCGCGTTGAGGATCAGCCCGATGGTGGTCTCGTGCCCGGCCGCAACCATCGCCTTGAGATTGCCGACCACCTCTTCTTCGGTGAGCGGGTCCCCGCCTTCCTCGGCGAGGATGAGCGCACTGGTGAGATCGTCCTTCGGCCGTGCCGTCCTCTCACGGACGAGCGCGGCGTAGAAGACGTCCAACTCGGCCAGCAGCGCCATCCGTTCGTCGTGTGGGGTGAGCATCGAGAAGAAGGCCTTGTACCTCTTCGTCAGCATGGCGTGCTCGGCTTCGTCCACGCCCATCAGCATGCCGACCACGCGCATCGGCAGCGGCTGCGCGAACACGGACTTGAGGTCGACCACACCGTCCTTGCCCTGCTCGGCCAGAGCGTCCAGCAGCTCCTCGGTGAACCTCTCGATGTCCGGCCGTATCGCTTCGAGCCGACGTGGCGTGAGGGCCTGGGAGGTCTTCGTGCGCAGCCGCCGGTGCTCCGCGCCGTCCACGGTGAACATCGAACGCCCGGCGTCGATCATGCCGATCAGCGGCCAGGCATGCGTCACCGCTCCGCTCTGCCAGAGACCCCAGGCGTCGAGGTCCTTCACCAGACGGGTGTCGACGAGCAGCTGGCGGGCTTCGGCGTGCCGGGTGACGGTCCAGGCCGGTACGCCGAGCAGCTCGATCCTGGCGAGCGGTCCGGCGTCGCGCAGCCGCGCCGTCTCACCGTCCAGGTCCTGCACCATGGGGTCGATGACGACGGTCCCGCCGGCCCAGGCGGAATCGGCCTGCTGGGCAGCGGCGTGAGGGCAGTTCAAGAGACATCTCCTGTCGTACGTACGGGGGTGAACAGGACCGGCAGTGATTCCATCCCCCGCAGGAAGGCGGACTGCCGCCGCACAAGCGTCTCCTCGGGAACCGCCAGGGCGAGATCGGGCAGCCGGTCCAGGAGCACCTCGATTCCGGTACGGGCGGTGATCTCGGCGATTTCCTGAGCGGGGAACGGGCAGCGGTACTCCCCGTGGCTGAAAGCAAGGTGCGCACTGTTGCCGCGCTGGCCGGAGGGGTGGCCGGTGGAGAGATGCTGCCGCACATGCGGATCGGAGTTGGCCGCTCCCAGGCCGAGAAGCAGCATGTCTCCGGCCTTGATGTCCCGGCCGGCGAGCCGGGTGTCCCGGGCCGCCCAGCGGCCGGCGAGGATCGGGGTCGGACTCTCCTCCCAGAGAACCTCGTTCATCGCCTCGCCGATGCTGTGCCGGCCGCCGAAGAGGGAGTCGGCGAACTGGTCGTCGGTGAGCATCAGCCGCAGGGAGTTGCTGATCCAGTCGGCTGTGGGCAGATGCCCGGCAGCCGTGACGGCCATGAGGTCGAGCACGTACTCCTCATCGGTGAAAGGCTCGTGATGGGCCATCATTCGCGTGGTCACGTCGTTCCCGGGCGCCGCCCGCTTGGCCGCCACCAGCCGCTGCATGTGCTCCCCGAACCGCGCATGCGCGCTCTGCGCCCCGGGACCGCCGTCGGCCAGCTCCTTCAGCACCCGGGCGATGTCCGCGCCTTCCGCGTCCGGGAAGCCGATGAGCCTGGCGAGGACCAGCACGGGCAGTGGCTCGGCGAACTCGGCGACCAGTTCGGCGCTTCCGCGTGTGCAGAGGTCATCGATGAGCCGGTCGGCCAACTCCTCGCAGTGGCGCCGGATTTCGAACGGATCCGCACCCTCCAGGGCCGGCACCACCATCTCGGCGTGGCGGCGGTGCTCGGCGCCCGCGGTGAAGTAGATCGACGGCATGGGTCGCCCGACCATCGGGAGCAGCGGCCAGTCCTCGGGAATGTGCTCCCATTGGTTCCACAGCCCGACGTCCCGGGGGAACAACTGGCCGTCGCTGGTGACCTGGTGGAGTTCCCGGTAGCCAATGACCAGCCAGGCCGGAAACCCTCCGGGCAGTTCGACGGGCACCACGGGTCCGTGGTCGCGCCGCATGGTGCGGTAGAGGACCTGGGGGTCGGTGTGGAACTCGGGACCGCTGAGCGGCACTGCGGCCGGGCCGTGCCCCATGGCGCAGTCCCCGCCGGGAGTTGCGTCGGGCTCGGGCGGCGCAGGCACGGCGGAAGAGGGGGGCGTCATCGAACTGACTCCTGTGGCGGCGGTTTGGTGTTACGGACCCACGGTCAACGCGGGACCACTATAGGGATGTCCCGTGAAGCTTTAGCTGCCAATCACGACCACAGCTGCCACTTTTATGACAACAAGAGCCGGACAGTGGCGCATGTTTGATCACAAGAGGGGGTGAACTCCCCTGGCCATTCTTCTTCGGTGGGGGCGAGCAGAAGGCAGTTCCTCCCACCGTGAAAAGACGGTGTACGTCGCCAAAACACCAACTGGAACGAGGGCGGCTACAACAACTCCCAGCCCTGCTACCTCTCCAGTGCGGACTACGGCGTCTACCGCAACACCTTCGCGCCCGACGCCTGCAACTTCGGTTCCCCGGTCCGGACCCGGCCAGCAGGAGCGGCGCCCCGACGCGTACTACTTCATCGACGACGCGAAGAAGGTGATCGGCAAGTACACCACGCTGGTCGGCAAGCCGTTCATGCCGCCGGTGTACGGCCTCGAACCCGGCGACGCCGACTGCTGTCTGCACAACGCCAACCGGGGCGGACGTCACACCCTGGACGCCCTGAAGGTCGCCACCGGTACGCAAACTGCATGGCCCGCTTCGGCCATATTCCGCCTCGCCCGGCCGTATTCCCTCTGTCCCACTGAAACCTGAGACCGTTCGGACGTCAGGGGCGCGAGAATCCGGAGCGGCGCAGGGCCTGGTCCAGTGACCAGAATGCCTTGTCGATGGCGTGGCGGGGAAAGGTCGCGGTACGTGCGTCGGCGGTTTCGGGAAGGGTGGCGCAGCCGTCTTCGGCCAGAACGAGGACGCGATCGAATCCGTGGCGCCCCTGGAAAAGACCGATCTCATGAATGACGTTCTGCCGAGCAACTCGGTGGCCTTCATCGGTGGTGTCCTCGGCGGTGAGCACACAGATCGCGAAGGTGCAGCGCTGCAGGTAGTCCTGAAGGGCCTCGGTCACCGGACGGCTGCCCCAGGAGTTGGACTCGAAGGAGTAGACGGGCAGGCCGAAGCGCTGCTCCACGAAAGCCTTGACCGCTAGCCAGTCAGGATTGCGGCCGTGGGCGATGAAGACACCCTCCGGTGCTGCCGTGGATTGCCGCGCATGGTCGAGAGACCGAATGAAGTCCTTGGTGACCTGCGCAAGTTGGGCGTGGCCGTGACTGCCGACGTAGCGGAGCTTGTGCCTGGCCAGCGTCATGCCCAGCAGACAGCCGAGCTCGGTCTGGAGCCGTTCACCCGTCATCACGGCGAGCAGGCCGGCGGCGAAGACGTCACCGGCTCCGGTGTCGTCCTCGATCTGATCGTCCGTCAGTACGAGCTGGGGGTAGAAATCGCCGAGACTCTTACTTCCGTCGCGCTGCCACGCATGAATGCCGGAGCGGCGCTTGACGACAAGCTGAGCCCGGTCGTTGGCGAGCAGGTCCAGCACCCGGGCTGCGTTCTGCTCGTCGAGATCGCCGGCAGGTGCGGATGGGGCCCGACCGTCCGAATCGGCGGTACCGGGAGGCCCCGAGGGGTCGATGGCGCGGTGCGCGCCTCCGAGTTCCTGGAACTCGCGGTGGTTGAGGAGCAGATAGTCCGCCAGGGCGATGATGCCACCTACGGCCCCTGAGGCCTTCTGACTCCACACGTGACCGGGGTCGACGCAGATGAGCGTGGCCGGGTTGGCGCGCTTCACCTCGGCAAGCAGGGCGAGCAGCCGGCCCGGAGTGTCGGGATCGAAGAAGCTGGTGACGTGAACGACATGGGTATCTGCCAAATACGCCACCAGCTCATCGAAGTGGCGTGCCAGGTAGTCGCCCATGCCCGTGTTCGCGCCCGGGTGGGTCAGCAGCGTCCGTTCGCCGTCCTCGGTGAAGGAGAAACAGACGCCGCACAGCCGGTCCGGATTCTGGAAGACGTACCGGCTGTCGATTGCGTCGGCGCTCAGCTGCTGCGCCGCCGTGAGTCCCGGACCCGGTACGCGCCCTGCGACACCGATGTATCCCAGACGCAGGTCGAGTTGGAGCCCGGCGAGCGTATGGAGCGCATTGTAGGCTGAGCCACCGAGTGACGTCTGCAGTACCTCGGCATCGGCGGCTTCGAGGGCGGCGTACACGGTCTGCTCGTCCACCGCGGCCTCGGTGCCCCATTCCGGCACCGCCTGTCCCGGCTCCAGAAGGTCCCCGATGCGGGTGCTGAGACGCTGACGGTCGCCGCGGGGGCGATGGTCGGCGGGGATGATGTAGTCGAGGTTGAGGGCGCCGATGCCGACCACGTCCCGGGCGAAGCCGGTGCGCGGGGCCTGACGGTGCGAGTCACTGCTCACCTGGTCTTCTCCCATGCAGAAACCCTTCCCTCTCCAGCATGCGCTCCAACTCCCAGAAGACGGACTCGATTCGTCCGGAAGGAGAGTCCAGCCGGATCAGGCCGGCGATGTTCGAGGGTGCCTCACACCCCTCCTCGGCCAGAATCGCGACCCGGCCGAATCCGTAAAAACCCTGGAAGATTCCCACCTGATGGACGACGGTCTCCCCGGCGCGGCGCGACCCGCCTGCCATGGTGCGGGTGGCCCCCAGTACGCATACGGCGAACCCGCAGCTCGCGAGTTGCGCCTCCGTCACGGGGCCGCGTCTGCGGGGACGGGTCTTCCCCGGTTCTGCCGCGGAAGGAGCGGACAGATCTATCCCGCGTACGGGGAGATCCAGGTCCTCGGTCAGGAACCTGTCCAACTTCGTCCATCCGCTCTCGCCCTCATGGGCGACCAGCACCGCACTCGGGCGGCTTCCGGGCCCGGTCAGGTCTTCCGGGGCCTGGACCAGGGACGCCTCCGCGGGCGCGCTGGCCGCGGCTTCCCGCCCGGTGCGGCGTCTCACGACTCCGAGGCCGAGCCTGGCCCCCAGTTCCACCTGAAGGGGTCGGGAGACGCGGGCTGCCAGCACAGACGCCGAGAACACATCACCGGCTCCGGTCGCGTCCTCCACGCTGATCTCGCGGAGCGGACGGCGCAGCTGGAAGCGGCGTGCCTGTACCCCGGTGGCCGATGCCCGGAAAACATCCACCGCGTCGTAGCGCTTGGTCACGAACACGGTGGCAGTCGGGACGATCCGTTCCACAAGCCGGGCGGCCAGAACCTCGTCCGACTCCCCCACGGTGTAGTCGGCGAGTGCCTTGAACTCACGGTGATTGACGAAGATGAGGTCCGACAGGGCAAGGATGCCCTCAATGGCGCGGGTGGGGTGCTTGGCCCAGTCGAAGCCCGGGTCGAAGCTCACCAACAGAGCGGGATTGCGTTCTTTCGCGTCGCGCAGGACATCCAAGAGAAGCGGTGGCGTCTCCTCGTCCAGAAACGAGGTGACGTGCACGATGCGGGCAGCCGAAAGGTAGGCGGCGATCGCGTCGGCCCGGGAGCGCAGATGGTCGGCCATCGCAAAGTTCGCTCCAGGGTGTGTGAGCAGGACTCGTTCCACATCGTCCAGGTAGGACAGACAGACACCGCAAAGAAGATCAGGGCGACGGGTGACCATGGTGCGGTCGATGCCGAGCCGGTCCATCTGCCCCAGAAAGGACAGACCAGGTGTCTCGATCCGGCCCACCACACCTATATATCCCAGCCGCACGTCGAGACGCAGCTGCGCGAGCGTGAAGATGGTCAGCCATGCGGAGCCGCCGAGCGAGGCATCGAGCGAGGCCCCTCCGAGGCGCTCGATGGCCTTGGTGACGGACGCCTGGTCCACCGGCCCCTCGGTGTTCCATTCGAAGCGGGCCACCGATTCCTGCACCTGTTCCGCCATGAGCTGCGACAACCGGGACGCGGAGGCGATGTAGTCCACGTTCAGCGCCCCCACGCCGACAACCTCAACTGTTCTCGGTTCCCTCACTGCAACCCCCGATGCGGTGATGCTGCGACATGGCGCACACCCAACTCACCTATACCCGAAGTAACTTGAGGATTACCGCTTGAGCAAGGCGACTGCCGGACGACCTCCGAAGACCGATTACCCGAACAGGACGGTCCCGCGAGCGGGCGGGACACCCTGCCCTTCCGCTGCCCGCCTCCGCGAGACTTCTCCGAGACCGTCGGCCCGGTGCCAGGTGCATCGACAAGCCCCTCGCACGATGTCCGCCGGCGCGTTCGGCGGCTTCGCCGAGGGCGGCGTCACCCGGACCGCTGCGGCCCCGACCGCGTGCGGCGTCACCGCCGCCGCTTGCCGCCCCTGCCCTTGCCGCCGGCGCCCGGCCGGCGCCGCTGATGGCTGCGGCCGAGACGCACGACCGGCTGCCGCCGGGCCTGCTCGGCGACCGTCCTCAGGTCTGCCAGGCCTGCCCGGTCGGGGTGCCCGGATCCGAGAGCGGCCTCAAGAGCCTTATGGACAGAGAGTTCCTGGCCTCCCAGGATTGTGAGGAAGCCTTCGGGACCCGCCGTCTCGAGGAGCTGGAGCAGACTCTCGGCGACCATGAGGAGGCTCTCGGGCTCGGTGAGGTCCTCGGCACCGAGGACCTCCCGGCGTACCAGGACACTCAGGACGGTGGGGGCGAGGAGCGGGTCGCCGCGCAGGCCGCGCAGCATGGCCTCGCCATCCGGGTACGCCTCGACGAGAGCGTCGAGCATGGCTTCGGCGCGGGTGCGGAACGGGCAGGTGCGCACCGCGTCGGTCAGCTTCTCCAGCGCCTCGGCAGGGCCCTCCTGGGCGGCGGTCCAGGCAGCGAGTTCGGTGCGGGCGGCGTCCGGGTCGTAGTGCTCGGCAATGACACCGAGGAGACCGGCGGCGGGGGCGTGGGCGAGTTCACCGATGAGCGGGGCATCGCGCCCCTCGGCCAGCAGCCGACGGCGTACGGAGTCGTGGCCGAGGGCGGTGAGACGGATCAACTCGACGGGTCCGCCGACCAGTTCCGCCCGCTGTTCCTCACGCCTGACCTCGGCCTCCTCGCTCTCCCCCTGTCCACCGGCGACGGCACCGAAGAGCTCGGCGAGCTCCGGCGGCATCCCGGCGGGCGGCAGCGCGTGCTCCTCGAGCGGTATGTCGAGGAAGACCGGGTCGGCCATGCCCTCGTGCCGCTTGATCGCGCCCAGGTCCTCCAGCACGTCCAGTACGGTGCGCAGATCACGGTCCGCATGTCCGAGTTCCATCTTCCAGGCGTAGTGCCCGGTCAGGTCGTACTCGGCGCGGTAGGCCAGGTGCAGCGAGTCGCGCAGCCGGGGCCAGGGCATGGCGTGCGGTAGGCCGTAGAGGGTGTTGAGAACATCCGGCACGATGTCCTGGAAGCTGTCGAAGAGCATTGACTCGACGTGTCGGCTGCCGCGGGTACCCAGGAGTGGTCCGCGCAGCTCGGAGAAGGTCTCGAAGGCACGCCGCCACAGCGCGAGCGGGTCCTTCAGCAGGGGCTGCGCCTTGGCGACCGCGTAGAGCCGCCCCTTGACCACCCGTACCAGCCGGGCCTTCTTCGCCCACTCGACCGCAAGCCCCAGCCGCGGCAGCTGCGTGGAGGAGCGCACCGTTTCCGCCGCGTCGCCTGTCCCCAGCTGGGCGACGAGGGCCCGCGCGTCTGCCATCCGCAGGTTGCCTGTCGCGGTGAGCACGCGCCCCTCATGGCCCGCCCAGTCGGCGATTCCTCGCAGCCACCGCAGCGCGCGGGACGTCTCGGCGCGCGCACGCAGCTCCTTCTCCGCGGGCAGCAGGACCGGCAGCTGCGGTTCGGCGCGTGTCACGGCTGCCGGGCCGCGCGTCAGGTGGTTGCGCATCACCTCGTCCAGTACGTCCTGGTCGTACGTCACCTCGCCTCGCTGAGCCCGCTCCACGAAGCGCTGAAGCGCCGCCGGATCGTGGATGTCGACACCCTGCTCGGCTGCGGTGGTCGTCCAGAACTTCGCCATTCCCCATCGGTTGCGGTCAGCCATGGCGGGGGCGTGCCGCGGTGCGAGGGTCTCGATCGCAGCCAGGTTGTCGGCCAGCGAGGCCCCGCGCGGGTCGCTGAGGCCCATCGCGTCGAGGTAGCGCAGCAGGGCTGCGAGCGCGCCGGGCACATCCGCCAACTCCTCGCCGGGCAGCACGGTGATCGTGCGCGGCATCCAGTCCAGCAGATACGCCTCGATGTGCCGGGGCTCCCACAGCCCCAGTCGCCCGTCGCGGGTACCTCGATGGCGATAATCGAGCGCCGTCTCGACGACGAACGGGTCCACGCTCTCGCCCCGCTCGCGGGCCCACTGCCCCATGCGGTGGATCAGCAGCGAACGCGCTGCCTCGTATTCTTCGGTCTCCTCGGGCGCGAAGAACATCCGCATCACACCGGCCCTGCCTGTTCTGTCGTACGGCCGCGGTCGCAGAGCGTGCCGGCGGCCTTCGGGCCCGGTGGAGATCGCGGTTCCACGGGACCGGGCGATCACTATTGAACCGTAATCGGTCCACCGGCGACAGCAGCGGCGGACGCGCTCGTCCTGTCCCATCCCGAGCAGTACGAACGGTTGCGCATCGCCTGTTCCTGGACGGCACCTACCGCCGTACTCGCCGGGGACCCCTGCTTCGACCGGATACTCGCCGCCCGGCCCTGTCGCGAGCGCTTCCGCCGTGCACCGGGTGTGCGGACCGGTCAGCAACTGATCCTGCTCAATTCGACCTGGAATTCCGAGTCGCTCTTCGGTGACGCCGCTCCCACTGCCCGATCACGAGGCCGGGACAACCACCGTCCCCCTGCACGTCCTGTCGCGGGTCCTCGGACAGGGTGAGGTTGCGGTCAGTCGCCGGCCGGGGCCGCGGGCGTCGGTGGGTTCGGTCGACGACGGGGAGCGTCAACCACGGCCTGTGGCTTCACCGGCCCGCGGTGAGGGTGTCGAGGAGGGCCGCGGTGAACTCCTTGGGTTTGTCGATGTGGACGGCGTGGCCGGCGTCCGGGATGGCGGTTTCGCGGACGGGGCCGCCCGCGGCGGCGTAGTGATCGAGTGCGTGACGGGTCTGGGCGACCATGGGCTGGGCGGGGCAGTGCGCGGCGCCGGGCCAGCCGGGGACGGCGCCGAGTGCACCGAGGTGGGCGAGGTCGAAGAGCGAGGTGTCGGAGACGATGACGTCGTCGGTGCCGCGGATCCAGCCGATGGGCGGTTTGGGCTCGATCCGGTGCAGGTCGTCGATACGGAAGTGGGTGGGGGCCATGGCGTTGAGGACACCTCGGGGGCCGGGTGCGGTGCCGGGCCAGTGGTCGCTGGGGCGGGTGTCGCCGGGGTAGTGCTCTTCTCCCGTGCGGGTGGAGAGCATCGCGTCGACGAAGGCGTCCTCAAGCGCGGGGCGGAGCGGCGGTTTGACGTAGCTGGAGGCGAGGACGGCGCGGGGGGAGAGTGGTGAGTCCTCGCTGTGGTCGCCGTCTTTGAGGCGCTGGACGAATTCGGGGTTGACGGTGCCTGCGCCGGAGCCGGCACCGTCGGGGTGGTTGAGCAGGCCGTCGGGGCCATGGGTGCCGCCGAAGCCGTAGGGGGAGACGGGGTTGACGAGGGTGAGGCTGCGGACGGCGGCGGGGTGATCGCGGAGGTGTTGGAGGGCGATGCCGCCGCCCATGCTCCAGCCGACGAGGTGGACGCGGTCGAGGGCGAGGGTGTCGCAAAGGGCGGTGAGGTCGTCGCTGTAGTCCCGGACGCCGCGGGTGGCGTCGACGGGGAGGGAGTCGGTGTCGCCGAAACCGCGGAGGTCGACGGCGAGGGGGCGGTAGGCGTGGGGCAGGTCGAGCATGGCCTGCTGCCAGAAGGTGGCGGCGGAGACGTTGCCGTGGACGAAGAGGACGGGTTCGCCGGTCCGGTCTGGGAGTTCGAGGAGGTTGAGGGTGAGCCGGGGGGTGGTGATCCGTCGAGCGTGGATGCCGGGGAGGAGTGCGGGCGAGGTCATGGTCCGTCCTTGGGAGTGGCAGGGTCAGCCGAGCCAGGCGGCGATCTGGGCGCTGGCGGAGGAGTGCCAGCCGAGTTGGAGGTGGTTGGCGGTGGTGATGAGGGCGGTGTCGGCAACGTTGGCGATGCCGGTGCGGTCGAGGGCACTGTCGACGAAGACCACGCCGTCGCTGGGGCCGCGGTTCTCGTTGTAGATGCCGAGGACGCTGGGGGATCCTCCGGCGAGGAGGTAGGTGGCGACGGAGCCGGGGATGCCTGCCTTGTGGAGGGGGGTGATCAGGGAGCCGGCGTCGATGGCGGTCTGGATGCCGCTGCCGGAGGTGTAGAAGCCCTGGCCACCGTGGTAGGTGGTGTACCAGTCCTGTTGGGTCATGTCGATGCCGTAGGTGGCGTCCCAGCGGGCGAGCATCTGGCGTTGTCCGGGATAGACGTCATAGCCGTTGGTGGGGGCGAAGGCGAATTCCGGGTGGGCGGTGTAGGTGCCGTAGCAGGTCATGTAGAGGTGGGGCGAGGGGGCGTTGACGCTGCCGCCGCACTGGGGCCAGATGCTGAAGTCGTGGGCCCAGCCGTGGGCGTAGGGGTAGTCGTAGCCGCCGTTGGGGCCGCCGAGGGTGAGGAGGCGGCGTACGTCTCCGGCGTAGGGGCGTCCCCAGGTGGGGCGCAGTGAGGAGACGTAGGCTCGGGTGGATATCTCCCCCTTGCTCCAGCCGACGAGGTCCACCTGGCTGACGCCGAGCCGGTCCTTGATGGCGGCGATGGCGTCGCCGACCTGCTGGGCCTGCATCAGGTTGTCGCCCTGCTTGTGGGCGAAGTTGACGGCGAAGACGCGGTAGCCGCGGGCGGCGAGGTACTGCATGAGTCCGGTGCTGGGGCAGGACAGGGCCCCGCAGCCGTAGCCACCGGCTTCGCCGGGGTTGGCCCAGGCGCGGTCGGCGTTGTCGTTGGCGCCGTGGACGAGGAGGACGGGGGTCTGGTGACTGCCGCTGTTCCAGCCGGGGGCGGAGTAGAGGAGGAAGCGGCCGGAATAGGGCTGCTTGACGCCGCCGAAGAAGGTGCGCCGCTGACCGTCCTGGTCGCCACGGCCGTCCGAGGGGTACTGCTCGGCATGGAAGCCGCTGGTGGTGTCGAGGTAGCGGTCGACGCGGTCCCAGCCGTTGGCGACGGTGGTGTAGGTGGCTTCGAGGGTGAGGTAGCCGGGTGGGGCGGCGTGGGCCGCTGTGGTGGCTGCTCCGAGGCTCAGCAGTGTGAGGAGCATGCCGAGCAAGGTGCTCGTTGCTCTGCGCATCGCGGCTCTCCCGTCCGGGGGGGTGGGCTCGGTGGTTCGAGTCCGCCACGGTAGAGCGGCGCGGGGAACCTTCCCATGGGGTGAACAGCTATAGGTACGGGGCGGAGGGGTGTGTCGTGCCGCCATGTGCCGGGGCTCGAAACTCGGGTCTCGAAACCCGGGTGTCGAGACCGAGTTACCGCACCGCCCTCCTCACTCTTTCGTGGGTACGCACCAGGGTCTTCGGCCGAGTCCTGAGCTTCGGGATCCGGGCGCCGGGACACGAGCGAGGAGACCCGGGCGCCGGGATCCGAGCGCCTTCTTTAACCAGCGGGTCATAGGGGGGTGGGAAACCCCCCTGACCTCCCCGACCCGTAACGGCGAGCAAGTACGGCTAATCGTGGCCGGCTTGCGACGCGTCGTCGCACCTGCTTACGGTGCCGACACAACAAAACGACCCCGACGCGGTATTACAAGCACCATGCCGCTCAGGAGTTCGAGGCCGGTGTCGATGTCGCGGTCGCGGTTTCCGATGAGCCCGTCGGTGTACAAGACCAGCCGGGAGCCCTCGGGCAGGTTCAGTTCGGCGGTCTCGATCGGCAGGCCGGCGCCCAGGCCAAGGGGCGGGGAGACGGGCACGTCGGGGAAGGTGACGGTGCCATTGGTGAGCACAAGGGCGGGTCCGGGGTGGCCGGCCCGGGCGATGCTGCAACGGCCGGAGTCCGGGTCGTAGATCGCAAGCAGGCAGGTGGCGCCGGTGATGCCTTCGCTCTCGCCCTCGGCGGCCTCGTTCTGGTCGATGTGGGCGACCAACTCGTCCAGCTGGCCCAGGAGTTCGCCAGTGGACAGGTCGAGGGCACAGAAATTGTGGACGACGGTGCGCAGGCGGCCCATGGTGACAGCCGCATGCAGGCCGTGCCCGACGACATCGCCGACGACCAGGGCGACGCGGGCGCCGGGCAGGGGGATGACGTCGAACCAGTCCCCGCCCACCCCGGCCTGAGCGGGCAGGTAGCGGTGAGCCACGTCCAGGGCCGACTGCTCGGGCAGGCTGTGGGGCAGCAGGCTGCGCTGCAGGGCGACCGCCATGGTGTGCTCGCGGGTGTAGCGGCGGGCGTTGTCGATCGCGACCGCCGCTCGGGCGGCCAACTCCTCGGCGAAGGACAGATCCTCCTCCGCGAAGGGATCCTTCTCCGAGCGCCAGAAGTCGACCATCCCCAGCACCACGTCGCGGGCCTGCAACGGTACAGCGATCAGCGAGTGGATACCGAAGTCCAGGACGCGCTGCGGCCGCCACCGTGCCGATCATCCTGGAGGTGCCGGCCGAGTCCATCGGCGACATCAAGCGCCTCGCCTTCGAGCCCGACTTCGACGAACTCGTGCTCAAGCTGCGCGACGAGGCCATCCGCCGGATCAGACGGCGCGCAGGTGGACCAGCGCCGCGCTCTGAGATGCCCGCGCGGGACCTGGCAGCCCCAGTGCTCCCAGCGCCGCACCGGAGGCCTGGACGCCCGTGACCTCCCAGGTGACCGACGGGTCGGCCGGCGTGACGAGCGAGGCGCGGTAGGTCCGGTCCGGGTCGAGTCCAGGGATGCGGAGCCGAGGCGGCACGGGCACGATCTCATCGAGCTGGGCATAGGAGAAGAGCGCCTCCGACCGGTCCCGGGCGACCACTCCATGCGCGAGCAGACCGTCGGGCAGTGCGACACGCGTCAGCCGCCCCGTGTGCAGGAGCGCGCGGTGCCGCTTGTAAAGGCCGATCCAGGACGCGAGACGGTCCAGCTCGTGGGCCGGCACCTTCGTGAGGTCCCACTGGATGCCGAACTGGCCGAAGAAGGCCGTGGCCGCGCGGAGGTCCAGGACGCTGGTCCGGCCGGTCTGGTGGGAGACCGGTGCGGTGACGTGAGCGCCGAGGTACTCCAGCGGGGCGAGCTGGGCGCTCCAGTGCTGGATCGGCTGGCGGGACAGCGGATCGGTGACGTCGGAGGCCCAGGTGCTCTGGACCCGCTCGAGCACGTCCAGGTCGATCCTGCCGCCTCCCGAGGCGCAGCTCTCCCACGAGATGCCGGGATGGCGGCGGGCCAGCTCATCGAGGAGCTCGCGGAAGGCGAGGGTCTGCCGCCGTGAAGCGGGCCGGCCGGTGCCGCGCGAGTCACCGCCGTCGACCTGGTCGCGGTTGTGGTCCCACTTGACGAAGTCGATCCGGTGCGCCGCCACCAGACGGCCGAAGGCGTCGAGCAGGTGGGTCCGCACGTCCTCCCGGCCGAGATCGAGCAGGTAGCAGTTGCGTTCCAGCACGGGCGACCGGTCGCCCGTGCGCAGAATCCAGTCGGGATGGTCGCGGTGGACCGCGGAGTTGGGGTTGACGGCCTCCGGCTCCCACCAGAGCCCGAACTCCATCCCCTTCTCGTGCACCCGGTCCACCAGTGGTGCCAGCCCGTGCGGCCACACCGCCGGGTCCGGGGTCCAGTCGCCCAGGCCGTCGTCGAGGGAGGTGCGGCCCGCGAACCACCCGTCGTCGAGCACGAAACGCTCGGCACCCAGTTCGGCCGAGATGTCGACCAGCGCGGTCAGCGTGTCGAGGTCGTGGTCGAGGTAGACCGCCTCCCACGGGTTGAACATGACGGGTGCGGGCCGGGACGGATGGGCCGCGAGCGACCGGACGTACTGGTGGGTCGCGTCCGCCAGTCCGTCGAGGCCGCGCGCGGACGCGGCCACGTGCACCCAGGGCATCGCGTACGTCTCACCCTCGGCGAGGACCATCTCGCCCGGGTGCAGCAACTCGCCGGCCCGGACGACGGCGGTGCCGGAGCTGAGCTGCTCGACTGCGTACCGGTGGTTGCCACTCCAGGCGAGGTGGACACCGAGCACCTCACCCTGGCCGTATCCGAAGCCGGGGCTACCGACCACGACCAGGCCGGTGCCGTCGAGGACGCGCATGCCACGGCGGTGCTCCCGGACCCACTGCCCGTCCGCGAGGGCACGGCGCTGGGGCTGCCGCTCGCGGGCCCATCGCCCGGTGAAGTCGAGGATCTCGCCCGCGCCGGTCGGAACGGGGACGACCACGTCGAGCGCGTCGACCACGTAGGGACCGGCGCCGACGTTGGTCAACAGGTGCCGGAGGCGGAGCCCTCCGCCCGGGACGGCTTCGGCCTCGAAGCACAGTTCGAGTCCCGCTGCCCCGTCGGTGGCCCGGACCACGAGTGAGCCGTCGTCACACCGCACCGATCCGGGGCCGAACGCGGTGGACCAGTCGCTCCCGGGGCCTTCGGGGCCGACCCGGTGGCCGAGCAGCGCGGGCCGTCCGAGGTAGCCGCGCGCGTGCTCCGGGAGCACGCTGACCTGTGAGCCGATCAGCCAGGAGTTCCAGGCCGTGGTCTCGACCGAGGCCGGGATCGTCAGGGATCTCACGTCCGTCGCCGCCAGGGAAGGCCCCACCCACCCGATGTCGGGCAAGCCGTCCGCCCTCGGCAGCAGGACCATCGTCGTGGTCTCGGTGCCGCCGAGTCCGGAGAGGGACACGGGGGCGGTGGGCACGGGCACGGCAACGCGTCCGGGCTCGATCATTCGGTGACTCCTTGGTGCGGTGAGAGGGGGCGTGGGGGGTGGATCAGGCCTGCACTGCGAGCAGGCGCTCCTTGAGATCGTCGAGCGCCAGCCGGGCGGCGCCGAGGGCGACGGACTCGTCGCCGAGCAGGGACACGCGGAATCCCGTCCGGTTGAGGGAGGTCGCGGCCAGGTGCCGCTCGAAGGGACCGGCGAGCACGTCCCCCGCGCGGGACAGGCCGCCGCCGAGCACGACGAGATCGGGGTCGACGGCGTGGACCAGGACGGAGGCGCCCAGGGCGAGGGCCTCGGCGACGCGGTCGACGGTCCGCACCGCAGTGCGGTCGCCGTTCGCGGCCGCTTCGAAGAGCGCCCGGACGTTGCCGCTGGTGGACTCCTCGGCGGCCGAGCCCGCAAGCTTGCGGCTCTCGCGGTCGAGCTGCGCCATCGCCTCGGCCCACCCCAGGATTTTCATCGAACCGACGGACGCCGCCAGGCCGTGCCGCCCGTTGTGGATCTGCCCGTTGATGACGATCGCGGCCCCGAGGCGGCGGCCGGCGTGCATGTAGACGAGGTCGCGTGCCCCGGCGCCGCCCCGCCACTGCTCGGCCACCGCCGCGAGGTGGATGTCGTTGGAGACCAGCACGTCGCGCTTGAAGCGTTCCGACACCTCCGACACGACGTCGATCCGGTCGAAACCCGGGAGTGAGTAGACGTCCAGGTCCTGGCCCGCGGGAACGGTGCGGATGTCCATGACCTCCGAGTCGTTGGCCCCCACACCGGTGATGCCGCAGGCCACCGAGCGGACGTGTTCCCCGTTCGTCCCGGTCTGCCGGAGGGTCGCCTCGGCCAGTCGCGCCGCCGCCCCGATGCGCCCGGCCGGCCCGATGCGGGAGTCGACGCTGCGTCTGCGCACCGCCAGGACGTTTCCGCGCAGGTCGCAGACGACCACAGCCACCTTGTGGGCGCCGATGTCGACGCCGACGACGGCGAAGTTCTCGGCCACGACCTCGTAGCGCCGGGCCGGCCGTCCCGCGGACCGCTCGCCGTTCGGACGGTCGAGCGCCTCACGGACGAAGCCCTCGTCCAGCAGCGTCGCCACCAGGTCCTCGGCGGTGGGGCGGGAGACTCCGACGATCGAACGCACGTCGCTGACCGTCAGTGACGCGGCGTCGAGGAAGGCCCGCACCGTGGCCGAGAGATTGAGCCTGCGCAGGAGGTGGGCATCGCCCGCACGGCCTGCGGGTGCCGTGCTGCCCCGGGTTTCACCGATGTCTTGACTCACGGCGGCACGGTATCTAAATTGACGCCGCAACAGCAATATTGCCAAGAAACTTACTTATCTAAATTCTGGCCGAGCGACATCCCCCGGTGGGTTCGACCAGCAAGGAGGGCCTCATGAGCAAGCGGGCCAACTGGGGTGCGGTAGCGGTGTCGTTGGGCCTGGTCGCGCTGACCGGCTGTGCCGTCGGCGGCGGGAACGGAGGTGGGAGCGGTTCGGGCGATGACGTGACGTTGAGCCTGCTCACCTTCGAGACCCCCAACCTCACTGCCTCCTACTGGGACGACATCATCGCCCGGACCAGTGCCAAGGTGCCGGGGGTGAAGATCAAGAAACTCGTCGCGCCGAGCGCCGAACAGCGCAACGAGTACACGCGCCAGCTCGACTCGACCGGCGCACTGCCCGACATCATGGTCGCGATCGACCCCGCCGGACTGGCGGAGGGCGGCAAGCTCGCCCAGTTCAGCGAGAAGGAAGTGGCGGACTGGACCAGCCCGACCGCGAACAGCTTCAACGGCAAGATCTACCAGCTTCCCACCAACTCGCAGACGTGGCAGATCTACTACCGCAAGGCGGCCTTCGAGAAGGCGGGCATCACCACTCCTCCGAAAAAGTGGGACGACCTGCTCGCCGCGGTCGACAAGCTGAAGGCGGCGCAGATCAAGCCGTTCGTCATCGGCGGCGGTGCACCGGACGGCCTCGGCCCGCGCTGGACCTTCGCCCAGCTGGTGGCCGACGAGGTCTACGCCAAGGACCCGAAGTGGCTCGACAAGCTGACCGCGGGGAAGACCGACTTCAGCGACCCGCTGTTCGTCAACGCGGCGACCAAGATGAAGGCACTGGCGGGCAAGGAGAACGTCGACAACCTGTCGGCCACCTACGCACAGGCGCAGGAAGCCTTCCTCAAGGGCAAGGGCGCCATGTACCCGATGGGCTCGTGGTTCCCGGCGTCCCCGGACAAGGCGCAGCAGAAGGAGTTCGGCGCCTTCCCCATGCCCACGCAGGACGGCTCGCTCGTCCTGCCCGTGTACACCGGCGGTGGACTGTCGGTGAGCGCCAAGTCCCCTGACGTCGCGAAGGCCAAGCAGTGGGCCATCGAGTTCTCGAAGCTGAACGCCGACGGCGGGGCGCGGTACGACGGCCTGTTCGTCGCGCTCAAGGGCTACAAGCCGCCGGCCGGCCTGCCGCCGCTGTACAACACCACCCTCGATCTCTACGAGAAGGCCCAGGCCGGTGGAACCGTGACGCCGAGCTTCGGAAACGAGAGCGGTGTCCCGGCCCTGCCGTCGGGCTTCATACCCAAGGTCGACGCGGCACTGAACGATCTCCTCAACGGCCGTGCGGACGTGGACAAGTTCGTCGCGACGCTGAACACGAAGTTCAAGGAGCTCGCGAAGTGACGCGCCCCTCGCGCGCCCGGACGGGGACCGACGCCGCCGGAGGGAAGTCGCGGTCCGACCGGCCGCCGGCCACTTCGGCCCCGTCCGGGCGCGTGGGTGGGCCGCACCAGCGCCGCACCTGGACGTGGTCGTCGGTGGGAGCCGGCGCCGTCTTCGTCATGCCGACCCTCGCGATCTTCACCGCGATGGTCCTGGCGCCCATCCTGTGGACCCTCTACACCGGGTTGACCGATGAGCGCGCCACGCGCTCGGAGACCTCGTTCGTAGGCCTGGACAACTACGGATTCCTCCTCGGGAACGAGGAGTTCCGGCACTCCCTGTGGAACACCGTGGTGATCACGGTGATCGTGGTGCTGCTGACGAACCTGCTCGGTCTCGCGATCGCCCTGCTGCTGCGCCGGCCGGGACGGCTCTACAGCCTGCTCCGCAGCGTCTACTTCACACCGGTGATCCTCTCCGCTGTGGTGGTGTCGGTGATCGGGCGTTCGATCCTGGCGGATGACGGCCTGCTGAACAGCGCGCTCGTCTCACTGGGGGTCGAGCACCCGCCGGGCTGGCTCACGGATCCGTCGTACGCGATCTACTCCGTCTCCGGGATCATGGTCTGGCAGCTGCTCGGCTTCGCCGTCGTGGTCTACCTCGCCGGGCTCGCGGGGATCCCCGCCGAGCTCGACGAGGCGGCGAGCCTCGACGGCGCCGGCCCCTGGCAGCAGTTCCGCGCGATCACCTGGCCGCTGCTCGCGCCCGCGCTGACGATCAACACCGTGATGCTGATGATCAGCTCGTTCAAGGTCTACGACCAGATCGCCGTGCTCACCAACGGCGGCCCCGGCACCGACGGCACGGCCACCGTGGCCTTCGCGGTGATCCGCACCGCCTTCTCCGAGCAACGTCCGGGAGTGGCGTCCGCGATGGCCGGGATCATGCTCGTCGTCGTCTCGGTCGCGAGCGTGACCGTGCTCAGGCTCCTGCAACGACGAGAGGTGAATCTGTGAACTCCCGAATGCCGTGGATGCGGCCGCTGTTGGCCACCGGCGTGGCGGCCGTCTTCTGCATGCCGCTCTACGTGGCGCTGGTCAACGTCTTCAAGCCCAGCTCCGAGGTCGTGACCTCGCCGTTGGCGCTCCCGGTTCCGCCGACCCTCGAC